>CAYTFC010000014.1:35358-47736 GCA_964436955.1 uncultured bacterium | reverse complement strand
TCATCTATAATATCTCTTATTATATCCTTACTTTGATTATCTAAATATCTATCTAACTTAACAGATTCTAATGGTTTATTTTTAAGGGTTGCGATTTCTTTTGCTTGGGTATCAATCTTAACCTGAAGATCTGCTATCTCAGAGTCTATCTTATTATTAAGTTGTTCAATAGTTAGTGCCATATTACATCATTAAGAAGAAGTTAGAGTTGGTAGTAACTGCTATTGCGTTTAAATGTAATGATACTATCGCCCAATGATCTGCTGCCCCTTGAGTCCAAGACATTGAATATGCTCCAGCCGTCGTAGAATTAAAAAGCCCATCGTTTTCTATATGTTCAGTGCTAGCAATGCCAGTTAGAAAGTCTTTAGTTTTAAGTTCAAATAGTTTTTTCATATTTTTATTACATCATTAAGAAGAAATTAGAGTTGGTGGCAGAAGTTGCTGTCAAAGTAAGTGTCCCGCTTGCATTAAATTGCACCCACGTTTCTGAACCATTTGTACCAGTAGAATCTCCTCCCGTGTGAGAAAACTCTGTTGTGGTATATGCAACAACGACTACACCATTTCCGCCACTTCCTCCTAGTGAACCTTGTCCTGTACCACCACCACCACCACCTGTGTTTGCTGTGCCACTGTTCGCTGGAGCATCTATCGTACCCGCACCACCACCCCCCGCGCCACCCGTACCTGTACCACCACCACCACCACCTCCACCATAAGTTACAGATGACCCTTTTATTGAATTAGCTACGCCATCTCCTCCATTACTTGACGAACCATTAGCTCCTGCTCCTGCCCCACCACCACCAGCCGAACCAGCACCTGTTCCGCCAGAAAAGTCAGCATTTGAACCACCTGTTTGGGAAGTGTTTATAGACGAACCACCACCCGTAGAAGTCTGTGCATCAAAAGTTGTTGAACCTCCTGTTCCAGGTGTACCAGTTGTTACCCCAGTTCCTCCAGTGCCAATCGTTACTGTATATGCACCACCTGAAACGGAGTATGAGGCATTATAGTCTACTGTACCACCTGCACCACCAGAACCAAAGGATACTTCAAAAACACCTCCTGAAGCTCCTCCACCTCCCCCGACTGTTAATACTTTTGCTGTAGCCATTTTAGTTTATGCTTCTGTAGTTACTGCTAAAGCGTGCCATTTACTTGCCGCACTATTATACTGCACCCCAACATATCCCCACTTACTTGTAGGAGTGGTAGTTGGAAGCGTTACTCCTATTGCGACGAAGACTGCATCCCAAGTTAATCCTTTCGCCGCTCCAGCATCTTTGTAACGAATTACCATTGTCTGCCCATCGGTAGGGGTTCCTGTAGTTGAAAATGTTGTTGCGTTAGCTACAGCACTTAATTCGTAAACATCGGTCGTATCTACGTCAATTACTGCGGTAGCATCGTCTGTAGTGGTTATAACACGTTTAGTAACCCTCTTGTTTGTAAGCGTATTCGTACTTGAAATGCTTGGAATAACTACGCCTTCAACTGCGATAACGCCTGCTGCTGAACGAGATACAGTAGTATCAGAAGCGTGTCCGAGTTCGATATTTCCAGTAGTCGTTACAGTAGCTACAGTAATGCTAGGTGTACCTGTTAGGGCGGTAGCTACGGTGTTGTCTCCTGTATTAGTGCCAGAAGTATTTCCAATTACTGTCTTTTCTGCGTCGGTAACATAGTTGTCGTCTGCACCCATTGATGCTTGCTTTCCGTTGATTTGAGTCTGTATATCAGAAGTTACTCCCTTTACATAAGAGAGTTCTGTAAGAGATGGGTAGGTTGCTACGGCAAGAGACACAAGATTTTTTGAGGCATCTGTACCGACAATTTGCGAAGCAGTAAGTCCTGAGACCTGCACTGAAGAAGGCGTAATAGCCCCTAGCGTTAACGTAATGGCAGGAGTAGTAGTCGCTGTCGCCACGCTACCTGAAACTCCGTTGGCTGTCACGACAGAGACATCTGTCACCGTTCCTGAACCACCAGCAGTTGCATATTCTACTCCAGTTTCGCCCACATTAACACGGAGAAACTTTCCTCCATTACCAGAAAAGGAAGTCATACTTTGGATAACAAGTTCCTCAGCTAAAGTGAGTTCATCTAATCCTCCTATCCCTGGATTTTGTGTATCTCTAAAGCTCATATATTTATTTCTTGTCCAGGATATAATTTATCCCAGACTTTTTTAGCACGATTTGTTAATATCTGTAATTGCTTTTCCTTAATAACAATCTCATCTTCTCGTCTTTTAATCAATTCAAGTGGCCCACGAATCTTATTCTTTTCCTCTTCTATTATTGAAGTTATATTATCTAAATCAAGTTTCTGGTCAATAAGTTTATTTTGATATTCCCTAGTCTTAATTTCTAGATCAGTTTCCAAAGAATGAATTTTCTCGTTTAATTCTTGAACATTCTTATCAAGTTGAGATTTCGTATTTTCTTGTTCAGAGATAGAGTTAAGTAGGGTAGTAATCTCCATGCTTAGTTTCCCAGCATAGAATTTTGTATTTTCAATCTCATCTTTAAGTATAGTAAGTCTTTGGTTGGCAGAAAGTTCTTCGCTATTTATTTTATTCTTTTGCGCTTCAATATCTGCTAATATTAATTTTACTGTCTTTTCAAAACTAGATTTGTTTTCTTCTAAAGTTCTAATATCATTAGAAATCTTTTTATTATGAATATCAATAGTTACCAAACTATCTTCTTTCTCTTTTTTAATATTGGATAAATCCAAAGACTCTTTTTCTATCTCAGAGAGCAAGTTTTTTCGTAGACTATTTAGGTCTTCTATTGTTTTATTTTGTTCTCTAATAGAACTATGAATAACCTCAAGATGAGCTTTTAAATCATCTATTTTATTGTTGAGGTTTTCTTTTTTCATATTATTTCCCAGAGAGTGTAGCTTCGCAGTAAACTGTACCAAAGTTAGTTGCTTTGCCAGTTTCTTTGAATGATACTTTTAGATATTTATAGAAAATATCCAATCCAATACTAATGGTTGCGGCAGCAGCATCTGCTCCTACAAATGTAAATTCACGGGCAGTAAGAGTAGAAGTTCCACCAGAAACAGTTTCATTAGCGATACGATAGAAATTAGTTCCATCTGGGCTACCTTCTACTCGCATTTGGATGGAGTTAGAAGTTTCTGTTGCACCCATTGTATAAAGGATGTCAAAGTTTACTTTACTAAAACCGCCAGTTTCAAATGTCTTCGTTTTGTTAGCAACATCATAAGCGTCAGTAAGAGCAATCGATGTAAGAGTTGTTACTGCTTTGCTACCTACTAATACTACTGGTTGCTGTGATGCGTAATATAAACACATATTATTTTTTCTTTTTCTTAGTTACCACCTCTTCCACAATTTCGGCCTCTTGAGTGGAGATTTCAACACTATCCTCTTGGACACACGGAACCTCTTTAGTGTCGTCTTTAGTTTTAATTTTTTCATCTTCAATCATCAAGAATTTATGAATAACACCAGTCCAATGAAGTCCAACTTCTGTTGATACTTCAATGGTAGATTGCGCAGGAATTTCGTATTCTACACCTGCATACATCATAGAAACTTTATCATTAGTAGGATTATAGAGTATCATATTATTTTATTCTGACCCTATCTTAACCCCCATAAAGGGGCTAAGTAGAGCCAGAGTTAAAAACTAGGCTGTAGGAGTAACACCAACACCAGCAGTTCCTGCCGTTGAAGTAAGACCAACTATCTGAATAGCTGTATTGCGTCCACTCGTTGCAGTTGAGAAATCAGTAACATTAAATGCTGTGGGGTTTGCAAAGACTAATGTACCTTTAACTGTACTAGTTCCAGTCTGAGCAGCCTCAGCTAATGCTACACCACCAGCAGAGTCTACTGATGCTACGAACGTACAATTCTTAAACATATTGGTAAAGAGTACATCACCAACAGCGTCCAAGCGAATAAATGTAGCCAAAGTTTCCGATGAGGAAATAATGAAGTTACAGTTCTCCAAGATGTTTGATTTAAACTCCTGTGAGGTAGTAACCTGGTCTACATGGAATACTGAACGATTACCAGATGTCAATAGAGTATCAGCACCGAATGTACAGTTAAGGAATGTTGCTGAGTCAGAACCTGCTACAATTTCGTGGGCAGTAGTAAGGTCAAGATTATCAACTACACCGAATACAAATGAACAGTTCTGGTAAAGTGAACCCTCTGAACCGTCTTCCAATACATGAAGTGCTGTAGCTGCGGTAGCTGCTTGAATAAACTTGATATTAGTAAATGAATTACGAACACCAGTATTCTTGATTACATAAGCTGAGGTTGAAGCAGTTGCAAGTTGGATTTTAGCACCTTGCTGAACCTGACGACCATTGAAATCCAAACCAACCCAGTTAATACGACTCTTGGTATGAGCAATACCAGAAGTAAGTGAATGTGTTGAGTTAGTTGAAAGTGCGATAGTATCTCCTGACACGGCCAATGAGTATGCTTGTGCAACAGTCTTGAGTGCACTAGTTGCGCTCAAACCTGTGTTACCGTCAGAACCATAAGTTGCGTCTACGAAATAAATTTTACCCACACCAGTTGAACCAAGAACCAAAGGCAATGAACCAGTTACGGGGATACCAAATGACGAGACCCCATTTGGATAGTTTGTGAATGACAAAGTTAGGCGTTTAATACTGACACTAATTCTTGGAGTACAGGAATTAGTCGTTTCTCTTCTGCTCTAATTCTAGGATGGTGAGCATGGCATAACGTAATGCCGTTGTTAGTTTGATAACGCAATTCAGGATATTCTTTCCAACATAAGATATGATGAGATTCTATCCTACCATCACAGTTTTCGTTATCAATGCGACATTTGAAATTATCTCTTCGATAAACATTTTTTCTCCATTCTTTGTACATTGAATCATTTCTTCGATTATCTTTTTTCAATAATGATCTATCTTCAATATAATTAGGATGTTCAGAACCATATTTATCCTTCCATATTCCAAATCTTTTGCTTCTCTCGTCTTGTGTCATTTGCCTAATTCTTTTTTTATGGGCAATACTCATTTTCTTTTTAGCAGACTCAGAATGTTTTTTACCTATTCTTTGTTTGCCATTTCCAATGAATCCTGACAGATTACTGAGAGCAGTTTGACGTTGTTTTTCTGTTCGTGGGGTTTCTTGAATATGTCCTTTCACAAATCTTCCAAACACGTCTCGCATAAATTATTTATTAAATTAATTATAGATTCTCTATTAACCTCTTTGTTATGGAGATGTATGGGCACATATCCCATACCAGCAAGAATTTCGTTCTTAATAGTATCTTGGTTATGCCCATCTATCTCCAAACAAATATTGTCAAAGATTAGAAAATCTATTTCTCTTCCATTTATTAACCATCTATGTTTGAATGGTATATGTAATTCTTTAAGAACTTCATATACAATTCGCTCAGGATAGGTGGAAGATTTCTTGCTAAGATTATACCGCATTATTCTAGTTTAGTTATCTTGGCGGGTGAAGACAACTTTGATTGAAGACAGGAGTTTATTAACCCCTGTCAGAAAATCTATAGATTAAGAGCTATATGTAGCCAAATCGCCCTTACTTGCCCATTTGCGTCTCCAGTCCTTAACATAGTTTGCCCAACGAGCGTCTACGGTAAACGTAACGTTCTTTGAACGAATATCTACTTCGCTCTCCAACTTAGCACCCTGGCGAGTTTCATGATACTGCTTATCACGACCAGGAATGATCGTAAACCAAGCTGTATTTGAACCACCATTAGCTGAAGCCAAGAAGGTTGAAGTTGCCATATCAATGGTTCCACGGAATACATTGATTGCATTGTTTGCATTACGTGGGTCAAGAGCTGATTCGGTTTCTTCACGTCCTTCACGTTCAAGTGCAGGAGGAAGAACTACCATAGGCTTACCCAAGAGTGCCAATGGAAGACCATCATCAGTTTGCTGTTCAACCAATGCTACCTTAGCCACTTCAAGATTGTCATGACTGAAGATAATACCAGTTGAAGAAGCGTTTGACTGCGTACTTCCACCAGGTACTACAGTAGGATGTACTGTTGAGTAAGTAGGTACTGCATCACCGTAGAAATTCATGGTATAACCATTAACAACTGAAGTTGTAGCAAAACCACCATTAAACAACTGAATACCTGCTTCGTCCTGTGAGAAGTTAGCAGCGATTGATAGATCCTTCATTTCGTCAAGTTCAGTTGAGAAATCACGATCTTCAATAGCGTTCTTTGTTACCTCTATACTATTACCATAGTTATTGTAAACAACCTTGGTAGTATAGGTCTTGTAGCGACGATTCGTTCCGATATTGTCGCCTTCGTCAAATTGGGCAAGACGGCCCAAACCAGTTTTACCAGTAAAATTGCGCTGTGCGCCTTCACCAGTCGTAACTGTTAGGAGATTACCAATTCCAGGCATGTACTCCTCCTGACCGAGATCAAAAACCTCAGCAATCTGGAGTCCAACACCTGCAATTAAATCTGTCCATGTTCCTCGACTTTCCATATTATTTTAGATTAGAATTAATTACTTGTTAAATTAGACACCAAATACCTGACTCTCGTAAATGTTTACGATTGCCTGTGCTGAATTATCAGGATCAACACCCCATCCCATATACTGACCAGTGGTCGTAAGAGCTGAACTCTCATCAAGAGTGTTCGTATCTACGATGTCCTGTGTATAACCTGCAAGATTTGAACCAGTAGTTGTACCGATTGCTACGTCTTCCTCTGCGGAATACAAAGTTTCCTTAGAGATGTCGCAATCTGCTTTTACTTTCGCTACAGTCTGGTTAGTTGAAGTTACCGTGAAGGTTCCAACATAACTACCAGAAGCTGCCCCTGCAACACCAGTTGATTCCATACCAACACCAAGAAGTGTTGAATGAGAAACAATGTGTCCAAAGACAAGAGCACCTGTCGTGCCTGCTGCGATAAAACCAGATGTAAGTTTCACACTATCTAGTACAGTAGTAGCAAGAGAGTTCGTGATGATCTGGCGGCGCAAAATAGGAGCTGATTCAGTCCCAAGTGTGCCTACGCGTTTAAATGCCATATCTTTTAATTATGATTATTATTAATTAACATACTCCAGAAGAGTGCGGACATAGGCAGGACGTTTCTCTTTCATTTTAAGATACTTATCCTTATCCCATCCATTCTGCTTGAGTAATTTAACTTCCTTCTCAGAGAGATCTCTCCCATCAGAGGTTTTAAATTTACTTGCAAAACTCTGCGACTCAAACTGGGGTGAATAAGAACTTTCCGACATAATCTTGTTCTTATTCATCAAAACATAAGCATCCTCAAAAGCTTCCAAATATTCTTCTTCTTTAGAAAGATTTGATAGATTGATACGTTCCATTTTCTTTTGGAAAGTGGAATAATTCAATCCAGCAGTATCATTCTCAGGGTTAAATTCAGGATAAAGTTTTTTAAACTTTTCCTCTGCATTTTTCCTAGAATCAGATGAATTTTTCTGAGTCTGCTCTTCTAACATTTTAGTAACGACATCTTTAGCCTTTGCCTCAATTTCTTCTGGGGTTGGCCCAGTTTTCTTTGAACGCAATTCTTTAAGTTCGTTTACTAAATTTTCCTTATCTTGTTTCAGAGTAGCTAACTCATCCACAATTTTTTGCACATCTTCTTTTTTTATTTCATCCATAATATTCAGTCAAACTCCCTTTTTACCAAATCCCTTGATAACGCAGTTGAGTCTGCGAGTGGTTGAGTCCACCAAGATTGTTTGAATATTAATTAATAATGACCACATCAAGTAGTCTATTGGCGGCCCAAACAAAGTTAGGCGGCCAGTAAACTACTCAATATGATTATATTATACCACACTAATAATAACTTGGCTAGTTTTTAGCATGCCTTTTCTTCATATCTACAATCAATTCTTTTGCTTCATTGTTGTTTTGAATTTGGGTAAGAAGAGAAGTAAATCCTAAGAGTTTACCCTTAATCATCATACGAGCATCCTGGGCCTCCGCAAGAAAATACCTTTTTAAATCTTTAGAGATAGATGATTTAAGAAATTCTTTAAATAAATCTACCTTAGACAAATCAGTAAGGAGTTTGTCCGTCATTTTCTTATCAAAATCGCTCTCTGTATCTATCGCATAAACAAGTTTTTCTAAGTCCATATTATCCTGTTATAGCAGATTGTAGAGCCTGCATATCATTACCTGCGACCTCCCCACCTTGCATACCTCTCACCATATTATTGGCCGTATTCCCTTGTGGAGTTTTACCTACGCCAGTATCTGTTTCAGTCCCAGGTTCTACTGGAGCAGCAAAAGCATCTGCATTAATAACTTTAGTTGGGTCATCTCCCATCATTTCCGCTGTCTCTGCAGCAAGTTCCTGGACATTCATAATATTTGGGAAGAAACTCATATAGACTCTTACCTTTTCCAAATGAAGTGCTTTAGCAAGTTCTTTAGATTGTTCATTCTTTGGATTAGTTCCAAGTTTAACATCAAACAAGAAATTCCTAAGATAAGAAGGTGGGAGTGCGATAAATTCTATTTCCTTACCCAAATCAGCTTTAGCTATTTGTGCTCTAGCAATTTGAGTTTTCTTTGTAGGCATTTTACTCTTATTAGAATAAATTTCAATTACCTTAGTACCTCGCTTACCTTTACTCAACACAGCATTATCTATCTTAAATACATTAAATGCTTCATTAAAATCTTTCTTACCAGTATCACCACCTACACGTTTAATCACTGGAGCTCCTGGCTCGGTTACTATCTGAAGTATATTGGAAGCTTTAAGAAGAGCTTTACGCTTAATTCCATAATTCACCATTCGGGCAAAGATACCAAGAAGTGCAGTTACTCCTTCAGCAGCAGTTCTGATTTCACTTGCAGTAGTGCGTCCACCAACACCTGCCTGCCCTTGGCTTACTTGATCCATGGAAGATTGTTCCATGATTTTGCGAGTATATTCTAAGATATACTGATGCCACCCAGCAGGAGTTCCTAAATCTAGTTTCATAAACGAACTTGAAATAGGTTGTCCTTGTGTATCAATAGAAGTACGACGACCAGGGCGCAGGTAGTCATCCTCAATAGGGTCTAACCCATTAGTCAAAAGAGGAGGGAAGATGGTAAGGAATGATTGGTCTAACAACATATTAGTTAAGACATTCAATACATCCTGCATTGATTTAAGCCTGTCAGGAAGAGACTTACCGTAGAAGAACTCTCCAAAGAAATCAAATTTAATATCCCAGAAAGGAAGTTCTTTATGGTTAAATGGAAGAGGACTTATAATATCCTTATTTAATGGATTAATCCAAATACCATTAGCAAGAATTATAAATTCATCATTTACTCTATCGTAATAACGAATAACCTCGATTTGCCCGTCAGTAACATCTTCACTAATGTAATCAATATAATAAGGTCGTTCTACATTATTATCCGCATTAACGGTCATCTTTGGTTTAACATATTGTGATTTATCATACGAACCAAAATACATAAGAAATTCAGATTCATTCAATATTGTACGCCAAAAACAGTAAGGCATTTTCTTAATATTGCGGATAGCAACACTAGAAGGATAAAAATCTTCCAGTGGAACAATAGCCCCAAAAGGATGGGTAATTGTTTCTTTTTCTTCTTTTATAGTTATATTATCATTAAATCCTTTTACATTTCTAATTTTTCTGACTTTATAATCAATACCTTCATAACCAATAGCTGTTCCTTTAACAATACATTCCAAAAGAAGATATATCATTAATTCCTCGTAATCATCTAATTCTTCAAAATATTCATATAGATTAGTTACGATTGTTCCCTTACGAGCATCTTCATCTCCTCGTCCTGAGAATTGTGCGATAGGAAGAACTTGTACAATTTTACCAAGAAAGGCAAGAACCTTATTACGGGTAAAAGGATCAAAGACTCTAGCCTGCCAATCTTCTAGACTTTCACGTTCATCTACGTTGGTAGTAAATCTACGAACGGAATCTTCAATATACTCGATAAGGTTTAACCCATCAAAATATTCATAGTTCTTATCTCTATTATCTGCGACTTCTCTAAATTTAAAGAAGACAGAATCCAAAACATCCATTTCTTTTTCAGATGGTTTATATTCGTCTGCTTTAGATATTACCTCAGATTCTATTACATCTACAATAGATTTTTTCATTTTGTATTAATTATAACACACTATATACTATTTGACAACCATTTGACGATAAGCCTTGGCAGCATTCTGATAATATTCTTCACTATGTTTCATCATCCAAATTCTAGTTTTGAGGACATCCATTGCATCCCAATACCCTTCTACGAAGTTTTTAATCTTGCGAGTAAGTTCAGCATTATCTTCATATTCCTGATAATATTTTTGACTTTCAAAACGAAGATCATCTTCTTCAATATCATATCCCTTCTGAGGCATTTCCTTATATACCTCATATAAATAAGCCTGTTTAAAATAAATACGATAAAAACCAAATCGTATTTTCTTAATACGAATATGTGGACTTATCTTTTTTAATTCTTTTACAAATCTACGAAACCAGCGTGATCCTTCCATATTAATATCCTATTTTAGATTCATTTTCTTCTTCTTCTATTAAATCAATTTTTTCAACTTCTGCAGATGATTCCTTTTTAAGCGCATCTGTAATATTTTTCGCCCTAATAGTTTTAATTATTCGAAATATTTTCATGTTAATAATTTAAAGCTCGTCTTTTAATGACTTCCTGTTTTTTAAACTTATCAAAGGTTACTCCTCTTCGTTGTATTGCTGAATCTAAACCAAGAGAAAGATATTCAAAAGATGAACGATAATGAGAAGTATAATCGTGTTTAGGTTTGATCGAGCGAATTTCTTGGATACCTTCGTTCTTAACTTGTGGATAAGCGGCATTTAACATACAGATATTAAAATATTTAGTTCTTTCATTCATATTAATATCTATTCCTTTTTGCATTAGAAGTTTGGCTGCTGTTTTTCTAACTTGAAATTCTTGCCAATTTACATTAAAGTTTACCACTATCCCAGCAGAATTAAGTACTTTAATCACTGTTTCGTTGGAAACCGAATTTCTAAATCTACCAGCAGGATCTCCAAAATGTACTCCACGCTTCCAATATTTATGATCAGCGATTACTTCTAAATCCAACCGTGTATATTTATACCCATCAGACGGAACAATACCTGTAATAAATGGAATATAGAAATCTATTGTTTTGCCATTATTTCTATAAGTATCTATAATTCTTAATCTGTTTCTATATGGTTGCGCCCAGATTATCGCAGTATCATCGGTATTTCCGAAGTCCCAGGATACATATAATGGTAAAGTATCATCATATTCAAACTGTCCATATTCTATATTATTTTCATTCCATTCTGCATATACCCTACCTTCCTGTGATTTATTATAGGATATATCCAATTCTTGAGCAACCTCTTCTGGTGTACGGCGGCTACATTCAAATTCATACCAAGATTGGTCTTTCATTGGATGAAGTTTCCAATGTAGAGTAAGAACATCTATCCCAGATTCTCTCAACATGGCATAGTAGTTATACCCCTTTGGTGTACTGTTAGCAATTCTACAGCTGGTGGCATCGCCTCCAGATTCCCAAGCATCCTTAGCATAATCCCAAGAACCTAGCTCGTCATATAAAATAGCAGTCTTACGAGTACCACGACCAAAGTCAGGGTTCATTGTATCTCCAGTAATAAGATTGTTATTGGCTGGATTTACCAATTTCATCTGGGTACGGTGTTTATCCTTTTTGAATCCTTTAGGAAGAATCCATTTAGGTAGATTATCTACTCCATAATCAATCATACCAAACAGAGAGTCTCTGGTACGATCATCTACCAGTTTCTCTTTGTACGACCCAATCAATAAGTTAATACCATCCCTAAATAACCAGTACCAAATAAGTACCCATACGAATACAATCCACGAAATACCCATGTCACGGCTTTTTTCTATAAGTCCGTCCTTACCATTATCAATATGGTCTATCAACCATTTAATACCGTCCTTCTGGTACTGGAATAGGATAAAAGCTAAATGATGAGGTTCATGTTCTGGGCGAGGGTCAAATGTCCAACCAAAGTTTTCTATAAAAAAGATACATCCTTCTACTGGATTTTCAGGACGAGCACATAAGTTCCATGTAATTGCCCTGGCTTCTGCCTTTCGTAGACAGGCATCGTTAATCTGCAGGCGAGTTATAAGTTTTTCCTGATATTCCTGACTAGTAAGATATTTTTGAAAATCTTGTTTACGACGCTCAAATTCAGTTTGTTCATTTACCATATCTTAATTTAAATAATAGGAATATAGAC
>CAYTFC010000014.1:0-35258 GCA_964436955.1 uncultured bacterium | reverse complement strand
GTTGCAGAAATAGGAATCGAACCTATGTATGATGATTATGAGCCATCCGAGTGACCATTACTCTATTCTGCTAAGCGACATATATCCTAAACCTTAAAGGGAAGAATATATATCTGTAAAGAAGAAGTGCTAATACCCAGGAAAGAGTATTACCCATATAGTATAACATATTTATTAATATTTAGCAAGTATCCCAAGCTATTAAATGTAATACATTTATTTTATATATTATAAAATTTGGTATGTGTACTATATATCTTCGCGTACACGAGTGGCCGTGTCCCCTCCCCCTTGACTTTCTGAAAAAATATGTTGTTATGACTTGACTTTTGCTCTCTTTTATACTGTTATGTATACCCCATATATTGCAGGGGTATTGCTTTACAGTGCTATATTATAAGGGCGGTTTTGTCCTTCTGTTACGGGGGGCTATTGTATAGGGTGGACGTTGCGGTGGATGGGTATATAGTTTAGTAGTTTAGTAGTTTAGTTAGTGTGTACCTCTTATCTTCCTTTACAGTGTACTACTCTTGCTTCTATTACTTCTCTTATGTAGTTGTATATATGTATAGTAGGTGATTATAGTTAGGGGGCGCATTTTTCAGTATCTTTAAGGTATAGGGTCAATTTTAGGTGTGTATAGTATCGGCTTGCTTGTTTTAAACTTCTTATATCGCATTGTAGGGCTTTGCTTTTCCCCTTTTTGTCCTTTTTGTAGTCTTTTCTGTATATTCCTTTATATTCAGGGCGGTTTTTATTTTTGGATTATCCAAGGGCAAGCGTTTATATTTCATTATAGGGCGTTTTTATTCTAAGGGTGTTATATAATAAAAAGCCCCTTTTTAGGGGGGCTTGTGTTTCGTTCTTGCTTGCAAGCATTCGTTACATATTCCGTGTGTACGATCACACGCTAGGTCTGACGGCTGACATATTGATACCCTTATACACGTTGTGCATACTTTTTCATAATTGATCGTCTTGCATCCGAATACTACACGACATTGTACGCACGTTCTTAGTATTATCATATACCCTCCTTTAGTTTTGTACTTCCTTCTATATTATATTATACCATAATTCAAGTACAATATGTACAATGTCTTTTTTTTGTGTTGCAATACTTATCCACACCTTTTATATGATATACTGGATATTTTTTGCTATAATAAAAGAGCGGAGATAATCAACCGCAATAATAATATGTATCATAATAAAGGTTTTAGTAATAAAGAATGGGATCAATGGGTGGATGCTATCGAAACGGCAGAAGATCAAAAGAAGGCAAAGAGTTTTATCGTTCCTTTTGTTATCGGGCTTGTGGTGATGCTAGCTATTGTCGGGGCTGGTATCTTAGAGCATTTTTATCTAACTATATGAACATATATAGAGTATGCGGAAGATATGTCGCAATGCTAAGAGCAAGGAACGTATACAAAGGATATGCAAAGCATAAAAAAGAAGAAGGCGGATATATGGCAACTGGAAAGACAAGGATCGAGGCAATTATCAAGTGTTTTAACAATGCAGGAATACAATGAAAATATGAAAACACTATCACAACTTAAAAAAGAAATTAGAATATATATATTGGATGTTCTTGCAGAAGATGAAGAGCAAGCACGGAAAATAGCAGATAGTAAGTACAACGATGGTATGTATACCAACTATGATATGGGTGATGAAATTGTTGAAACTGGCAAGGTGTTCGACGTTACCAATACAGATGATCCTTTCAACCCTTAGATAGTAGTGCAACCCTTTTGCGCCTTTACAATTAGGGCGCAATATGGGGGGCGTTACGTGAACAAGCACGGAAGCGATAATACCTCAAATTGTTCTTTTATGAAGTATGAAGCAACTTTGAAGCTGGAAAAACTTGCAAGCAATTTGCATAAAGTTTCTATCGGTACGTTAGAGCTATTCTATAGCTACAAGACGGTGATAGCGTTTAAGAAAGGCGACAAGTTTACGATCAGCGAGAATATATGGTCGCACACCACGGGGAAGCATATCAATGCTATCAATGGCGACAAAAGCGAACGACTGGTACACGATGTTTTTCTAAAAAGATTGCAAAACACGCTAGAGTTATACGAACAAAGCAAAAGACTAGCGTCAATATAGTACAAAGAGCGTTATGAAAGGTACGGCGTAGCCGTTAAAGAATACCAAAAGCTCGCATCCTAACAAGGGGCGGGCTTTTTTGTTTTCTGTTGTTTTCCTATAAACTAGGAAAATTGGAAAAAATAAAAAACTACAAAAAAAAGTCAATTTTGTTTGAATTATCCAATGTATATAAGAACGGGTGTCCATAGAAATTACAACATAATATTTGATGAATTGTCAAGTATTGTGTGGTAATAATTGTAGGCATTGACTTATGATTGGTAATAAATTATTATAGATAAATCAAAAGGGGGAAGCTAACAAGCCCTCTAAAAAATTATGAAAGAAATCTTAAAGGGAAAAGGTTTTAGTGATGAGAAGATAGAGGAGGTGTTAGCTTTTATTGAAGACGGACACGATGAGAGGGCGGTACTAGCATATTTAGGGTTAGAGGCAGAGTTAGATGGAGGGTTAGAAAACTTTGAGGAAGCATACCAAGGGGAGTATGGGAATGATGAGAAATTTGTGCAGGATTTACTAGAAGGTACTGGGACAATTCCCGAACTTCCACCATATGTATATATTGACTGGGAAAGTACGGCACGAGATGTTATGATGGATTATATGGAACAAGATGGTCAGTATTTTAGAAATTTATAAATAAATATTATGAAAATCACACAAGTTTTTACAGACACAGAGGGGTATCATAATTTCTATGGGTTAGGGGTTGATGGGTTACTGTATTATTGGGATTTTTATCAGAAAAAATGGCTTATCGCCGATGAATAACATGGATACAAACAACGTATATATGTGCATACATTGTGGTTACCCCGCAGAAGATTATCGAAAAACCTGCATGAGTTGTGATCAAAATGGAAACCGCAATGATGCAGATCACCCATATCGCAAAATTGCTATTGATATTATAGAGATGGTTATAGAACCGTTGGTGTCCAGAACGATGCCAAAAGGATTGGAAGACGAACTATATTATAATACCGAGAATGTGATTGTGGATATTATTGGAGCCAATTTATTAGATAAAAATTATCAAGATATTATATGAAAACGAACACAATTATATTTGGGTGTGATCCTGAGTTTTTCTTTACCAAGGGGGGAAAGATTACGGGTGCGGAAAAGTTTATACCTAAAGATGGGTTGGTGATTGATCGTGAATCAGTTAAAAATCCAGCTTTACAAGAAGGGGATACCAAGATCGTAATAGACGGGGTTCAAGCTGAACTAAATCCTAGAGCTGATACCTGTAGAGCTAGATTGGGGAATGAATTGAGTGCATGCTTTAGAAAATTGTATGAGGAATTGAAACCTAAACTTGATTTTTCTGGTATGATTGAAATTTCTAAAGACGAATTGGACGGGTTATCAGAAAAAGCACGACAATTTGGATGCGCACCAAGCAATAATGTGTACGGAAAAAGTAAAATGGCAATCAAGGATGCCTCTAAGTTTTACAAACGTAGCGCAGGGGGTCATATCCATCTGGGGGGAATTGATAGTGAAACTATGGAACTGTTGCACGATCCTAAACGGATTATGCCATTATTGGATATAATTGTTGGGAACACTTGCGTACTGCTAGACACTGATCCAGCAAACGCTGAGCGAAGGAAAGTATACGGAAGGGCAGGAGAATATCGTCTACCTAAACACGGAATTGAATATCGCACCTTATCTAACTTTTGGTTAAGATCCTATCAGTTATTTAGTATGGTTATGGGATTAGCACGGCAAGCCGTTTGGATTGGGCTATCCAAGGAAGACACAAACGCTATTTTACAGTCGGTAAATATCAAAGATGTGCAAAAAGCAATAAATGAAAATGATGTTGCCTTGGCACAAGATAATTTTATGAAAGTGTTGCCTGTCTTGTTGAGTATTACTGGTTATAGCCACGAAGTGTGGAGCAGTTGTCCGATAAATAAAAAATATATTGAGGAATTTCTATTGTTTACAGAAAAAGGACTTGACTATTGGTTTAAGGATGATATACTTGAGCATTGGGCTAAATTGCCCGAGGGGCATGATCTTGGGTTTGAAAATTTTTTGCAAGAGAGGGTACACGACGAGAAGATTAAACTTAATTATAAATTATCAGAAACATTAACAAAATATATTCATGGCTACAATAAATAGTACAAGTTGTTGTGGATTAAGAGAAATTGAAGGAATGCATAAAGAACCTAAAGAAATACTATTGGACGTGGGGCGTCACCGTTATGAGTATTGGAATAGTTGTGCTTTGTATTTTTTCACTGATACGGCATCAGGTAAGTATGGCAAAATGTTGGCTAAGTATATAGAGGAGAATGGGTTAGGGTCAATCACTAAAAGTGATAATAAAAGAAATCCGAATAGTGGTCGAATAATTATTTGCTGGGTATGGTCGGTTAATAAAGCTAAATTCAAAAAATGGTATGAACAAAATAAAATTTAAGGTTGGGGATATAGTAAGAGTAGATAAAAACGGACTAGACTTCTTAGATGACGAAAAACGTGCGGATGGTATTCATACCGTGAAATGTGTAAGCCGTGGTTTAGATGACTTTTATATTTTCGATGACGATGAGCATGATGAAGGTGTATCTTGTGATTGTCCGCAAAATCATAGATGGGTTATTAGGAATAATAGTGCCGTCATAGTTACTGAAGCTACCAGAACGAAAGATCAATGCTATATTTGCGGTTATAAGGGTGCAACTTCCCAAATTGGAGAATATAATTTATGCGAACAATGTGAGGATTTTTATTTGACAGAATGTACACATTGTGATGAAAAAAACTTTTTTGTTGATACCAGAGAAGATACAACTGGGGAAATAATATGTAAAAATTGTGTTGAAAAGAATAATTATACAGTATGTGGATATTGTTCTAGGTTTGGCGAGTTGAACGGAAATTTTTGCCCTAGCTGTGTGGATAAATATATTCCTATACCTTATAGGGATTGGGAACCGTATATGTATTCTTTTGCGGAAGGTAATTATATAAAATCGGCACGTCCTTTTGGTGTAGAATTGGAAATGGTTAATGATACAAGACGAAATGTTTTTGATCTTACTTATAAACTAGATAAGCGTATCGGGATAGCCGATGATATATCTATTAAAAACGGCGTAGGCATAGAAATTCAAACACCACCTATTGCAGGACTGGAAGGAGAAAATATGCTAAAAGACATACTAAAAGAAGCAAAAGAACACAAAATGAAAGTTAACGAAACTTGCGGTTTGCATGTACATCTTGGAATTGATGATCTTCTTGGCAAAGGCTCTTTTGAGAAAGTAAAAACATTGTTTATGTTTTATAGACTATTTGATGACGTTATCTTGTCTATGTTACCTAAAAGTCGTAGGAATAATAGATTTTGTGCGGGACTAGGAAGTAGTTATCTTCTCTCCCATATTGCACAAGCAGTAACAATGGATCAACTAGAAGCTATATGGTATAATGAGCATAATATCAAAAAAATAAAAGGTAGAAAAGACGAAAAAAAAGATATTAGTCGTAGGCATGGGCTAAACTTACACGCATTATTCCACGGTTACGGTACGGTTGAAATAAGATACCATAGTGGAACTTTAGATTTTCTAAAGATTATAAATTGGGTTAAATTACACCAAACAATCATCGATAAAATTGCACGTGGGGAAATTACTAGCAGTATGTTGGTAGGAGAGGAGGGCAAGTTAGAAAAAATGATTAGCTTGCTTAAATTAGAACAATCTTTAATAACATATATCAAGGGTCGCATTAAACTATTTATCTAACATTATGTGTGGAATTATATATACCTTTCATAAAAAAAGGGGGAACGTATCTCGAATGATAGCTAAACGCTATCAGAAACAAAAACATAGGGGAACAGAAGGTTTTGGGTTTGTGTCAATGAGTAAAAAAATAAACGAATATATTAGGACGGCAAGCGAAAAAGATATACTAAAAGAACTTGAAAAAAATGTATCTAGTCATATTATGTTCCACCACCGTATGCCTACATCTACGGCAAATGTACCCGAAACGGCTCATCCTATTGTGGTAGATAATGAAAATTTAACGAATAAATTTTATGTTGTTCATAATGGAGTTATAACAAATGCCGAAACGCTTAAAATAAAACACGAGAAACTTGGTTTTGTCTACAATACTGTTATCGAGGAGTATATTCAATATAAAATCGGCGACATGCTGTATAACGATGTCGATGTAAAGAAAAAGTTTAATGATTCAGAAGCCTTGGCAGTAGAGGTTGCGTTGTACTTATCAGGTATGGAGGACAGGATAAGTACAAGTGGATCGGTTGCTTTTATCTGTGTTGAGGCAGATAAAAATGATAAAGTCTTGGCAGTACACTATGGCAGAAATGAAGGAAATCCTTTAGTATTAGAGGAGAACAAAGATATTTTTTGTTTGAAATCTGAAGGAAGTGGGGTTGCTGTTGCACCTAACAAAATTTATAGCAAATATTTTGTTGATGGTCTTAAAGACACAGAAAAAGATTGTGATATAGGGTCTTTTTATTCACGGCGTATTGGATACGGAGGGGGGTACGGAGATTGGTCGCATCTTGGATACGGACATTACGCCGACATAAACAAGAAATCAAACGACGAGGAAATAAAAAAAATAACAGAACGAGAAGAATTAGAAAATCACCTAAAAAGTGATGACTTCTACAGGGATGAGGACGGGATATGGAGGCAAAAAAATCTACTTCCATCCCCGTATAAAAATTTCCCTGATGAGGAAAACTTTAATCCTGATGATGTATGGTGCGAGCTTGGTAGTCTTTATACAAAATTGGAGGACTTAAAGCTATCAGAAGAAGAACAACTAAACATACTCGCAAGAGGTGAATCGTGCGATGGTGAGGATATTATGAGTATCTGCGCAGAAGTCAAAGAAACAGAAAGTCGCATATTAGAATTGGAAGAATTGGTAGACGGTTTAGCTATATAATAACTTGCAATTTTTAGCTAGATATGCTATAATATAGATGATACACGAACGCTATCCTTAGTTAGACCACGGGATCGGGATATAATAATATTTTTTAAGCCTGTTAAACGAAGTGGTCGCACAGTAAAATACTCTCTCATGTTCTATTGTAACGAGGACGAGTTGGTGTTAGTCTATAGTATAGCGCATTAGCTATACGTAAATCCAAAAGATAGTAATAGACTTGACAAGAATACCTCTTTATGGGGTATTTTTGTTTTCCTTGCTTTTTTGTTAAAAGTATGCTATACTATAGGGACAATTTAATTATTAGCACAGGCTGTAGGGTGATCCTGTGTAAAAACAAAACATCATCCTTTCAAATTAGAGCGTAAGCTCGCAAGTTCCATAAAGGGGCTAATGAGAAAGCTGGTAAAAATAGTTGACTACTCTATTCCAGCCGTTTGATTAGCCTCGTTGTGGAATAAATTAGCTGGGGCTATTGAGATATAGTACAGGTTAATATATGGTAGTATATAATAATTGATATATAATCCTACCTCCTATAGCTCCTATCAAGAGTAAAAGTAGGGCAGTACCTGAGTAATAGTTGACTACTTGTAATTATTATGTGATAGATAATTTAGCTATTGTAATTTTATTTATAATATGCTATACTTATAGCAAGAGAGTATGGCTAAAGATATTCTCTATTAAATTATGGGATGAAAACACTACCAGTGAAAGGTGCATCGTATATCAATAGGATCGTTAATTTATATAGTGAGTTATGGTACAAGAAATATGGCATAAAACCGAGAGTAAATTATGCCATAACAGGGAAACTTTTTAAATCAATAGTTGAGGAATATGGGGAAGTCGCAGTCGGGTTAAGTGTTATTTTACATTTTGAATGGAGAGGGATGAATGACGATAATACTTTTTTATATAAAATACTTGAAGACAATTCTTTTCCTATAACTTGGATCCCTAAAAGAATACCAGAATATTTATCTTTTTTTAAGAACTACGTTAAACTAGATATAAATAACGAGGACGAATTATTAGATATTTTTAATAGTAAGGTTAAATCTTTAAAGTTATGGATGTAGACAATGAATGGAAGGAGGTGCGTGAAGCTCACACCCATTCTTTAGCTAAAGGTTGTGTATTGGTGGTCAAAAGAAGCGAGATATTTAAACAGAATGGCGAGTACGCCAACAAGGTAGATATTTTTACTTGTTTGAAGCACAATGTTGAAACTAGCAAGAGTGGGGTAGAATGGGGTTATCATACAAATTATTATTGGAAAAATAAAATACCTATGCCAAATTATGAAGAGAATAGTGATATACCCATACAAGATGGGGAGCCAGTCGGCAAAGAAATTGAAGAACAAGCTGGTAGAATTGGGACACCACTCAATCCGAGTTTATCCTGATAGGAAATACCGCCCTAGGGATACGGATAAAGTAATTAATTGGGGTAGTAGCACAATGCCAAAATGGAAGGCTACAATGAAAAATGAATATTTTAATATCCCATTTGCTACCAACAAAATTAATACCTTTACGAAATTGAAAGAAGCTGGTGTACCTACAGTTGAATGGACTACGAATAAAGATACGGCTATAACATGGGAGGACGTTATTATAGCTCGTACCAAGATCACAAGCAATGCAGGTAAAGGAATTATTTTTTGTACTAAAGCTGACTTGCCAGAAGCTAAACTATACACCAAATTTATTGAAGATGGTGTTGAATATAGGGTACACGTGTTCAATGGAGAAGTAATTGATTACCAAAAGAAGTTTGGCACTGCATCTATTAAAAATCACGATAACGGAACTATTTTTATCCGTACAATAGATGGGGAGCCGTTGAAACGTATAGAAGACAACGAAAAGATCGCCGTAGACGCTGTCAAAGCGTTAGGATTAGATTTTGGGGCGGTTGATATTATTAGAAAAGACAAAAAGTCGTTTGTCTTGGAAGTTAATACTGCGTGTGGGATGGAGGAAACTACCCTTAATTCCTATGTGCAAGCAATTATAAATGTTTAGCGAAATTTACAATTATTTTGGTAACATCACTGGTAACGACACTACCACAACAAATGATACTGTCCCTATAGGTACTGGTATCTCCCCTCAAAGGTTGCAAGAGCTAATGGAACAAATTAATGTACGATATAACAATCCTTTTTTTATAACTGACGACGACGAAAAGAAAGACAATAAATCAGAGGACGATTATTCTTATGAAGATATAATAAAATAAATTATGTTGCCTATCAACGAACAAATACAATCGTTGCGGGCGCAAATTGGAGCAGAATATAAAAAACCCCCCATAGAAAAAGTAAATCAATTTATAGAAAATCTAGCTAGTTGCGAAGAAGCTAGACAATACTTGGAAGTAGAGCGTGGATTATCTAAAGACACAATTTCATATTTCAAATTAGGATACGATCCTGATAAACACGCCATTTCAATACCAATTTTTAAAACAAAAGAGGAAGCCGAGTTAGTCAATATTAAGTATCGTTTTCTCAAGCCTGACAAAATCAAATATACATCCGAGAGAGGCGCAGAAACTTGGCTATACCATGATGTCGGGATAGACAAAGCAAAAGGCAAAGGTGGTGTGCTGATCGTAGAGGGTGAGTTTGATCTCATGAGTTGCTGGCAGGCAGGTATACACAATGTAGTTAGTCCTGTAGCAGGAAAGGATAGCTATGGAGTATGGATAGAGTTTTTAGATTCTATCCCTAGAATATATATTGCCTACGATAATGATAACGCAGGAAAAGAAACCTCTATTAAGCTAGCTGAACGGCTTGGAGTTGATAAATGCTTGGAAGTTTGCTATCCAGATGGGATCAAGGATGCTAACGAATATTTTAGGAAGTATACTCGTGAAGATTATCTAAAATTGATTAAAGATTCACGCCCGTACTATACGAGGCAATTCAAAGGGGTTGGAGATATTATCAAAAATTTGCGCACAAAGCGTGATAATACAGTTAAGAGTGGGTTTCTACCAAAAGTTAAGATGGAGAACGGGTGGATGGTAATGATAAGTGGTGCTTCCAATATAGGAAAAACTACTTATTCAATGAATATAGCAAATGAGCTAACCGAAAAGGGGATACCTACTATTGTGTTCCCATTTGAAAGAGGGATAGAAAGTGTTGGGCGAAGATTTTTACAAGTAAAGTTTAATAAAACATTAGAGGATTTTGAGTTAGCTGATGATCAAGAGTGGGATAAAATGATAGATGAATGTATAAATACGCCTATTTATTTTGCGCTACCAAATAAAAAAGATGTAGTGGAAACTATTGTAAAAGCTAAGCGCATATTTAATACGCAGGTCGTTATAGTAGACCACCTAGATTACTTGATTAGAGGTGGTGTCGGCTCTAAGGAGGCAGAAATTTCTAGCACACTACAAGACTTGAAAAGAGTTGCCGAAGATAATGGAATAATTTTGTTAATTATTACCCATATTAGAAAAATTGAACAGGCAGGATCATGGAAAAAGAGCAAACCCAATATTGAAGATCTAAAGGGGAGTAGTAGCTGTTACCAAGACCCTGAATGTGTAGTAATGTTAAGCAGTCAAGATACTGGCAAGATAGATGTGGACGTGTTAAAAAATAAAGGGGAGATGGGATATGCGTGTTATGGTATTAATAATGCAACAGGACGTATGGTGTTAGAATTTTAAATAAGTAAAATGAAGATGAACCAAATAATTCACGGAGACTGCCTAGAGGAAATGAAGAAGATGGAGGATAAGAGTGTGGACTGTATTATTACAGACCCCCCTTATGGAATAGATTATCAGTCCGCAAGGCGGACTGATAAAAGTCTTTGGAAGCCCAAAATATCGAACGATAAATCTCCATATACCATTTGGACAGACGAAGCATTTAGGGTTATGAAAGATAATACAGGAATACTTTGTTTCACTAGATGGGATACCGAACAAGCATTTAGAGATGCTTTAACAAAGTCAGGTTTTGTTTGCAAACAACAAATTATCTGGGACAAAGAAGTACACGGAATGGGAGACCTGAAAGGCGACTTTGCTTCACGACACGAGAATATAATTTTTGCTCATAAGGGTAGGTTTACATTTAAAGGGAAAAGACCAACAAGTATATTTCGTTCTCAAAGAGTTACGCCAACCGAATTGAAACACCCAAACGAGAAGCCCACTGATTTGATGGAGCAATTAGTAAAAACTATTACAGTTGAAAATGATATAGTTTTGGATTTATTCGCTGGCTCTGGCACAACTGGTGTCGCCTGTAGGAACCTCAACCGCTCCTTCATCCTCATCGAAAAGGAACAGGAGTATATCGACATTATCAACCAGCGGTTATCCGCCTAAATTACCAGCATCTCTGGGAGCATCTGCCCCCATTGTAAGGAAAAAAAAGAATGAACCAAGTATATTATGTAAACGGGGGGGGTGATGAACAATACACACCTAGATATGGGGTAGAAGTATTGTTGCCACACATTCAACATCTAAAAGATAAAATAATTTGGTGTCCGTTCGATAAAGAAGACAGCGAGTTTGTAAAAGTGCTTAGTGAAAAAGGTTTCAAAGTAGTATTTTCACACCTTGATAATGGAGAGGATTTTCTAACTTACGAACCAGAATATTGGGATGTTATTATTAGCAACCCACCATATAAAAACAAACGAGTATTTTGGGAAAGATGCTTAGACCTCAAAAAGCCCTTCGCATTACTTCTTCCATTAAATATACTTTCGGATAGTGTAATAAATGTTACAATGAGAGAAAGAGAAAGAGAAATACAGTTACTAATACCGAGCAGGAGAATGAGATTTTTCAACAAAGTAACAGGAGAAATTGGAAATCAACCCACCTTCAAAGCAAGTTATTTTGGGGTCAATATTTTTAACCAGCAGATAATTTTACAGGAAATGAAATTAACTCCCCATGCCCCCCTTCCTTAACCCCAACAACCTAACCGAGCAGGATGATAATTAAAAAAATGAAAGAATATAATCCAAAAACAAAAAAGTGGGAAACCCGCACCGAGAATGTCGGCAACCTCAAGAAGCCAGATACCTGCAAAAGTGGAAAACCTCCACAAAATCCTCTGCCACTTTGGCTTCCACGAAAAGTATTGGCTCGAGAGCATCTACGAAAAAGAATTTAACGGCTTCATCTGCGAGCATTGCCCGTGAAGGGAAGGGAAACATAATCAAATTAAAATATGAAAACAAAAGAAACTAAACAAAAAATAGAGGAAGCAAAAGGAGATTGGAATGAATTTTTAGACTGGATGTATGGACAGACAGTAGGACAGTATCCTGATGGAGATACCGATTGGTATGAATGTGATATTGATAATTTTATTAGCCAAATAAGCCGTCCAGCTAAAGAAAGACAAGTATATGATTGAACTAAAAGATATATTGGATAATCCAAATGATAAATTAATAGCAGTAGATATGGATGGTACACTATGCCATGGGGTATGGTGGGGGGATGAACAACCTGACCCTGAACCCAATGTTCAGATGATAGAATTGATGTGGACACTTTACAAGAGGGGGGCGCATTTGGTCATTTATACAGCTCGTCAACCTAGATATTATGCCAGAACTCATGCTTGGCTAATTGCACACGAAGTACCCTTTCATGGAATTACTATGTGTATGAAACCTGGGGCAGACTTGTATCTGGACGACAAAGCCCTTAATATCCAAGATATATTTTAACATGGATATAGATAAATTAAGAGCAATTCCAATTACTACAATTCTTGGAATACAAAATACTGGACGAAGAATTACCATTAGATGTCCCTATCATAAGGAACGTACTGCTTCATTTAATCTATATCCAGATAATAGTTTCCATTGTTTTGGATGCGGAAAGAACGGCAAGGGTGCTATTGACTTTATCTCTTTTATGGGGTATAGTGTTGGAGAAACGCTAAAAGAGCTTGCAAAATTTTATTAAATGTGCTATAATAGATGTAATACAATATGAATAAAGAAAAATTAACAATCACAAAGATTTTTAGGGGAAATGTTACTACTAAGTATGGGGATAAGGAAAAGATATCTATCAAGGCTACCCAGCGTGGAGATTCATGGATTTCTACGTTTAAGACAAAGGGAACTGAGAACTGGAAAGAGGGAGATACAGTCGAAGCATTCGTAGTAGAAAAGAATGGATATCTTAATATGTCCGTCGAAGAACCACAAGCGGATTTGCAAAATATACTTAGTAGAGTTACCGCATTAGAAAAGGTAGTATTTAAAGACACAAAAGAAGTAAAGCCAAATGATGATGATTTCTAAAACGCTTCATCAATCATTGGTGGATACAATCAAATTATCTAAGGCAAGTTTTTTACAAATAGGTAAACTACTTTATAGCCTTAGGGATGATGATAACTTTAGGCGGGAAATCGGGGACGGGATAGATACATGGGATGATTATTTAGCACAACCAGAAATAGGATTAAACAGGGGCGAAGCTAATAGGTTAATCCAAATTTATCAGACTTTTATTCTTGAGCTAGGATATGGTGAAGATTATATCTCGGACATTCCTATCAAGAATTTACATTACTTATTGCCGATTGCTAAAAATGGTGGGGACATAGAAGAACTTGCTAATCACGCTAAAGTTCTTTCACAAAAGGATTTCAGGGAGTTGGTACACGAACTTAAGACAGATTCACCAGACCGCACCTACGAGTATATGATTATGCGAAAGTGCTTGGAAACTGGCAATCTAAATAAGGTGCATGGGATAGACAGTGAACAGATTATTAATAAATTTAATCTAAATGCTACATAAACTAAACATAAAACCAAGAGAGAAGCAGAAAGGAGCGTTTTATGCTAGCGATTATGGGAAGAGTATGTTGGAACTATATCTTGGATTTAAGAATGTTCCACAAACAAATCCTACACGCTGGCAAGATACTCTTCGTATGGGCGCAGGGAAGGGGGCAGAGGAAGCTATGTTGCGTGTGCTAAAGGACAGTGGTATAGTCGCAGAAGATTATACACAAGAAGAACAAGGCAGGATAGATGTTACCAAGGGAGGATTTACAATTCATGGGTATGTGGATGCCATTACGACTACTGGTGAGCCGATTGAGATCAAGACCATTAATAATAAAAATGCATTTGATATATCTAAATATGAAGCTGGCGAACCTAGGGAAAGTTATGTTGGGCAACTAGCTATCTACATGGATTGTTTGGGGAAAGATAAAGGTTATCTATTTGTTTCATCTATAGACGGTCTAAATACTTTTTGGTTTGAATGTAATAAGATTGACAAATTGACATATAAGTGTGGTAATGTTGTAATCAATTTGGGCGATAAATATCGCCAATGGAAAAATCTAAATGACAACCATATCCAAAAAGATATAATGCCAGATGTATATGAGATTAGATACAAACACCCGATTAGTGAACTAGATTGGAAGTCCTTATCAAAGGACACAATCGCAAAAATGAGAGGAAATAAGAAGGTATATGGCGATTGGCAAGTGTCTTATTCAAGCTGGAAAGACCACATCATTTCTTTACAGAAAGAAACAGCTGGATATACCGATGAGGAATTAAAAGTTATTAATGAAAAAACAACAGGTTACACAACTTGGAAATAAATATATGTTTAACACAAAAAAGAAACTTACTGATATTATCAATTCTAATAATGTAAAAATTACTAAGGAACTTGATAGTTTGAGAAATGGTGTGCTTAATACAGTTACTGATGTACGTAATTCGATAGAAGATGCACGCCACGAATTAATTGATATGATTTTTACAGTAGCTACTGCACTTAAACTATCACCAGAAAAATTCCTAAAATCCCATAGTCCAGATTTGCTTGTCAAATATGCTGTTGATATTAAGGATTTGGTTGATAAGGAATTAGCAAAGAGTATTAAAGGAACAGCGAAGAAAGAAGAAAAGAAACCTACACCAGTCAAGAAAACCACGGCACAAAAGAAGAAGACTGTCAAGGGTAAATAGCTTGCAATTTTTATTAGAATATGTTATAATAGATTATCTACAACAATATGATTAAATTTTCAAATACATACTTTTGGCAAATAGCACAATTCATCGCATTTGCGCTTACGCTAATCAATATAAACGTTGGGGTAGACGAACTCACTACTACAATTACGGTCATAGCTACTATCATTTCAGGTATCGGTGTCTTCATAGGAAGATACAAAGCTGGAGGAATTACTATGCTCGGTTTTAGGAAGTAAGTTTTTCTGAATGGCAATCAAGGATACGGAATAGTCGTCCGTAGAACTTGGTTAGCCAATAAGGCAAGATTGAATTAAGGCGTGGGATAAATTTATCTAGGTTTTAGTTCTAGTAGTCAGTCTTGTCTTACTGGTTAATCAAGATGAAAATCCTTGATGAGAACTGGATGTACGTTTTAATATAAAATTATTAAAAAGTTACTTATTGTATTGGCAATTTTATTTTTGCCTACAAATATACATTTTGTAACGCAAGTTGTTCAAGCTGATATAGAGCAAAAAACTATACCAGAAATGATACAAGAAGCGTCTACAAAATATAATGTTCCTTACAACAGAATATACAATATCATAGATTGTGAAACTGCTCATACTTTTGATCCAGAAATTCAAAGTATGGTAAGATATAATTTTAGTAGCGTGAAGCGTGGTATCGTCAAAGGAGAACAAGAACGTTCTTATGGGTTAGCCCAAATACATTTACCCGATCACCCTAGTATATCTTATGCGCAGGCAACCAATCCAGAGTTTGCTATAGATTTTATAGCAGATAATCTATCTAAGGGTAGATATATATGGTATTGTAAGAGTTAGATTATGAAAAAATGTAGCAAATGTAAAAAGGAAAAAGAATATATACACTTCTATAAAGATAAAATACAAAAAGATGGATATTATCCAACATGTAAACTTTGTAAAAATGCATATCTTACACTACATAGACGTTCAAATTATGGTAAACAATATAATAAAAATTACTATAATACAAAAAAAAGACAAGATTATCTTAAAAGAATTGATATAAAACTTGCCGCTAGTTTAAGGAATAGAACTTATTTAGCGATAAGAGATAATCAAAAATCTGGTTCCGCTGTTAGAGACTTAGGTTGTACTATACCAGAATTAAAAATTTATCTTGAAAAACAATTCAAGGAAGGTATGGTATGGGAAAATCGTGGTAAATGGCATATTGATCACATAATCCCATTATCAAGTTTTGATTTGACTAAGCGCGAACAATTCTTAATTGCATGTAATTATAAAAACCTACAACCATTATGGGCAAAAGAGAATATGTCTAAAAGAAATAGAGTTTAAGCAGTAAAAAAATAGTTATGCCTACAGGTAAGCTCTCTGTATGCAGAAATGGCTGAATAATCCCTGCTGGGGGATAAAGCATGGCATCATCAATAAGGTGAGAAGTGTCAGTGGTATGCGAATATTTAAAAATGACTACAGCGCAAGGTGGCTCCAATTAAACTGAATGAGCCAGTATCTATTAGATATGAAAGGCGAGATGATCACTAGCTAATCATATACGATATTTTGCACAAGTAACCTACATAGGTGGTTAGTGCTAGGATATAGAGTGGGCTCTATTATCCTAAAAAAATAAAAGCTGAAATCTATGCCATACCTGCGAGAAAATGTCTATCTCGCTTTCTGCACACAGGGAGTTTGCCTTAATAAAATATGTAATACTATGGCACATAAACGGAAATTTAAGACGGGGGCAGTACGAGATTCAAATGAAGACAAGCCGAACTTCTTGTCGTATGTTGATCCAGCGGTGTTGTATCGCTATGGGAAATATATGAAATTAGCTGAAAAGAAATATGGTAGAGCTAATTGGAAAAAAGGAATACCAGAGGAAGAATATCTTGAAAGTCTTACCCGTCATTTGATTAAACTACAAGCGTTAAGAGAAGGATATAAAGGAAAAGAATTGGAACCAGAGGTAGACCATGCTAGCGCAATCATGTTCAACATCTTTGGTATCATGAGAGAACAAATAAAGAATGACAAAAATTTTAATAATTGATATAGAAACTGCACCATCCCTAGGTTATGTATGGGGCAAGTGGGAACAAAATGTAATTGATTTTTCTAACCATTGGTACATTCTATGTTATGCTTACAAATGGTTAGGAGATGGCGAAACACGAGTTAAATCATTGGCAGATTTTAAAGGATATGCAAAGAATAAGAACAGTGATAAGAAACTTGTAGAAAGTATTTGGAAACTATTTGATGAAGCTGATGTTATAATGGCACATAATGGAGATGCTTTTGATATTAAGAAAATAAACACACGGTTCTTATTTTTTGGGATGAATGTGCCGTCCCCATATAAAACGATAGATACAAAAAAGATAGCTAAAAGATATTTTAATTTCGAGAGTAATAGTCTAAATGATCTTTGTAAATATTTAGGTATAGGTGGCAAGTTAGAAACTGGAGGGTTTGAAACATGGTTAGGATGTATGAGGGGGGATAAGAAAGCATGGGCTACAATGACAAAATATAATAAAATGGACGTAGAATTGCTGGAGAAATTGTATCTCACAATGCGTCCGTTTATGACTAACCATCCTACGATACAACCCCATGGTACTTGTCCAGTATGCGAATCTAGTAAGATACAAAAGAGAGGTAAGTCAATTTTAAGAAGTGGTAGTATTAAACCAAGGTTCCAGTGTACAGGTTGCGGTGCATGGTTTTATGGAGCGATTGAACGAACATGAAAAAGACAGCATTTATTATACTAAGAGTAGAAGAAAAAGTTAAAGATAAACTTGTGATTAAGGCACGAGTTGCAGGCTTAACCTTGTCCCGTTATCTACGAACAATGATTGACAAATGGCTAGATATAAAGGATTAAAAGGAACATTCTGGCGTTTGTTCTCTGAATATGTGCGCAAAAGAGATTATAATCTTTTCGGATCGTGCATAAGTTGTAGTCGTAAGTTAAATGGATGGCAAGACAGTGTAGACGCTGGACATTTTATGAATGCTGGCAATAGTGGGTTCTCATTATTGTTCGATGAACGTAATGTAAACGCTGAATGTAAAAGTTGTAATGGATTTAACCGCAATCACCAACTACTTTATGCACAGAATTTAGATAAACGATACGGAGGAGGAACTACTGATTTATTAATAGAAAGATACAAAGATTACCATTTCAAAGGTATAATCACTAAAGAATGGACAGCGGAAGAGTACAAAAAGAAAATTAAATATTACAAAACTAAGATAAAAGAATTTGATAATGTCAAAAAAGATTTACCATTATAGAGATATTAAGGATAAGATTATACGAGCAATCGATATGATCGCTGATCCTGTCGTTCAGACTCTCTCGCCTAAGGGCGGTAATGTAATATATGAAGACAAAAACGGCGACCAATTTGTTACCAATGATGGGGTTACTATCGCAAGAAATATCATTTTGGATGATCCAATAGAAAACGCTATTATAAATATAATCAAACACGCCTCCTTAAGAACTAATAGCGAGGCTGGGGATGGTACAACAACCTCTATTCTTCTTTCACAAAATCTAATCAAGGGTGGTCTTAAACTTATAGATGAAGGTTGGAATCCTATTGAACTAAAGAAGGAATTTGAGAAGTTTGGGACACAACTTAAATCTAATCTGCATAAGATTGAAGTTAAGAACGATAAAGATTTATTAAATATTGCCACCATTTCATCAAACAATGATACTGTAATTGCACAAGATGTTGTTAAAGTTGTTAAGAGTGCTGGTGAAAATGGTATGATATTCATTGAACCAAATAATAAATTAGAAACCGAGATAGTAGAAGATCTTGGATTTAATATCCCCTCAGGAATGTTGATTCCAGAAATGCGCAATAGTTCAACTAATATTTCTGCAACCTACCAGAATGTTGCCATGTTAATTACCGATAAACGTATTTACTATCCAGAAGAAGCGGAAACTATAATCAAATCAGCCATTGAAGCAGGATATAAAAACTTAGTGGTGGTAGCTAGGGATTTTATTGGTAAGTCGGTAGACTTATTTGTTACCAACCATGTTCGTGGGGTAATTAATTTGTTGCTTGTCAGACACCCAGACTGTGTAGAAGGAAACAACGATGTACTACAAGACTTAGCTGTATATACTAACGGAAAACTTATTTCTGAAAAACTAGGTAAGATTGTAAATAAAATTCTTCCAGAAGATTTTGTTATAGTCAGTAAGGTATACTCTGATGTGGGTAAAACAATCATTACCCCCAAGTCTAACGTGAATGAAGAACTTACGATGAGAGTATCCGCACTCAAGGGAGAACTAGCTAAAAATAAAGAGAATAAAACTCTACAAAAAAGATTATCCAGTTTAACAAGTGGATTGGTTACTATTAAGGTTGGTGGTAGTACGCCGATTGAGGTACAGGAAAAAATGTTTAGGTATGAAGATGCTGTAAATGCAACCCGTTCGGCAGCCAAAGACGGTTATCTTATTGGTGGCGGAGTTTCTCTTTTGAAAGCTTTTGACCCTTCCAAATATAAACCAGAATTGGTATCTACATTTAAAAAGTATTGCGAGGCTTCGCTAAGACAGATAGCTATAAATTGTGGCAAACACGTAGAAACAATCATAGATACTGTCAAGGCAAATAAAAATCCTAAGTGGGGGTATAATGCTCTTACGGATACCTTTGAAGATTTAAGTAAGGCTGGGGTTGTAGATCCGTATAAGGTTACTACATTGGCAATAGATAATTCAATATCAGTAGCCAATGTAATTATTAGTTCTAATTATTTAATTGTAAATGACAATGACAAACAAAGAAACGGGGAAAGTAAAGATAGCGCAGGAAACACAGGAGGAAGCAAGCGAAACTAAAGATACTAACGGAGCGAATGAGGAAATTTTTAAGGCAAGGATTGAAGCAACCGCAAAAGAGATTGAGAAAGTTTTAGTAGAAGCTAACCTTGGGTTACATCCTTTCTTGGAATTTACTATCAATGGTATTATCCCTAGAGTTAAATTGGTAGAGAAAATTTATGGCAAACAAGCAGAATAATTTTGATATTACAACCTACAATATTCTGTACGACAATGTGCTGATTAAAGCTATTGAGGTTGAAGAAGTTGGTGGTATCTATCGTCCACAACAGTATGATGACAAGCCCGAGATAGGTGAGGTCATTAAGATTGGAGAGGGACGTATATTTGATAATGGAACTGTTATTCCACTTAAAGTAAAGATCGGAGATACAGTATTCTTTAATAAATATAGTACCACCAAGTTTAATTCCAATGGAATTGATTACTATATTGTAAGGGAGGAAGATATTATTTGTTACAAATGAATAAGATAAAAGAACAATTTGAAGAACTATCTAAGAGTAAACCATTATGGTCTGATTTTATTTGCTTCATCCATATTCTACGACGAAATAAGAAACTTGTCAATAGAGATGAAATAAGAATATTATTTAAGGCTTTGGTTAATCCAAGGGAATATCCCAAAACAAATAGAGAAAAATTGTTAGAGTATATTTTTGAACAAGCGGAAGCCTAGTTATTTTTTAAAGAAAAACGGTCTGATTTAATCCTTATATTATAAGGGTAGAAAAACACAGATTTTCAAAATTAGCCAAAAAATCGCTCAGGTTGCACGAAAAAGCCCCGAAGGTACTATCCTACCAGTCGGGGTCTTTTTTTGCTGTAGAGGTTATTCTTGAGGAATATAGAACTTATGAAATTCCCTACCAACCTTAGCATTTTTGAGGACTTTGATCAATTTATCTTTAAGTTCTCCTTCCTTTAGTTTCTGTTGTAGATCTATGTCTAATTCATTTTGGGAGAATCCAGTAAGTTGAGTAATTAAATTATCTGCAGTAGTTTTGTCTGCATCCATAAGTTGATTCAAAACCGATTGACTGCGAGCGTTAAGTGGCAAGTTATTCAAGAGGTGGAGTCTATATGGGCGAACTGAAATGTATGCTGTTTGAGCTTTCCCGCTAGGGTCTTTATAAGATTCTTCTGTATACCCGATGAAATCTTTAACTGCTTGAGGAGCATAATGATACCCAGTTGCATTAGTAATATCTGCTAGTGCTTTACCTCTATAAAAAGAATAACCAGTAGCTTGTTCAATAGGTACTTTAACGAATGGGGAAAGAGCTGAAAAAATATTATTGAATTGTGCTTGAGTAAAGGCAGCCTCAATAGGGAGTTGTACAGTATTCTGAATAGTCAATTTACTTCCGTCCTTAGACGTAACCAATGAAGTTCCAGCGGCAAGAGAATTTTTAAGATAATCTGGTAGGTAAGATTTTTCCTCGTCAGTTAATTCAGCTCCTGAAAAAGCATCTTGTAGGTTTCTACCTGCATGAATCTCTGCACCAATACGCCCAGGTGCACTCATTAAAGTCTTAGCTTGAAGTTCAATGTTCTTCTTTGTCCAAGTGTAGAAAGGAATTAGTCTACGAAGAAATGTCTTTTCAAAATCAGTAAGTGAACTATAGTCAAATAGAAATTGCTTGGTGCGTCCAGCCGCTAAACTTACATCCCCAGTTTGCATAAGATTAGTCATGAAGTTAAGGATTCTAGCTTGGTCTTCCACTACGTTACCTACAACTCGTCCTATCTTATATCCACCGAATTGTTGCGATAATGGGTTTATTATTTGAGCCTTATTATAAATAGCCATACCTGTTGAATCAGCATCAGCGAATAGACTATTTTTAAGTTGATCAATTTGTTGTTCACGGGTCAATCCCAAATCCATATAACCAGTAGCATTAGGATTAAAGGCAATACCATTATCCTTCATCGTGTTAGATAACATACCGTGCGTCCATTCAATCCCTACATCATCGGTAAATATTACTTTGTTAGAAATTTTATTTATTTGTGCCTGTAGTTTAGAAGCCTCTACGTTATCCAAGGTTAAAGCAAGTTGCTGGCGTAAACCACCTATCGTCTTTTCACTATTAATGATAGAGGCAGATTGTATATGCTTTACAGGATCCAGCGCATGAAGTCCTATATCTAAATAGTTTTGAAACACATTTGAAATGGCATTACGCCCATGGAAGGCAGGCCATATAGAAGTTACCGATGCCTTAAAGATATTTTGGATAGAATCAAATTTCTTCATTATCTCACTGGTCGCTTCATCTTTGACAACCGAAGTAAAAAATTCTTCTACTCTTTTAGCCATCTCAGGACTGTACATTAATTGTTCTCCGCCACGAGCAGTAACTAATTCACTCATGCCAACGACTTCTTCTTTAAGGCCTTTAATAGAAATCGGAACCCAGTTATCAGAAGCTTTGGAAGCAGGCACTCCATATTTAGCGATAGCATCTATCATGTGCTTAGCAGTAGTTGCTCTAATAGTTTCCAATGAAGCTCTCATCATGACGGTTGCTGCACTTTTATCAAATTTTACACCAAGTTGTTCTGCCTCGTCAATAGAAGCTCTGATACGTTCATAAATCTTTCCATCTTTATCTCTCCAGTATTTAGCCATTGCAGGGACATCTGATTTATTGGTATAGTAAGCAAGTTTCTCCAATTCCATTTGGTGCATAAGGTCGCCAATCTTTTGTTTGTTGCCAAGTATTTGGTCTAGTACACGATTAACACCAGTTGGATTCTCCATAAAGTTTGCATGAATTTCATCTAAGAATTTAGCAAAATCTTCCTTATCAATATAATCATCAATAAATTCTTTACGAGCAAGGATAGTAGCCTCCTTCATTTTATCGGCAATATCTGCTAACTCTCCTTCCGCTCCCTTAGTATGGACAGATTTCTTAAATTGTGGTTTGGTGGTAGCTAGAAGTTCGTTCAAATCATCTACTGCCATAGGCAAATCACCCACTCCTTTAAGGATGTTCTGGCGTAGTTTCTCAATAGCTTCTTCGGACAATCCCCCTACAGCTTCTTTAATTTTAACACCAGCTTCCATCGTAGCCTTAGCTCTTTGTTTGGTTAATGCCTCTATGTCTACTGGCTTCATGTATTTACGAGCCACATCAAACAAAGCTTGAGCAGTATATTTATCTTTGGCAGGCAGATTATCTAGTAAAGTATCTAGTTGCCCCTTTACTTTACCACTAAAGAACTCATTTATTTTATCAAATAACCCCATCGTTTGATTATCAATTTCTTTAACAGTGGAATCTATTTTAGATATGGTATCAAGATGATTATCTTTAATACGTTGTAATTCTTCTACACGATACTCTTGTTTAAGACCTAACATATCTGGATCACCAAGAAGTTCAGTTGAAGTATGAGATAAATCATCTACGTTTCTATATTTAGAAATTCTAGCAAATATACCCATACCTGTTTTGGTAGATATAGTAGATTTACCAGAGAGTTTAGCAGCTAGTTTGCCAGACATATCTTGAATATCTGCTTCTACAAAGTGTGGTACATAGTTTTTATGAGAAACAATCCTATACCCAGCCTCTCTAAGTTCCCTTAAATTTTGTTTAGTTTGCTTTTGGAATATGCGAATACCCTTGAATATATCAAGTTCTTGTGGTGTAATATCTTTAGGTGGGATATTATGAGCCATATCCCAAAGTCTTCCAAGATAGGAATCCGCAGGACGCATTTCTGTTTCTATTGCTGAAACAATTAAATTAGTTTCATTCTTGGATAACCCAAGTTTACTCCAAGCATTAGCAGTATTAATAAGAACATCATTCTTCTTTCTGTCGCCTAAGTCTTTAATATATTTAAGTTGTTCAATAGTTTCTCTTTCGACATCTCCAGCAATTTTACCAGTAGGATCGCCTAATACACCACCAATAATACTTTTAGTACTACCAAGAGCAGTTCTTAATGGGGTGGTGACTTCATCTAGGCGAGTAGTTTTGCCTATGAGTTCAAAAGTAGAAGCAATACGTTGCCCAGAAAGGATTGAATGTCCCATGAATTTAATCCCACCCTTATCTAAGAATGTTTCACCTAACCCAGGGTTTTTAGTAAGCATCCTACCCATAGTTTCTGCAGCTACTTTTTTATCCAACTTAGAAGAGATTGTAGTATTGACCATTAATTTAGTTACCTCATCATGAGCACCAATATTACGTCCCATTTCAACTGACTTTTTTGCTTCTTCAATAAAAGTTTTAAGTTCTTTTCCTTTTAATCCTTGTTGTTTACCTAGGGACATTGCCATATTGCCTATATCAGTTTTAGACCATGACTTAATATTACCAAGACCTTCTGCTTGTCCTTTAAGAACTGATTTAAGAAAATTATCACCTTGTTGGGTAAGCATCATTTCTTTACCAGCAACTAGTACTTTAGGAAGTGCACGAACTCCCGCAATACCAAGACCTCTTGCCGCACCAGCACCAAAGGTAACATAAGTTAAGGGATCTGTCAATACATCAATAGCAGTACGTACAACAAAGTTTCCAACCTTTTTGTAGATTGGGTCTTCTTTATTGAGATTACTTTTGCCAAGGAGAACCTCACTAGGTGTAAGTCTTTCATCAATAGCTTGTCCAACAGTCTTCTCCTTAGACAATGCACCAGCTACTGCATAAGAACCTAAAGAGATTGTATCAATAAATCCAGTAAATAGATTTTTGAATCCATTACCTACTGTTGACAAGATACTTACTTCAGGATGAGTGAGTTCATCTGCAACATCAGCTACAGCTCCACCGTGCATCTTAGCTAATAGTAAAAGTTCATCTACACTTTGAGTAGGTTTTTCTCCAAAGCCTTGAAAACCTCCAAACCCATCAAATGAGTTTGAGCCAAATTGTCCAAATTTTTCATCCATATTATTTTCCTACTTGTGTTCCAAACAAGAAGTTAAACACACCAAGTTCACCCCTAGCAAGAGTTTCAGCACCGCCTCTAAGTAGCCCAGGAAACGTTACTCTGCCTTCTTCACGTTCTTGTCTAGGTACTTCTTTGTAAGCTTTTCTAAGAGTCTTTTCATATTCAGGTCTACCAAGATTTATATAATTCTTTTGATCAGCAATTTCTTGAGCAACGAAATCTTCTAATGGAATTCCAGATTGTGCTGCGATTGAAGCTTTACTTTTAGCATCATTAGTTTCAAGTTCTGTAATTTTATTCACAACATCTTTAAGAAAGTCTGGTTGCTTTGAAATAGTAGATAGAACATTAGGATTTGCACGAACTGCGTTTGCATACGCTAACACATTGCTTGGATCTCGTGTAACCTGTAGAGTTCCTTGTAACGCTTCTGCGGTTTTAGCTTGATTAAGTTTAATTTCTGATGCCATTCTAGCAAGTTCCATTTGTTGTCGTTTGTCAGCATTAGGAGCAGCTCTAGTTACGACTGAATCAATAGTATCTCCTGGTGCAAGAGTAACCCCATATTGCATAGCGATACCAGCAATTTGAGATTTTTCATTAAATGTCTGAGCCTTCTCAGCAAGAGTTTGAGCTCTCTTTTGTTGCCCGAATTGTGCCATCCCAAGAAGATTAGAGAATGTTTGCTGCATTGCATTCTGTTTAAACTCCAATGATTTAAGTTGGAGATCAGCAATCTTAGAAGCACCAGCAGCATTATTCTGCATAACTAGTTCTTGTTTGCGTTGTTCTAGGTCTCTCAAAGATTTATCTGTGTCTTCCTGAAGTTGTCTATAGGATGCAATATTCTGAGCAAAACCTCTTTGAGATTCTTCCAAGGTAGTAAATCTTTGGGCTGCTTTTTCTTTTTCAAAAGCAAGCTCCCTACCTCCTGCACTTTCAATAGCTCCTGCTTGAAGTTCGGTAGCAGTCTTTACTCCAGTAATAGCAGACTGAATTCTCTCTTCCAATCCAGTAGCCGACGATGAAATAGCTTCCGATTGCGCCATTAATTTGGATTGCAATGCTTCTTCAAAAGCTGCTTGTCCAGCGTCTGTAAAATTTTCTTTAGGCATATATCTTATATTATAACACGTTTTATATTATTTGACAATTAAGCCAATTTAGCCACCAATACAATAATCTTTTGGAGTAAATCCATTATCTGTCCAATAATAGAAGCTCGACTTTCAATCTGTACTTCAATTTCTTTTGGTATTTCTTCAAACCATACAGCCCAACATTCAGTTGGACGATAAGAATTTAATAGGAAATAAGCAGTACCTTTATCAGCCCAATCTTTCCCCCATGAATTGGCAAGTCTGAATGATCCACCAGAATACTTGGTAGTATTTACTGCATGCCCTCCAAGAGAATTTGCAGGATTACGCAATGGTTCAATGGGTGCTGTCCACCATTCACTTCCCACAACAAATCTTGAAAGAAGTCCCCCGTTAGCATCTATCGCATTAGCCATTAAGTCCCTATCTACAGGTACTTGAGCATAGGCTTTTAGTTTATATTTTGCCGCAATAGTTTTAAGTCGTTCAATTTCACTATCAGGAATTGCTTTAAGCTTCTCGATATATTCGTTATAAGATAGGTAACGATCCTGTTCAGTAGTATAATTCCATTCTGATTCAGGCAAGAAACCTATATTCTTTCCTACTTTAATTGCATGGAAAATAGAAGAACCTTCGTCCCAATTACCATCATAGAATTTCTTCTGACAAATATATTGAAATTCAGCGGAGAATTTAATATTAAAATGCTTACGTGCACGCATTGTCATAGAAATCCCCGTACAAATACCTACTTTATGCTGATGTTCTATAAATTCAGTACTCCACTTTTCTCCACCAGTTATATTAGCTTGTGCAGGTTTATAGGTAAATGTACGAATATCGTACTTTGATTTATCTGCACCAAATGAATATTGTTTTGTTGTCATTTTATTATTTGCTTAGTCATTAAATACGCTCCACCGAGAAAGGTTAAAGTTCCTATAATCCAGATAATCCCTTTCTTCCCAAATTTGAATTGCTGATATACTTCAAACATTTCACTTACTCTCTCATCACGGAGATTAGCTCGTTCCTCCATTCGCTCAACAGCTCCTGCTAAACGTGCCATCTCTTTGCCATTATTTGCATAGATTTCCAAATGCCTGTCAAACCTCTTTTCAAGGTCTTGTACTAATTCATCATCTTTACGTCGTCGTTCCGAATCCATATTTATTTAATAATTATACCATTAAGTTAATGTTACCGCTACCCATCCACTACCATTATAAATTTCTAGTGCTGATGTTTGTGTATTCAATCCATACTCTCCTGTCTTAGGTGTTGCAGGTCTTCCTGCTGTTTCCCACGTAGGCATTCTCACACCACCAAGGGCTGTAACTTTGCCTCCGATAGAGTCGAGCATTAGCTGTTTGTTTGAAGAATATGATGATCCTGCACTTGCAGAACTGGATGGGCTGGACGATGGAGAGCTACTAGGCGAAGACGACGGAGATGCACTTGGTGACGAAGACGGGCTGGACGATGGAGAACTGGAGGGGCTTGCGGATGGGCTATCGCTCGGTGAGTTGGAAGGACTGGATGACGGACTGCTTGACGGCGACGAAGATGGGGAACTCGACGGGCTTGAACTTGGTGATGCTGAAGGACTATCTGATGGTGAGCTAGAAGGCGAAGATGATGGACTACTGCTCGGACTTGCACTCGGAGAACTGCTAGGTGATGAACCAGCAGAAGGTGAAGAAGATGGGGAGCTACTAGGCGATGAGCTAGGACTGGATGACGGGCTTGATGACGGTGAATCTGATGGGCTGCTGCTTGGGCTAGATGATGGCGAGCTGGAAGGTGATGAACTAGGCGAGTCTGATGGAGATGCAGAAGGGCTATCTGATGGGCTGCTGCTTGGAGAATTAGAAGGGCTACTTGATGGTGATGAGCTCGGGCTGGATGAAGGAGAAGAGCTTGGTGAATCAGATGGGCTGGAACTTGGTGAACTTGAAGGAGAATTACTTGGGCTGCTCGAAGGGCTGTCGCTTGGGCTGGACGATGGAGAAGCTGACGGACTGTCTGAAGGACTTGATGACGGTGAGGACGAAGGGGAATTAGACGGACTGGCAGATGGCGATGAGGATGGTGACCCCGAAACTACCTCGTCCGCACCGATATCCCAAGTTCCTGAACGGGTTTGACCGTCGATATCAGTCGTTATCGGATAAGTTGCTCCGCTTAAATCCGTTCCAGCGTCTTTCGCAATTGTGTCGCCCGAAGCAAGGTGATAATCCTTATTCGCTGCATCTACAAAAGTCGATGCCAAGTTTTGGCTTGTCTTGCAGTTGGCTCCGTCTGTTATCTGCGCTGACGATGAGATATTATAATCTGTTCCAGCACCCCAAGTTCCAGCTGCATCTTTGACATAATTATTTGTATTACTGCCAGCGATATTATTAATAGCAACTATTGTTCCTGCCGAGATACGGATTCCATAATAGTTATCAATCAAGGTATTATTATAGACGTACATCGTATGATCGCCGTCTTTTCTGATTCCGCCGAAGAAAGAACGCTTACATCCGTATATTAAGTTGTTAGCAAAAAGTGAAGTGCCAGTGTCAAAAGAGGAACTAAAACTTAAGTCGATATTAGTACTTCCATTGCCTCTTAAAATTGAATTTTCAAGACGAATATCTCCCCCATTACAACCTGAACTCATACCAAACAAAGACCTCGCAGTTGATGGTGCAGTTATTTGGATTTGCAATCCTTCAACTCTGACAAATTGCTCGTTAATAGTTAAAGCACTGGCATCTGCTGGCTCTAACCTATATTTCCCCGTATTCCATTTTCCGTCGTGCCGATTCGCCTGTGTCGTGTATATGCGGACATAAGAACCCGAAGCCGTCGTCCAGCCGTCGAATGTGACTGCCGTCGTGTCTGCCGTTGACCCCTCACAAATAATCTCCATTATGTCGCCACCAGCATCAGTCAAATCCTGCTGTTCAGCCGCTTCAGCTTCGTTTGCGGAAGCATAAGCACGATTAGCACCTGTTGTTGCATTAGTTGTGCCGTCCCCTCCTGCGGTTGAAGCTGTATTGACGTAGCGTGTAATGGTTGCCATTTTAGATACTTAAATTAGTAGTCTTATTTTTTATATAATTCCTCACCTGTGAAAGGGTAACTGTGATTTCTCTGTCGGCTTTCAGCTTGTCGATTATCGTTTTCGGTAAAGCAGTAAAGTCAACATTATAAAGCCTCCTTCTGTTTACTTTTACTTCTTCTCCAATTATTTCTTCGTCTGGTTTGGCATACTGTTCAGCGGTTGCCTTGGAAAGCCCTGGTATTTTCACAATTACGAATTTAGAATTGGGTGCAGGCGGTTCTTTGCAAGCTCCGTCTTCATAAACCTGGACAATATCGCCACGCTTATAACAACCTCTCTGGTCTTTTAGAGGGTCTGCATTATATTGGTCTACTGCTTTAATTAAAAATTCTGCCATATGTTTTTGAATTCTCCCCAACCTGGTAAATCGTATGTTCTGTTTTTACCTCGTTTTGGTCCTGTGAAGTTTTGCTTGTGCCGTATATCGAGGTTAGGAATATTGTTTCTAAAAATGTCTGACTTTTCTTTTTCTATAAACTCTTTAAGGAACGGTGACAAACTTGCGTGGCTTCCACTTTTGGCAACCACCTGTGCTCGTTTTAGGTTAATGAGCGAGCATCCAGGTTCACCGTAGATTATTTTTTTAACGTCACTCGTTTCCAATAATTCCAGGCGTGCCTTTATCGCCTTAATCATCAGTTCCCTGTTACAAATTAACTGCGATAATGCCCTGCGTTCTTCCCAATAATTGCTGTACATTCCTTCAATTTCTGGATGATTGCCATTATGCTGAACAAAGTAAACATTTTCATTATAGTAAAATGTGTCTTCTCGTGGCGGTCTCCAGGCAAAATGCTCCTTGGTATATAAGCAATCATGTTCTGCGGTAGCTATATATTTCGTTGTTGCCTTTTCACATCCTACCAGTAGCTGTTTATAGAGACTTAACCAACTTGACCCGATATCTCCTACGCATATATTCGTTCCCAACTCTATCGGCTTCTGGGATACGCTGATGATAGGAATATCACCAGCAATACTCTTCAGATGTGCTTGGCACTTACTGAACATCGGTTCATCCAATAAATTGTTCGTGTAATATATGATAGTTAAATCCATATCATTGTTTGATTAAAAACCCATCACGACACATTCCGACAAGGAATTGTTTATCCAAGTCTGTTTGCTTAAGTTTCCTGCTCTTTTTAAGGAACCAATCCTTCGCCTCACCTGGACCAGTGAGTACTGCTTCCTTGGAATAACAATCTTCTAACACTAGATACTGTCCTTTGGTTACGATATTACTGTAAGCAACTAACTCACGTTTGACTTGCTGTCTACGGTGGTCGCCATCAACTATTACCATCACCTCTTTATCGCCGACGGTTTCTTTAATGAACTTCAATACCTCTTCATCCGTTGAACCTTTTTCAAGGTAGGTAATACGTGGGTCTTTGTCTTTCTTGACGGGGAATTTATCAACAGTAATCACCCTCCCTCCACTCCCTACAATGTCGAGCATATCTTGGTAGAACAATGCTGACCCGCCGAACTTAGTGCCTATGTCTATAATAAAGTCAGGTTTCTTTTCCCATATAATCTGCTGATAGATAATCATATCCGTTGGCATTTTAATAATAGGAACCCCCCGCCATTTCATCCAGCGTTTCTCGACGTGGATGTGTTTGTAAAATAACTTATTCAATTCGCTTATTGTGTCTTGTTTTATATTCCAGCTTGGTGGAGTAAACTTCTTAACCAACCAATCAAAGTTTCTTACCTGTTTATCCCATTTATTGTTAAGCCATAAGTCTTTAGAATAAGCTCTAGCGTGTTCTACTGCTTTTCCTGAAAGGTGATAAGGAAACCCGCTCTTATGTCCTTCTGGGACGCCACCTCCACGGAACCAATGAGCAAACCATGTTTTTTTATTGACTACCAACTTTCCTCCCGACAACCACGCCTTGCATGCGACCTCAATTCCTTGTGAACCCCAGCCGCCATGTCCTTCGTCGCAACCGCCTAGCTCCCAGAATCTATCTTTATGCATGAAAAATGATGGACCCATGCAACACATGATTTCATCAATTTCCTTATCATTATCAGGCTGCTTATCATAGTATTCCGCTCTCAATTCGCCATTCTCCCTTAATCCGATATACATGTAATCAGTTCGTTTGTGGAATTTTGGTTGCCACGAGAGAACATCGAGATTATACATTCGGGGTATTACCGTCCAATCATATTCACAATCTTGCGCGAGCTTCACATCAAAACCTTTATCAACGGCACAATGAGCGTCAAGTTTCATTATGTATTTACCCTTCGCTATTTTCGCCGCCTGATTGATTGACTGTCTTTGCCCGATTGACTCTTTATTATGGATAAAAATCACTCGTTCATCACCTGTGTGGATTTGAGTATCAGGTAAATACCCGTCAAGTACAACCAAGATTTCAATCTCGCCCTCGGCATTATCCAAAACATTCTTGATGGTTTTCTCAAGATAGATTTCGTTCCTAGCTGGGATAATTACTGAAAGCATTTTAGAATGTTGTTGAGAAGATTGCATATGTTTCACTTGTTCTGTTACTAAAATTATACCCCGAAGCACCTGCCGCATACGTTACCGCTCCTGCAGAGGTTATTTTCTGGATATACCAAGCTCCGTCCTTACGGAGGTAACCAAGATAGGTAGTAGTGCTGTCGTCGATGTCGGAGAGTTTGTAGTTAAAAAGAGTGTCGTCCTGATTCTCGGAGGTGGCGGGATTGACGGTCTCTCCAGTAGTATCATTTTTAAGTGATACCCTAGACATACCACTAACCATCGTTCCAATAGCTTCATAGAATTTACCTTCATAGGTAAGTACTACAGGTAATGGGTTATCTTGTGTAATTGTTTGTGATAATCCAGAGAAATCTATTTTAGAATCTTTTTTTTGTGTAAGAACTTTAAAAAGTTTTTCTTCAAATTTATCAAAGTTCTTAATAGTTACATTGTCTAATGATCTTTCATTAATAGTAACTTGCGGTACTGGAACTTCTATTTTAGGAATTTTAATCTCAGGTACAACAACATTAACATCAGGTTGTCTAATATTTTCTATTGCTTTAACGAAACTTTTGCCGATTTCCTGAACAACATTTATAGTATGTTGGTCATCTTTCCGACTTTCCATCCCATTCTGCATTTTATTTACTATCTTGGAAATGATTTTGTCTTGTTCCATTATCGCCGTTTATTAAATGAAATACCGTGAACTTTAAAACTAGATTGTTCTTTTACTTTAGAAGTTTCAAATATTTTACGTGCTCTTGCGAGAGCTTGAAAAGCACTATTTTCTTCACCAATAGCATCCTCCCTAAGACGTAAAGAACTAAAGGCTAAAGAAGTTGCTTTATGCGCAACTGAATATCTATATTGGTCATACCTACCAGAGAAGAATGGAACATTCGTAGTGGCAGCGAATGAAGTAAGTTTGGTAGTATCTGATGTAGAAGTATCTCCTACATTCCAACTAACATAATGAAAAGTAAGGTTTTCTGGACGTGCTAAAATAAGATTATCCAATCGGAAATCTGTATCATCAGTATAACCAGCTCCATAATTTAAATCTATACGAATATAATCTACTGCTGTCTCATCTGGTGAGGAGGTTGCAGTAGCATCCGCCCAATTAAATTTAACCTTATTCCAACCAACAACCCAAGCATCTCCGTTAATAGAAGTAGTTTTGGTTGCTGACCAATAAGAAGTATCTGACGATCCCCAATAAAAAGTTACCGATGTGAAATTAGTTATTGCTGGTATATATACATCTACAACAAAAGAACTTATATCTTCATAATCAGAAAGATCAAGTGATGACAATGTATCATTATAGATAGTCGCCCGATTATTTCCTGATTGAGATACATCTACATCAAAGTTCAAAGAACTATTTGAAGTAACATATTCATTTGTATCTACAGTTAAATTTGTAGCATCCGAATTGGTAGTATCTGCAGTCCAAGTTCCACCACCAGAAGTAAGAGCATCAAAACTAGAGATTATCTTTGCAGGATAAAGAGACGAATGATTAATAACCAGATAAGAATCTCCATCCCTACGCTCAACTGCCCATGCACTTTCGCTAGAAGCATTAGCAATATCTTCTGCTAATTCTCGTTCTGATTTACGAGTAAAAGCCCTAGTTTGATAATCTTGGTCTCTACGCAAATCAGCACCAATAAGAAGATCAGCTACAGCAGTTGTTATTTTATATTGATGAACTGTATCAAAATAATCAAATGGATAAGTCTCCACCATATGCTCATTCCCAAGTTCTTCTTGTAACCAGACAGTCGCTTCAGTAAGATACTGCAGACGTTCTGCATCGGTTACTCTATCTGTAGATGAATCTCCTAGATAAGTATTTAGATTGGTAACGAGGGAAGCTACGGTAATGGCCATAATAATAAGTATAACATAAAAATGTTATTTTAGCGTATTGGTTGGTTGATAATTAATTAAAGCAAATGATGGGCGGAAATCGTAAATATTTGAAATAGTAACAGATGTTGAATATGTAATCTTAAATTGTATAGCATTTATATATTGTTTGTTAACTTCTATCTCAATATATCCTTTTGCTATATCATTACGTGTAATATTTTTAGTTGCCCAAGCTGTAGTAGATTGATTAAAATAAATACTTAATGTTGCCTGTGCAGTAGTATCTGCTTCGCCACCAGACCCAAGAGGAGTCATATATATCCAAATTTTATTTATGGTAGATATTGGAGACAGAAATTTAACAGGTGTATATATAGAACCTACATGTGTTGATTGGGTAACACTATCAAATGTCCCAGTTCCATCTATCTGCCATCTACGCATTGAGTATGTCGAACCATCTAGATAACTTAAAAGTAACGCTCTTGCATTTTGTAAATTACTTGTTTGACTGTTATATCCTCCAAATAAAATTGCACCAGCGCCGTTCCAAGTAGTTGCTTTATTATAAATATCTCCAATTTTAAATAATCCTTCTTCACTACCTGGAGTTATTATACCATTAAAATATATATACCCTCCATAGGTTAGCCAATAAACTCCATAAGTAGTTACCTGTACAGAGTCTCTGTACACAGGATAATCCTGCATACCAAGTTCGTATATTATCTGGAATGAGTTACCATCAAATTTAAGTATCTGGGTAGTACGATTTGCTGAAATAACTATTAATCGTATTGTATTATCATGCCCTAAATATATCTTGCGAATTTCTTTTACTCCAACTAAAGGTATAAATTCACGCATTTTAGTAACTGATGTTAACCTATCCCAAATATATACTCCACAAATTATTTGGTTATTTGAACCTTGTTCAACATGTCCGCTGTTTACAGTCCCTTGTATAGCAATCCACAGATTGCCACGAAAATCAATTCCATCTATCAATTTAAAATAGGTAGGAAATTGAACAACATTCATTGATGCTGTCCCATTAGTACCACCTGTACTTGTTCCGTCTATTTTATGAACAGAATACCCATCCAATATATACATAAAACCATTATCAGCTGGTATCATCAAATGATCATTAGTTTCACCAAGAGTTGCACCACCGCTACAGGTAGCAGATAACCAAGTATCATTATCGGAAGCATAGGGAATAGACGCTATACCAATATTACCTCCACCTGATTTCTGGTAAGAATAGAATAATTTTTTAGTTCCATTTACTGTATAGATTTCCATATCAGTAAAAATAGCTCCAGTTACAGTATTTAGTGAAGTTAAAGATACATCAGTGAGATCATCTAGACCCCAGATTTGCGTACTATTCTCTGCAAAATAAGCATCATTAGAAACTGGGTCATAAATAGAAGCTCTTATATTGTTAGCAATAGCTCCAGTTATAGTTTTAAAACCGTTATTAGCAGGGCTTAAATATCCAGGAGTTTTAAAGGGATTATAAATTCCTCCTACCATTTGCCCATCTTTTGCTTCGTAAAGTAAATTAGGTTGTGCAGTAGTACCAGAAAAATCTCCCCAAAAGTTTGGAGCTAACCCTCTTTTCCCCGACAAATCAATAGTCATTTGAGCCATATTATTTTCTTTGGATTATTTCAAAATATTGTGTATAACTATTT
>CAYTFC010000013.1:0-48145 GCA_964436955.1 uncultured bacterium | reverse complement strand
GTACTGTAAACTATGTAAGTGGTCTAAAGTGTAAACTATGTAAGTGGGTTGGACATATCGCAAACTTACAGCTTAAGAACATCGCAAAATTGCTGCCTCGGCGAGGCACCACCACATATCGCAAAATTACAGCTTAAGAACATCGCAAAATTGCTGCCTTGGCGAGGCACCACCACATATCGCAAAATTACAATTGAGAACATGTCAAAAAAAATGCTGCCTCAGTAGAGGCAGCATTTACGCTACTACTTATCTTTTTCGTCTGCGTCGAGGATTTCAACTTCAGCGTCTTCAATAACTTCTTCGTTTTTGTTATTGCTTGGCTGCTGCTGTGGTGGTGGTGGAGATGCTTGACCTGCACCAGGAGCGCCACCTTTTTGCATAGCCTCTCCAATATGCTGCATGCTAGACTCCAGCTCCTGCTTGGCCTTACGAATAGAATCTGTATCGCCTTTTTCCAGCGCCGCCTTCACCGCATCGATCTTCCCTTGGACTTCACTTGCCACTTCGGCCGGAACTTTGTCCTTGTACTGCTCCAAGGCATGCTTCGCTCGGAATGCCAACGAATCTGCTTCGTTACGCACCTCAGCTTCATCCTTACGCTTACGATCTTCTTCCTTATGAGCATCCGCATCCTTAACCATACGCTGAATCTCACCTTCATCCAAGCCGGAAGAGGCTTCAATACGGATCTTTTGCTCCTTACCAGACGCAATATCTTTCGCAGACACATGCAAAATACCGTCAGCATCAATGTCGAACGCTACCTCAATCTGCGGTACTCCACGCGGCGAAGGGGGGATATCTGTCAGATCAAAGCGACCGATTTCCTTGTTATCCCTTGCCATCGGACGCTCTCCCTGCAATACAACGATCGTCACTGCTGGTTGGTTATCCGCTGCTGTTGAAAAGACTTGCTTCTTCTGCGTGGGAATTGTGGTATTGCGGTCCACCAACGGTGTCATCACTCCACCCAAGGTCTCGATACCAAGCGTTAGAGGGATAACGTCTAGCAACAGGATGTCTTTCACATCTCCTGCCAAGACTCCGCCCTGGATTGCAGCTCCCACCGCCACGACTTCATCGGGGTTTACACCTTTGTGCGGTTCTTTTTTGAAGATCGATTTCACCATCTCTTGCACTGCAGGCATACGTGTCATACCACCAACGAGAATAACTTCGCTGATGTCCTCTGGCTTAACTCCAGCATCTTTCATCGCCTTCAAGCACGGTTCTTTCGTGCGCTCAACGAGGTCATGGCAAAGACTCTCTAACTTTGAGCGTGTGAGTGTTAACGCAAGGTGCTTAGGTCCTGATACATCCATAGTGATAAACGGCTGATTGATCTCTGTGGATTGCGTACCAGAAAGTTCGCATTTCGCCTTTTCAGCCGCATCACGAACGCGCTGTAAAGCCATTTTATCTTGGCTAAGATCGATACCATTCTCTTTTTTGAATTCAGCTAAAATCCAGTTGATGATCTCTTTATCAAAGTCGTCGCCGCCCAAGTGCGTATCGCCATTGGTCGCCAACACTTCAAAGACCCCATCGCCAATCTCAAGAACGGAGATATCAAATGTGCCACCGCCAAGGTCATACACGGCGACTTTTTGGTCGGCTTTGTCTTTATCCAGGCCGTAAGCTAATGCTGCGGCTGTGGGCTCAGGAATGATCCTTTTCACATCCAGGCCAGCGATACGTCCGGCGTCCTTAGTGGACTGTCTTTGCGAATCGTTGAAGTACGCAGGCACGGTGATCACAGCCTCTGTGACTGACTCCCCAAGATATTCTTCAGCGGTTTGCTTCATCTTAATGAGGATTTGCGCTGCAATTTCCTCTGGGGTAATATTCTTGCCTTGCACTTCGAAGACAGCATCACCATTGCTATTGCTGGTGACTTTAAAAGGTACAGTAGTTGTTTCACTGGAAACTTCACTGTTCTTACGGCCAATAAAACGCTTGGATGACACGATCGTATTCTCAGGATTGGTCACAGCTTGACGTTTTGCAGGGATACCTACAATACGTTCATTACCTTTAAAGCCGACCACCGACGGTGTTGTGCGGCTACCTTCTGCCGATGCGATAACCTTTGGCTGACCGCCTTCCATTACTGCTACGCAGGAGTTGGTGGTACCGAGGTCGATACCAATAATTTTTCCTTTTTTCTTCTTGTCAGTCATTGTAGACTCCTTTTTCTTCATTTTTTTGATCATAAGTTATTGTTGTTCAGGCTGCTCATCGGCGACATTCTCTTCTGTCGGTGTCGCTGCCGGAGCAGGCGCTTGCGGCTTACGGGTGACCTTTACCCTAGCTGGTTGAATGGTCCGTGATCCCATGATATAGCCGCGTGTAAACTCTTCTAAAATAGTTCCTGGAGGCAAATCATCAGTTTCCACGACTTCCACGGCCTCGTGCAAATGAGGATCAAAATGCACGCCATTGGTTCTAATGGGTGCTACGCCATGCGATGCAAGCACGTCCTTAAATTGAGTGATAATCATCTCAAAGCCGAGGGCCCAATTCTTGACTTCGTCCGACCCTTTTTCCGCGAAGCTAAGAGCTTTTTCCAAGTTATCCAGCGGTTGCAGGAACTCAACGATGGTATTTGCAACTGAAAACTTCGAATAGTCCTCTTTCTCTTTTACCATACGCTTACGGATGTTCTCGCTATCGGCCAGGGCGCGAAGATACTTGTCTTTACTGCTTCTTGCTTCTTCATTAAGGCGATTGAGTTCTACTGCAGGGATGGTGACCATCTGCTGTGATCCTTCGCCCTCAAGTATCTCAGGGTCTATTGCATTTTCATCAGGTGTAGCGATGTCTGGCTGATTGATAGCCTCTGCTAGTTCATCTTTTTCATCTTTATTATGGTGGCCTCGGGCCATGTCATATGCTCCTATTTTATGTACTTTTGTCTTCCAAAAGAATCTTCCCTGACTGACCAAGCAAGAGCTTTTCGGTGTCGGGCAAATGGAAGGCCGCCTGGGCTGGTTGGCGAACAGTAATCTTAAACTTGTAAAGGCTCTGTGTGAGAGTATCGCTAATATCCTGAGCAAAGCGCTCCAAGGCAGCGAATAGTCTATCATAAGGAATGCGTGTAGGTCCGAGCAAACCAATGGCCCCTGACGCTGATTGGTGGATGCGGTAGGGAATGGCTAATACTGCGGTGTTTCCTGCTGCAAAGGTGTAGGGCTGAAGGTCCTCGCCAATCCAAAATTTTAGGCGATCATGCGAGGCACAATCACGCAAAAGTAACCTCATTCCGTGGATATTCTCAAACAGCGATAATCCTGCAGCGAGCATCTGCACATTGTCGAAGTCGGGATAGTTTAGAAGTCGAGAAAAGCCAGTGCGGTAAATATCTTCATCGGCAAAATTCGAATAGCGCACAATATAACGCACCATTACTTCGTTGTAATACTCCTGCGCCAGGCGTTCCTCGTTCTTTTCCATGTGCGCGGGTTTGTCCCTGCCTGTGAGCCTCCAAAGGAAGTAGGCTTCTAAGCGCTTCGCAGAAAACGTCGTTAGCTTTTCAGGACTATGAAGAATTGCTGTTTGAATGACTCCGAAATCGGTAATCAAAATGCAGATGCAGCGGTGGGGGTCCAGATTAATCACCTTGATGTCGATGATATAGTCTTGATCGAAACGTGGAGCCGATAAAAACACGGCCATATTAGTATATTGACTGAGTAACTCGCCCATTTCCTGCAGATAACGCGCAATTTCCCGAGTTTGAGCTTCCTCGGGTTTGGATAGCTTAACTCCTCCGATCTCGGGCAACTCTCCGCTAGAAAGAACTTCCTGTGCATAAAAACGGTAAGCTTTGTCGGTGGGAATGCGTCCACCGGAAGAGTGCAGTTGGTGAAGAAAGCCACTTTCCTCTAGCTGTGCAAAGTAGTTGCGCAATGTTGCGGAGCTTAACTGTTGAAACCCTTCTTCTTTCAAGGTATGCGACCCTACAGGTTTGCCGGTTTTAATGAAGTGCTCCACTAAACCCAGCAGGACCTTATAGAGGCGAGCCTCTTTTACCGAACGAACAGGTGTCACTTGCTTTAACGATTTCAAGGAAACTCTCCTCTTTTTTCAACCCTTATATTATCATACTGGGTACGAGAGGTCAAGTGAATTTAGCACTCGATTATGCAATCTGCTGAATTTGTAGAATTCACTGGGAACAAGATCCTTTAATATAGCACCTCACATGGAGATTTGCTGAATTTGAATAAAAATTTTGTAGGCATTCCTATCGTCCTCGCCCTCATACTTCCCCTCGCCGTCTATCCAATTAGTGGTGAGCCGAATGTTGTGGCTTTAGTGCACAATCAACCCCTATGTTTATTGCCTATCTGGTTGCCGTTTATCATCTTATCGATTGGAATGGGCTTAATTTCTACCATTCCTGTCTCCAGGCGCGTCTTCTACCTAACAAGCGGAATTGCCGGGATTATGTTAATCTTACTACCGGGATTAGTGGCTGCATGGAGAGTAGCGATGCATCCCTCGACACTGGTGTGGTTGTTATTATTGACGTTGTGCTTGATCGGACTTTTCCTAGCACTTGGCCTTACGCAACTCGTGCTAAAATATTTTTGGCTAGATTAAAACCCGACTTGCCACCGGTAGCAATCAGGGTCTTAGCTTAAAGGCGTATGGACACGGGCGCGGGCAGGTTTGGGATGTTATTGAGGTAGGGTGAAAGCGATTGAATGGTTCTTAGTTGCTTTATTTCCTAAGATTCTATACGCTATAGCGGTTGTTAAGGGGGTTTGCATGCAGCAAGGCAAAGTTATAGGTATTATTCCTGCCCGCTACAACAGCTCAAGATTTCCCGCCAAAATGCTTGCCATAATTCTTGGTAAAACACTGCTGCAGCATACTTATGAAAATGCGCGTGCATTCTCAGCCTTAGACGAGCTCATTGTCGCTACAGACGATATACGCATATTTAATCATGTGGTGGCATTTGGTGGAAAAGCTGTAATGACCTCCGTTGACTGCCCCACAGGTACCGACCGTTTAGCGGAAGTCGTTAGGAATTTTCCATCCTTCCAAGAGGCCGAAGTTGTAGTAAACATCCAGGGCGATGATCCTTGCCTTCCTCAAGATATCGTCGCTGCAGTGGTTGACAAGCTTTTAAGCGAACCTAATAACTCCATGGCCACAGCTGTTTGCCCAATAACCGATCCAGCTGCCGCAATCGACCCCTCTGTGGTAAAATGCATCCTAGATAAACGAGGGTGCGCGCTCTACTTCAGTCGCTCACTCATTCCAGGCGGACACTCTTTATTGTTTTCGCCACACATCCAATACTACAAACATCTAGGCATCTATGCCTATCGGACAGCCTTCCTCTTGCACTACTCCAACCTTCCTATGACTCCCCTGCAGCAAGCCGAAGACCTTGAACAACTTAAAGTCCTGGAAAACGGCTATCAAATTGGGGTAGCCATCGTCCAGGAGCAAGACATTCCAGGAGTAAACACTCCTGAAGATATAGCAAAAGTGGAACCTATTCTATGCCAACGAAATTCATATTCGTCACTGGTGGAGTCTGCTCTTCACTAGGAAAAGGCCTTAGTGCCTCTGCCCTTGCCCTTCTCCTCGAAAAGATGGGCATCAGGGTCGCGATGCTTAAATTCGACCCTTATCTGAACGTCGATCCAGGCACCATGAGCCCTTATCAGCATGGTGAGGTATACGTCACAGATGACGGCGCGGAAACCGACCTCGATCTAGGCCATTACTACCGGTTCACCAACTCGCCACTAACAGCGGCGTCTAATGCGACCTCTGGTCAAATTTATCATACGGTTATTCGTCGAGAGCGGCGGGGAGACTACCTCGGTAAAACCGTTCAAGTCATTCCGCACATCACAGATGAAATTAAGAGTCGCATCATCGCCTGTGCCCAACAAGAGCCTGGGATTGATGTCGTTATTATAGAAATAGGTGGAACGGTAGGCGACATTGAATCGCTGCCTTTTTTAGAAGCTATCCGTCAATTTCAACACGAACGTCCTGGCGATTGCCTCAGCATCCACCTTACATATGTACCGTATATAAGGGCAGCTGGCGAGTTTAAAACTAAACCCACACAACACTCGGTTCACGCCCTGCGCGCAATTGGAATAGTTCCACATGTCATACTTTGCCGTTGTGAATTGCCTTTATCTGAAGCTGTTAAGGCAAAAGTAGCTCTCTTTTGTGATGTCGCGCCAGCAGCTGTGATTGATGAGCCCGATGTTGAATTCAGTATTTACGAAGTTCCCTTGCACTTGCATGAGCAAGGCATGGGCACAATGATCTGCCAAAAGCTAGGACTGCAAGACAAGCCAGTGGACCTAAGTGAATGGGAACGTATCGTCGAGATTATCAAAAATCCCAAAGGTACCGTAACTGTGGGCATTGTCGGCAAATACGTTGAACATCAAGATGCCTATAAATCTGTATTCGAAGCCCTGGCTCATGCCGCGATTTCTCATGGCTGCAAGATCTCGATCAAACAATTCGAATCGGACAAAATCCTGGAAGATGGTGTTCTCAAAGAATCCATATTAGGCTGCGATGGTTACCTCGTACCAGGTGGGTTCGGTGAACGCGGTTGGACCGGAAAGATTCTTACCGCAGCCTATTGTCGCGACAATAAAATCCCTTATTTTGGCATTTGTTTGGGGATGCAAGCTATGGTCGTGGACTTTGCTCGCCATGTAATGGGTTGGGAAGATGCCTCTTCAACGGAAATTGATCCAGGCACAACACATCCGGTTATTTCGTTGCTTTCAGAGCAGCAGCAGGTAATAGATCTTGGCGGGACCATGCGGTTAGGTGCTTCAAAATGCGTTTTAAAACATGGATCCAAAGCCCACCAAGCTTATGAAAAGGATGTGATTTCCGAGCGCCATCGCCATCGCTATGAGTACAACAACCGTTATCAAGAAGAGATGGAAGCTAAAGGCCTAAACCTTTCAGGAAGGTTGGAAAACAGCACATTAGCAGAAATAGCCGAAGTGGAAGGCCATCCTTGGATGGTTGGAGTACAGTTTCACCCGGAGTTTCAATCAAAACCCACGCAACCTCATCCCTTGTTCCGAGATTTTGTCGGGGCGATGATTGCACATCAGAAGAAGAGTTAGTGCAACCATCAAAACCTAAGCCTACTCGGATTATTGCCATCGACTTTGGATTAGCTCGCATCGGCCTGGCCGTATCGGATGAACGCAAGGTCATTGCAATGATGGTGCCTACCGTTGCGGCCGACAAAAAGCTGGAAGCGTCAGCCGAAAAAATAGCACAAACGCTGCAAGCACATGCGACCGCTGGGGCTTATGATATTCAAGAAATTGTGGTGGGATTGCCTCTTCGTATGAGTGGCGAGGTCGGCGTCATGGCCGATGAAGTGCATCACTTTGTAAGCATCCTAAAGACTCTTATCTCGGTTCCTATCGTTCTTTGGGATGAGCGACTCACATCGGTACAAGCTGACCGCTCTATGCGAGAAGGCAATATGCGCCGTAAGCAGCGAGCCAAGCATGTGGACCAAGTAGCCGCCGTCATCATCCTTCAGTCCTATCTAGATAGTAAAGGACTTTAGTTCCGAGTCACGTTTTAGAGTAGCTTCAGCGAAACTACCCTAAAAAAGGTTTAACTTTGTTTGAAAATCTGGCTAAACTAAACCGGCTTTAGGTAAAAATTAGCCAAGCAAGACATTCCAAGCTGCATCAGCTAAAAACTGGATAATTATTGAAACGATGGCCGTTTCTGTTGTTAACTTTAAGGCATCGCCTTGAGCCAATTTCTTTATGCACTCGCCAGTCCACATCGGCATTATAGCAGCAGTTATAGCCGCCACTGCTATGACCTGTAGAATTTTGAATACCACATAACCTACGCAATTCATTGGCAAAGTTAATGAAAGAGCGACAAATGCCCCAGATAATACGGTGTTAACTGCAAATTGCGCAAACCCATAAACAGCACCGATCCCTTCAGGATACATAGGGGCTGGGGGAGCAATTTGACCAAAGCTTCCAATCACAGGTAAGCAACTATTGTCACATCTTGTAACAATCTCCCCTCCACCCACAAAGCTCGCTAATCTAATCGCACTTAATACCGATGAACCTACATGACCTGCAATATCCATTACTATCCTCCTATATTTCAAAAAATAACATACATCGCGGATCGTAGCATCATCAAAAATTACAGTAAATAAAATAATTACTCGAATCAATTTATCCCTCTAAAAATGTGCGTGCTACTCCTTTTGTATTGTGAAGCCTCTAACGATTTGATAACGTGAAGCGCAACTTACAAGGGCGTTGTCACCATGAATCCGGCAATCTTTCACAGTCCATTCCAAGAAGGCACAAACTCCAACAAAATCGCCGCTCCATGCATCATGGTTATCTTCGGTGCAACAGGGGACCTTACCCACCGCCGCCTCGTGCCAGCTCTCTATAACCTCGCACGAGATGGACAGCTGCCAGCACACTTTGCCTGTGTGGGCTTTGCGCGTCGCCCCAAATCAGATGGGGACTTTCGCAATGAAATGCATACGTCCATCAATAAGTTCTCCCGCGTTAAACCCGTGGATGAAGAATTGTGGAAGTCCTTTGGTCAGCAACTCTATTATCACCAATCAGAATTTGATAACGACGAAGGCTACGATAAGCTTGCTAAGCGCCTGCGCGACCTCGATGTTCAGTTTGGCACGAAGGGAAATAGAGTTTTCTATCTTTCCACGCAACCCAGCTTCTTCCCTACTCTTGTCGGCAAACTCAAAAAGCACGGTCTCATCTATGCTCATGATGAACCAGGAGCTCCTTGGTCACGCGTCATCATCGAAAAGCCCTTTGGACACGATTTAGACTCGGCCATTATTCTGCAAGACCACATCAGCAAATATCTGGACGAATCGCAAACATATCGCATCGACCACTGGTTGGGTAAGGAAACGGTTCAAAACTTACTGGTATTACGTTACACAAATCCCATCTTTGAGGCTTTGTGGAACCGACACCATATCGACCATGTACAAATAGCCGTCGCTGAAGATTTAGGCGTGGGTACACGTGGAAATCTGTGGGAAGAGCAAGGAATGCTCCGCGATATTGTACAAAACCACATGATGCAGCTACTGTCACTCATTGCAATGGAACCTCCCAATAGCCTGCAAGCAGATGCTATTCGTGATGAAAAAGTTAAAGTCATTTCATCCATTACCCCGATTGTATCTACAGACTTCTACAAGTGCGTGGTACGCGGACAATATGGTCCTGGTATCATCAACGGTGAATCTGTCCAAGGGTATCGGAACGAAGAGCATGTGTCGCCTACATCAACCGTAGAAAGTTATGTGGCGGTAAAGTTGTTTATCGATAACTGGCGTTGGGCAGGTGTACCGTTCTATCTGCGGAGTGGAAAGCGTATGCCAAAACGCGTCACTGAAATTGCCATCACATTTAAAGAAGCGCCGGGGCATCTCTACCAACGTGACGGACGGGCAAATCCCTCAAACGTTTTGGCCATTCGTATTCAACCAAACGAAAATATTTCCCTCACAACCAATTGTAAAGTACCGGGACAAGAAACGTTCGTGCATCCTGTTAAAATGGATTTTCATTACGAATCCTATTTCGGTGCAGCTCAACAAGAGGCTTATGAACGATTGCTATGCGATTGTATGGCGGGCGATAGTACCCTTTTTGCGCGTAATGACGAAGTTCTTGCCTCCTGGCGATTTTTTACTCCTATTCTTGAAAAATGGAAGGCTATAAAACCTCCCAATTTCCCCAACTATCCGGCCGGGAAGTGGGGCCCTCTAGAGTCTGATATGATGCTTGCCACTGATGGCCGTAAATGGCGCTTATTGTGAGGTAATTGATGCAAACAGATAAACCCGCGGCTATCTCGCTGGACACGTGTCCAGAGGATAAAGAGGTCGGATTAAGTTCGTGTCTCTTTAATATCGTCGTGTTTTCTCCATTGCCGCAGCGGACGAAATATTTTAAGGGACTCGTTCACAGCATCGTGGAGCATTTTCCCAGCCGCATCCATTTTGCAGAAATGGACTGCCGTTCTACCGCGCCAAAGGTCACGGTCGAATTTCAAAGCTCCGCCATCCGCCGTGGCCCCTATCTTACAGGCTATGAAGAGGCTATTTTCCACTTCACACCTGAGCAACGAGCCCAGATTCCCTTTTTGATCTTACCCTACCTTCTTCCCGATCTTCCAGTGGTCTTGTTATGGGGCCAGGATCCTTCCACTGAACTGGAAATCTTACCGCAGCTCCTTAAGCATAGTACACGCCTAATATTTGATTCTGAAACCGCAGACAATCTACAACGCTTTAGTGCGAGAATACTCGCTCAAGCCGAAGCATCGTTAGTGAACTTGGTCGATCTAAACTGGGCTCGCATGAAAGGTTGGCGCGATGCATTTGATGAAGTTTTCGATACTCATGGAAGGCTCAAACAGCTAAGAATCGCCAAAAAGATATCCATTACATTTAACAGTCGCGAAGATGACTTTTTCCATAAGGGAGCCATTCAAGCCCTATATTTACAAGCTTGGCTAGCATCACGATTGGGCTGGAAATTAAAACACTTGGAACCTGGGGAACCCATTACGCGAGTGACCTATTCAAATGGAGAAGATGATACTGAAATAGAGCTATGTTCCGAAAAATACCAAGAATCGCCTCCTGGAAGCATTTTAAGTGTTGAAATTGAAGGTGGTTATGAACATCACTTTTCACTCAAGCAAAAACCAGGTACCGAACAGGCCACAGTCCATATTGCGTCTACAGAAGCTTGTGAACTTCCTTTTTCAGTGATGATTTCTGGCCCTCGATTGAAGTACCAATTCCTCAAAGATCTCTTCTACGGTGGTAGCAGCGAACATTACCTACAAACACTTCAAATGCTCTCGCAACAAGACTGGAAACAATGAACAAAGAGTCCATCCTAGAAAAAGTGCAGTCCTTTGACGATCGACGCGATATCGTAGTACCAGGCGGTCAGTTTGCAACCCTTTCATTTTGCATTGATCACTTCATCTATCATGCACGTAAGAGTATCAACGACCATGGCTACTTTGCCGTGGCCCTATCTGGTGGTAGCACGCCCGCGACAATTTATCGTGGGTTATCTGAGGAGTCCCATCATAAGGCGCTTGACTGGTCCAAAGTTTTGCTCTTTTGGAGTGATGAAAGAAGTGTGCCTCCCACCAGTTCTGAAAGCAATTATCATATGGCCATGGAATCGGGATTGACAAAACTGCCTATCCCTAAGAACAATATTTTCCGCATGCATGCAGAAGAAAATATTGTCGCTAATGCGGAAGCTTATGAAAAATTGATAAGGGAACGTCTTTCAGGTGGCATATTTGACATGGTGATGCTAGGCATGGGACCCGATGGACATACTGCATCGTTGTTTCCACAAACCCACGCTTTAAATGCTAAGGGACGATTAGTAGTTGCAAATTGGGTGCCTCAACAAAACACCTGGCGAATGACGTTAACATTTGATTGCATTAACCAAGCTTCATCAATTGTTATTTACGTGTTGGGTAAATCCAAAGCCAAGATGCTGAATGACATCTTTTCACAAGTTGGCGACTTGCCAGCTCAACATTTAGGCACTTCCACCCACAAAGCCTTGTGGATCCTAGACGAAGGTGCCGCCACCGACATACTTCCGCAATAGTCCTTTTAAGGACGAAAAGGACGTAAAAGACGAAAAGGACGTAAATAGACTCACCCCCATTTGTTGTCCTTCTTGTCGCTTTCCTCTTCAAAGCATCGATTTTTCTTTGAATGCTCGGCTTTCGTTGTGGTAGGCTTTAACCATGGATACAGATATCAAAGAAAGAGTCATCACCAAGCTTTTCGTCGGATGCGTTCTCACTACAGAGATACGTATAGCCCTTAATCACAGCTCGGCTTGGAATCAAGCCAAAATTCTTGCTGACGAATCCGAATTAAAAGAACAGCGATTCCAAGGCAAAGACTACTTTGGCATCTTCGTCCATAGCGATCAGATCCCTATTCACGAACTTCGGTTGCGCGAGGCTGCGGTCCGCTCCCGATTACGTTTCTACTGTCCTGCCCTAGCCAACAACCATTTTAACGTGTATCTGCTCCCGATCACTCTCGTAACATAGGTATTCTCATGACTGTTGTTCTAGGCTCACAATCGCCTCGCCGACGCGAGATTATGAGCTATTTTAAACTACCGTTTATCGTGGCAGTACCTCCCTTTGATGAAGAAAAAGTTGTCTTTAAAAATGATCCCACAGCCTATGCCCTCGAAATTTCTCGCGGCAAAGCAAAATCCCTCATATCTCAGTTCCCTGATCAACCTATCATCACTGCGGATACTGTCGTGTACTGCAACGGAAAGATCTATGGCAAAGCTGCAAACGACGCCGAGGCTCTGCAAAATCTGCAAGAACTGTCTGGACAATGGTGCAGCGTTTTCACCGGAATGACCCTGGTTAAGGGTTCTGAGCAATACGAATTCTGCGAGGAAAGCCGTATACTCCTGAAAGAAGCATCTCTAGAACGGCTCGAAAAGTATCACAAAAATGTTCCTTGCCTGGATAAAGCAGGATCATTTTCAGTGCAGCTCGGCGGAGGAATCATCGCTCGTCGAGTAGAGGGTTGTCACTACAATGCGATGGGCTTACCCCTTGCCGGGCTAGAAGAATTGCTAGCAAAAGTGAATATCGATTTATGGGACTACCTTTGTTAACAAAACTCCTCTGCGTTGCCACAGCACTATTTTCCGCGCTGGCTTTTCCAGTAGATGCAGCGCCTGCCGCTTCTGCAGTTGATACCAAAGGAATGCCTGCGCGTGTACTTTTTTTAATGCGACGAGGCTATGTCACAGAAGGAATTGACCTCTATCGCACATATGCGCAAGCACTTGGACGTCCCGATCACGACCTCCTGCAAAATATGGGTCTCGTTCTTTTAGATTATGGTGCCACCTGTGACTGCCCTGAGACACAGCTTTTAGCCATTTTTGGCGCGGGAGTAGCCGCACATGACAGGGCCACCCACGTCATTATTGAGGGACTCTGCAATCGAAATCCACAAATTCGGTTAGCCGCCGTAAACCTTCTGGCACAGCGCCAAACAGACACTACGGATGAATTGGTGAGTCGAGCCATCACGTCCGAAGATGCCCTGATACGTCTTGAAGCCGTATATCTCTTAGCGAAAAAAAAACATCGGGGAGCTGTCGGGCAGGCTGAAGCGCTTATGTGCAAGCTCCCCTGTCTGGTATGGCCATTGTTTGCCGAGATTTTTGCCACAATCGGAGATGCCCGTTCCATTCGTCAGCTAAGACGCCTAATGAACCACCAAGAACAATCGGTGCGTTTAGCAGCCATTTTTGCAGCAGCAGATCATGGTCGCGACGATCTTATCCCACAAATTCGACAACTCTCTACGCATCTGGATGCCGGTCAACAAGAAGCCTGTGCGGCAGCACTGGGCAAGCTTGCTGACGAAGGCGCCGTTGAGCGTTTGAAGGAGATGGCAAATTCAAAAACTGCCCACGTAAGTTTGTCAGCCAATTTAGCATTATTCCAGCTGGGACACTTAGAATATGCGAAACCCATCCAAAAGCTGGCCAGCGAAGGCCACTTACTTGCCATCTTTACACTTGGACAAGTGGAAGGCAGCGAAGATCTATTAGCACAGCTTTGTCGTACGGATAATCCTCAGATACAACTCAACGCTACTTTTGCTCTTCTACAACTGGGTGATTCGCGCTGCCTACCATTCCTAAGACGTCTTTTAATCAACTCATGCCAAACACATCTTTATGTACGCTGTCTTTCACATGGCAAAACACTAACAGCCTGGAAGTGTATTCCCATAGCCTCCCTATCAGCCGACAGTGCACCTTTCGCATTAGAACTGTCTAAAAAAATGCGTGAAATAGCCTTAACATTAGCACTAGATCTACCTGAAAGCGATTTTCTCGTACTCGCGGATAGCATCTTTGAGCAACAGCAAAACGACCTTGTTCCAACCTTGGTGACACTTCTAGAAAATCTAGGTAGTGACGATGCCATCAGCTTACTCCAAAAATATCAGGAGAAAATTGGCGCTCCTCTGGTGCGAAACTACTGCAATTTAGCTTTATTTCGATTGGGCGTCGAAGGGCCGTACGCGGACGCCCTAAAAAGGTGGGTCCACGATCAGTGTCAGGTGGATTTGATTCGCTTTCGGCCCATGGTGCCTTGGGAACTTCGCGATCCAGGCCATGAGCATCAACTCACCCCAGAAGAAACATCCCGTTTGTATTTAGCAACAGTGGAAACTCTGGCCTCGCGGCAAGATGATCACGGCACTCAGGCGCTTTTGGACCTTATTAAAGATGGTAACCCAAAAAACCGCTATCCATTGGCTGGCCTGCTAATCCGCGCAGTACAATAAAATCCTAAAAATTCAAAACAGGCGAAAACTAGACAGCGTCGCCTAGAAATAGTTTGAATTACGCTATTCTAGCAGGCTCCATGTAGGGCATCCACCCGGACATTCTGGACGCTTTAATCCACACTTCATATGAATCGCAAAACGGTGATCATCTTCACGAAACTGGTAGCTAAATGTGAGATGCCATGTCGAACGTATCGTTTTATGCAGATCAATCTGATATTCATGGTAGTTGGGCTGCGTTGTTCTACCCCACCCTTGATGGTACTGGACGTCAAGCGCAAGGTCATGCTGAAGACGCCAATAGAGGTGCAAAAGCGCTGTACTGCGTTTGTCAGATAATGGCGATGCCAGAATTTGATTCTCCGAACGAAAACTATCTAAGATAAAATTATCAGGATCCACACGCCTCCAATACCACTGGCTGCGATAGCGGTATTCGGCATAGAGCGCGAGATTATCGCTAAAGGTCCATTGAGAGCAAAGATTAAGTTCGTCCAATAAATTGTGTTGCTGGTTATAAACCACCATCGTAGTGTATCGCAAATAAGGTGTCGCGTCCCATATTGTTTTTGCATAGATGCGCGGCACCACACTTCCAATGGTCGGCGTGTCAAAAAAACAATAGGCATATAAGTCTAACGTCAGGCGGTGAGCAATATTGCCATGTCGCCATTTCTGATAAAGAAGATGCCTTGTACCTATGCGCAAGGTATCGAGTCTGAACCAGCCATCATTAAGATCAAAAATGAAGTGTTGATCGGGAGAGTTATTTGGCGTTGTCAGGTACCTATATTGCGCATATGGCTCGATCACGTGCTTAAAGCAATCAAAGGTGCGCTGCAGCTGAGTGTTAAGCGTCGCTCCAAAGCAACCTAAAACCACCCACTTACTATCGCGTTGCATACTATTACCATAATAGATGGCAATGCCTCCAGCTTCAGGTGTCAGCGTTGTCGAACCAAATCGAAACGGCCGATAGACGCTTTGAGTGAACTCTACACGAGTCGAATTGAATCCTTGTGTATCAGGATGCAAGTTTGAAAATTTAAAATCATGATAGCCGAAGGCGGCACGACTTTCTGAAATGATTCCAGTCCAACCAAGCGTAACCGGATGCACACTAAAGTTAAAGACAGGAAGGTCTTCCTTAACAGTCTCAAAAGGGTTAACACGAACGCGAGTGCGAAAGTTAGCCACTATATAATCCGTCTGACTATGCACGCTCACTTGCGTTTTCTGTGCAGTTTCTAGATCCAAATCCCTATCACTGTAGTCATTAGGCATGTCCTCATCACTGATCTTGTCATACGTTACGTTTAGATCAGTGCCGGCAAATCCTAAACATTTATTGTAATAACCTTGAAAACGGTAGCGAAATCGTTCCTCTGGGTCAATAAGGCTCGAATCACGAGCAACATAGTTGCGAGTAAGAAAGACCTCAGAGCTGTCCGGAGTGGCATACTCGGTTTCGATAGCTACCCCAGGACCACGTGACAAGCGATAATCCGTGCGCAAAAAAGTCTTAAAACACCCCCAATCCAAGATTTTGTAAGTGGCTCCTATACGAAAACCTTGCTCACCACCCCATCTAATGCGGTATCTCAGCGGGTGATCGATTAGCCAATCCAAAGGAGTCTTTAGGTAGGGGAGCCATAATAAGGGAAGGCGCATGAGTTTAAACTGCACACCACGCGCAGTTAACACATATTTTTTTGTGATATAGCCGTCTTCCATGCAAATCTGCCATTCAGGATCCCAGAATGGCGAGGTGGACAGAAATCCTTTATAAAGGCGGTAATCGCCACTAGGCAGCAAGATGATGCAGTCTGCGCCAACATACCATGGATGGATAACACTGCGCCCATCGTAGAGGTAGCCATGACGTTTTTGAATGTCGTATTGTAAAAGGCTGCCGGTGAAAATTTGATCATGATACTCAAGCATCAGATCACCCTCAGCGCGAATCACAAATACAGGTTTGTCATCTATTATCTGACGACTAGACTCGATGTTTCTGGCTTGAATACGGATATCCGGTGCCGTAACCACACCACCGGATTCGGTGGTAAGTACGCCATCACAAAGCGAAGGATCGCGAAGACAAACAGAAACATCTTTGGCAAAGTCTACTGTATCGCCAATCTCCAAGGAAGAGAGAGGGGAAACGAGGGCACAAGCTACAACTGTACATAGTTTTTTGAGCATCAAACGTGGGGGCTTACCAAAAAGGCAAAACTATACCCTGATAGCTATTACCCTGCAACTCGTGCCCGATGCCCACATCCCATTCCAATAACGTCCTAATCGTGCCCGAGCCCGAGCCCATACGCGTTAAGTTAATTCTTTAGGTGATTGTAAGTGAAGATTTTATGGTAATTTAAAATCAAGAAATAGAAACTTCTCCATCGAAATCCGACTAAAAGCACGATGGAGAATAAATTGACTGAGTAGAAATGTTGCTTAAGACCCTGATTGCTACCAAAACTTCATCTAGCGCTCATAGCGATGCATCATCTGCAGCAGTATGCCTCGACGGCAAGAGTGATCTCTTGCCGAGAGGCATAATGTTGCAGATGATGCATCGCTATGAGCGCTAGATGAAGTTTTGGTAGCAATCAGGGTCTTAGATCAACGCCTATGGGACCGGGCTCAGGCTCGATTTTAGGATGTTATTGAAGCGCTAACTAACCCTTAACGGCTAACGCAGGAATATCCAACACTTCATCAATATCCAAATAATCCTGGGCCCCTTGAATGAGATAAGATGCCAAAGCAGCATCTCCTTCATATGACATCTGAACTTCCATATGTCCATCAGCCAACGGCTTATCGCATGTAATCAATACGTAACAGGCATATTTTTTGCCTAAAGCCTTACGCACCGCACTATGTGGATCCCCTTTCATCTAGTGTTCCCTCAAAGCAATTACATGATCTTGGGCTATTTTTTTCCTGACCTTATCCATCGTCCTATTAAAGATAAAGAAAAAAGGAAAAATTTTTGTTAAGCATAAAAAAAACAATTGTCAGCCTACCGAACCTAGCATAAAGTGAAGCATAGATCTACCACCTCAAGGGGGGATATGCCTCTAGATATTCTGCTACCACATTTGTCCTACATTGATGATAAAAAAGATCGCATGATTGCGTTAGTAGAAGAATGGGCCAATATCAATTCTGGCTCACAGAATATCAAGGGCATTGATCGCATGCGAAATACGCTAAAAAACGCCTTTCAACCCCTTGGCGATAGCGTCAATGAAATTGAACTTCCTCCCCGCCTATCCTTAAGCCAAGATGGAATGCTGCTCTCAACTGCGGCTCCAAATGGTCTCTCCATCATCAAACGGCCTTCCGCTCGTAAGCAAATATTCCTGAATGGGCACATGGATACGGTGTTTGGTCCAGAAAGTCCCTTTCAAAAATGCTCCCATCGAGAAGATGGTAAGCTGCAAGGCCCTGGTGTTTCCGATTTAAAAGGCGGCTTAGTCATTCTTCTAACGGCACTTGAAGCCTTCGAACGCTCTCCCTTTGCAGATCAGTTAGGATGGGAAGTTTTTCTGAATCCTGATGAAGAAATTGGTTCCATGAGCTCCACATCTTATCTTCTGCAACGTGCACCACACTTCGATCTAGGCATTATTGTCGAACCTCAATTTTCAGATGGAGCTTTTGTCAGCGCGCGAAAGGGTTCGGCATCATTTGGCCTGGTTGCCAGGGGTAAAAGCGCTCATGCCGGACGAGACTTCCACAGTGGCATCAATGCAATCGTGTCGCTTTTATCACCACTGCAATTACTATATGAACTAAATGCTGCTACAACCGAATCGATATTGAATATTGGAAAAATTTCTGGTGGATCCGCCGTAAATATCGTCCCCGATTTGGCGATGGTAGAGTTTGGTATTCGCTGCTCTAACGCCGATTCACAACAACTTCTCATCAAACAAATAAAAGCGATCACCGACGAAGCAAGCCTGCGTGAGCGTCCAGCCACTCTGGATTTGCATCTCCTTTCCTATCGGGGTCCAAAGCCCTTTGACAAGGCTACTCAGGCGCTATTCAATGAAGTCAAAAAATGCGCTAACATTTTAAACATTCCGATGGAATGGCGAGAGTCGGGTGGCGTTTGTGACGGAAACGCATTGGCGGCCGCAGGACTTCCGGTAATCGATTCCATGGGTGCTGCAGGAGGAAATATACACACATTCGAGGAGTATATTGACTTAGATAAAATGCCGCAACGCGCGCGCCATATCGCGTTGGTGTTGATGGCCATTGCTTCCGGCGACTTTATGCTACTAAAAAAGGATTAAGGGATGAACTCGCTCCAAGCTGACAGTCTAACCAATGACCCTCGAGTACGAGAAGCCAAAAAACTCCTGCTCTCAGCAGTGCAAGAGCATTCAGGACGACTCACGGGCATTCGACCTCCCGATGTAGCACGCCAAGAGTTATACGAAAAGTTGCTGGAAGAATTGGCAGAGCTCCGCGCGGGGCGCACCTACTTTCCATTTTTAGGCAGCGGCATTGGTAATGGAGCCCTCGTTGAGTTACTTGACGGCAGCGTGAAATATGATTTTATTAGTGGTATCGGAGTCCATTACTTTGGCCATAGCAACCTAGAAATCGTGGATGCATGCATTGATGCTGCGATCAGCGATACTGTTATGCAGGGGCACCTACAGCAGAACGTCGATACCCTTTGGTTGCTGGAAGACCTTATTAAAGCATCTGGCCTTGATCACTGTTTCCTAACAACCAGCGGTGCAATGGCTAATGAAAATGCCCTCAAGCTAGCATTTCAAGCGCGTCAACCCGCCACGCGCATCATTGCCTTCAGTCATTGCTTCATGGGGCGCACATGGGCTCTTTCCCAAATAACGGACAAAGCACAATATCGCTACGGCCTGCCATTAAATGTTCAGGTAGATTACGTCCCATTTTTCGATGTGCAAAAGCCCGAGGAAAGCACAGCGGCGGCCCTTAAAGCGATCAAGGAGTACATTCAGCGCTATCCCAAGCAACATGCCTTAATGGCTTTTGAACTTATTCAGGGTGAGGGTGGTTTTAACGTTGGCTCGACAGAATTCTTCCGACAACTCATGACTCTCTGCCGCGAAAATCATATCGCTGTGTGTTGCGACGAAGTGCAAACTTTTGGACGCCTTCCAAAGCTATTTGCCTTTCAATATTTCGGCTTGGAAGACCTTGTAGACATTGTCTCCATCGGAAAATTATCGCAAGTGTGCGCTACGCTGTTTCGCAAAGAATTCAAACCTAAAGCTGGTCTGCTAAGTCAAACGTTTACCGGAAGCACTTCCTCGCTGCACGCCGCTCGCGTGATCCTCAAGCATCTAATTGAAGAGGGCTTCTATGGAGAAAATGGCAAAATTGCCACCATTCATAACTATTTCGCAGGTAAGCTTGATGCCATTGCCAAACGACATCCCGATCTCATTGAGGGGCCGTATGGAATCGGAGGCATGATCGCATTCACTCCATTGGCGGGGCATGGGCATCATGTCACCCGTTTTGTACACAATCTCTTTGCGAATGGCGTGATTAGCTTTATTGCCGGCTCCGATCCTACCCGCATCAGGTTCTTAATTCCTGTAGGTGCAGTGACATTTGCGGATATCGATGCAGTTACAGGGATCATAGAAAAAACACTTATCCAAACAGCTAAGGAACTAGAGGCCGCGATAGCGGGTTAGGAAGACAATATGATGGTGATCCGTCCCATCCGAGAAAGCGATCAGAAAGCCTTCGAGCAATTTGCGATGACGGCTGGCGCCGGTGTGACAAGTCTCCCTAAAAACTCTATACTATTACGCGAAAAAATTCAGCGTTCGTTGGCATCCTTCGCTAGCTCTGGAGGGCAAAAGGACGGCATCTATGTGTTTGTTCTCGAAGATACCGCCACACAGCAGCTTGGGGGAACGTGTACGATCGACGCAAGCACACTAGGATCCGAAGATGGCTTTGTCTTTCGCTTGGAAGACCTCGTTCTTCCTCATAGCAAAGTCCCAACTATCCGTCATGTGCGTATTCTACAGCCCATTCTACGTAAACACTTTGCCTCCGAAGTAGGTGGACTTTATTTGTTACCAAAGTTCCGCAGCGGAGGCCTGGGACGATTGCTATCCTTAAGCCGATTTCTATTCATTGCCGCCTTTCCCGAGCGCTTTTACGGAACAATCATCGCTGAGATGAGAGGGCGCATCGAAAAGAATCGCGAAAGCCCATTCTACTCTGCTGTAGGTGAGCATTTTATTAAGCTACCCTTTGTGCGCCTGCTCGCTACTCTGGCCCATGACCGGAGCTTCATACCTCAGGTCATGCCTAGACTACCCATCTATGTCAATTTGCTACCATTAGCCGCACAACGTGCCATCGGTAAAACACACAAAAATACTAAAGCCGCGCTAAATCTACTACTCAATGAAGGCTTCCAACCTACGGGAGAAGTAGATATTTTCGTTGCCGGGCCTAAATTAGCAGCGCAAACAACCCAAATTCGCACCATTACGAATAGTCGAAGTGCCGTTGTACGTCATTTAATCGCTGGCAGTTTCGATGGCTCGAAAGCCATGATTTCCAACCAAAACATCAACTTTGCAGTAGCTTACGCAAGTATCCAAATCGACGAAAACGATGGGTCCGTAACGCTCTCACACGACGCAGCAAATACCTTGCTTATTAGTAAAGGTGATGAGATACGCTACGTCTTGGCACAACCTAAGCAAAAACCCTAGGAATACTTTTATGGATCCCAAAGGTACCCACTACATCGACGGACGCTGGAAACCTGGAAACGGGCAGCCTTTTATCTCTGTTAACCCAGGATCTGGTGAGCAACTATGGAAGGGATGTAGCGCCGGACCAAAGGATGTCGACGCTGCTGTCAACTCTGCCCGAGCCGCTGCCCCAGCCTGGAGCGCCTTGCACATCGATCGCCGAATTGCCTTCCTAAAAGCTTTTAGTGCCAAGCTTACCGAACACCGTTCCGATTTAGCAAAAATCATCGGTATGGAAACTGGTAAGGTACTGTGGGAGGCCGAATCTGAAGTAGGAGCCATGATTAACAAGGCCGACATTTCTATCGATGCCTACAAGGTCCGTTGCCCGGAATTGCGTGATCCTCAAGCAGCTACTCTAACCATTACACGCTATAAACCTCATGGCGTGCTAGCTGTTTTTGGCCCCTACAACTTTCCTGGTCATCTACCCAACGGCCATATCATCCCGGCGCTGCTAGCAGGAAACACTGTGGTATTTAAACCCAGTGAACTTACGCCGCTAGTTGCGCAACGAACGATAGAAATATGGCTCGAGGCCGGCCTTCCAACAGGAGTACTGCAACTTGTGCAAGGAGGGCGTGATACCGGACAATCTCTGGCTCAGCATCCTCAGATCGATGGGCTCCTCTTTACTGGCAGTGCTAAGACAGGGCAATCGCTTTCTAAGCAATTTGGAGCACAACCCGAGAAAATTCTTGCTCTAGAAATGGGTGGCAACAACCCTCTCATTGTTACATCGGTAAGCAATCTCAAAGCCGCAGCCTATATGACAATCCTATCGGCTTACCTTAGCTCGGGCCAGCGCTGCACATGTGCGCGTCGACTGATTGTACCACACGGCGAACAGGGAAATGCCTTCATTGCATCTCTGCGCGCCATGATTCCTTTAATCCAAGTGGGCAAGTACGATGACACCCCTCCTCCATTCATGGGCCCAGTGGTTAGTACTGCAACAGCCAAGCAACTGCTAACGGCTCAGGATCAATTGCTGCAAGCAGGGGCTGAGCCCTTGATTCCTATGACCTCTATGCAACTTGGAGATGCCTTTCTAAAGCCAGGTCTCATCGATGTGACACAAGTAGGAGAACGATCAGACGACGAGATCTTTGGTCCCCTATTACAAGTCATTCGCGTCGCCGACATCAAAGCTGCTATCGAAGAGGCAAACCGATCACAATATGGCCTTTCGGCAGGTATTTTTACTGACAGCCGAAAGGAATTTGATACCTTCTATCACGCAATCAGAGCGGGTGTCGTGAATTGGAATCAGCCTCTTACCGGAGCTAGCAGTCGCATGCCTTTCGGGGGCATTGGCATGAGCGGTAACCATCGCCCCAGCGCCTTCTATGCAGCCGACTACTGCGCTTATCCCGTGGCTTCCATGGAAGCGGATGACATGAAAATGCCATCCAAAATAGCACCCGGAATTGACTTGTGAATACTAAAGAGATCAATTTCGATGGTATTGTCGGTCCTACGCACAACTATAGCGGTCTAGCCTTCGGAAATATGGCTTCGATGCGGCACAGCAACTTGACTGCCAACCCTCGCGAAGCTGCTTTGCAGGGGTTGGAAAAAATGAATCTTCTACGCAGTCTAGGAATTCCCCAAGCCGTGTTACCTCCACAGGAACGTCCAGCCGTTTGGATATTGCGCCAACTAGGTTTTGAAGGAACTGATACCGCAATTCTTTCACAAGCCTCTCGCGAAGCTCCTCAGTTGTTGTCTGCCTGTAGTTCAGCCGCAAGCATGTGGACCGCTAATGCCGCAACAGTAAGCCCTTCGGCGGATAGTGCTGACGGACGCGTGCATTTTACTCCGGCAAATCTCTGCAGTCATTTTCATCGAGCCTCTGAGTACCCCGCAACCGCACGTATATTGCAGACCATATTCAGCGACCAAAAGTACTTCGTTCATCATAACGCCCTGCCCTCCAGCTCCTATTTTGGAGATGAAGGAGCAGCTAACCATACGCGACTATGCGCTCAGTATCAGTCGCAAGGTCTGCAGATTTTTACGTATGGCCGTAGTCTGGAAAACCCTTCTGTCCAGCCTAAGAAATTTCCAGCAAGACATACCTTGGAGGCATCGCGAGCACTAAGTCGTCTGCACCGCTTGAACCCCGAATGGGTAGTTTTTGCACAACAAAACCCTGAAGCCATTGATGCCGGAGTTTTTCATAATGATGTCATTAGCGTGGGAAACGAAAACTTCTTTTTTTATCACGAGAAAGCATTTGTCAATACACGACAAGTGATCGAGGAAATGCAACGCAAGGCCAATTATTTGATTTGCTACCGCGTGGATGAGTCTCAAATCTCACTGGAAGAGGCCGTGCGTACCTATCTGTTTAATTCGCAGATCGTCACATTGGCAAACGGTGAGATGGTGCTTATTGCACCGCAAGAAGCCGAAAGCTGTCATGCAGTGAAATGCGTTATTGAGGGCATGCTGAACATCACACCCATCCATCAAGTGCATTATGTGCCCTTGCATCAAAGTATGCGGAATGGTGGAGGACCAGCATGCTTAAGATTAAGAGTCGTCCTGACTAGTAAGGAACTGGCAGCTATGCACCAAGGCGTGATCTTGACGAACAGTCTTTCGGAGTCGCTTAGGCAGTGGATTACTAAGCATTATAGAGATGAGTTGTCTCCAAATGATTTGGGAGATCCAGCATTGTTAAATGAATGCCGTACGGCTTTGGATGAGTTGACACAGTTGCTCGAGCTTGGCTCAATCTATCCCTTCCAGCTTTAGAGCCGTCTTTTCCTTGTGGGTCTGCCTCGGCGAGGCAGACGCGCTTCGCGATTCAAAAACAAAGCTGCCTTTTCCTTGTGGGTCTGCCTCGCCGAGGCAGACAAGGCCCATCCCTCAGGTTCGCCCAAAAAGCGGCATTAGACTAATTTAAATCTATCTAGTTGAATTTGAAATGAACGAATATACGACCGAAGTTTTTGCTATCTTTCTCAAGACGGTGATAGAGCTGTTTGATATGACCCTGACTTAAGAAACGAAGAACCTTTTTCTTTAGCTGACCGCTGCCTTTTCCCGGAATAATCTCTACCAGAGCAATCTTCTTATCCACAGCTTCGCGAATGATGCGATCTAACTCATCATCGATTTCACGACCCTTGTTAAAAATATCATGTAGATCAAGCTTTAGTTTTGCCATGCACCCACTTTCTGCGCGCCATTCCAAGCATCATAATGAGCAGCAAGCTACCCATTAATAACCAAGTTCTTGGCTCTGGTACGGCCATTTGTACGCCTTCGTCATCGCCACCTTGCTGACCTTCTTGATGATCATCCTTTGACTGATTGTCATGCTTAAGATGATCATAGGTAAAATCCTTGCCAAGTCCATCCCCACCACCTAAAGCGATATATCTCTTCTGATCTTTGGTAACTTCTTCAATATAGCTTGCGACATGTCCCTTATGATCAAAACCTGATCCGAGTGCAATGTCAGGCACTACATCGTCTCCCATAGCGACGTTATCACCGTCATCTAGTAGATGAAGCACAAACCCCTTCCCATCAGACTTTCCAGCGCCATTACTATGATGAACATCCTTAAGCGGAGCATCTTGCTCTCTACTATTTATTTGACCACTCCAAATCTCTTCGCGATCCCCGAATTCATCACCAAGATGTTTATCATCAGTGTTTTCCTCCGCGGCATCCCCATCAGAGCCATGCTTATCTGCGTTGCTATCCACAATTTCTTGTAGGGATGCCGTTCCTGAATCCTTATAGGAACTCACGGAAGCCAATGGTTTGCCTGTAAGCTTCCCCCCACCTTCGACTGGCGATGAAAGGATAAGAAAAATAGGTAACGCCGCAACCCACCCTAAACGCCAATTCATCAACATCATCACACCGTTGTCCTACTACAATATTCGCTTTCACTTACATGTATCATTTTCTTGATTTTTTTCGTAGACTTACGCCAAATAGATGATTACATAATTTATAGGAACCTACCCGAGGGCGCATGTTCGCTAGCCTATCCGATGATTTACATCGGAATTTAGACTGTGAGGTCCGCGACGACATCATATCCAAAGCCGTTTATAGCGTGGATGCCTCGATCTATGAAATCGAGCCGGAAGCCATTGTTGTTCCTAAGAACTTTGAAGATGTGCGTATCGCGGTTTCCATTGCTCGCAAGCACAGCACGGCCGTGATTCCCCGCGGAGCCGCCACAGGAATCGCTGGGGGGTGCATTGGACGAGGTCTGATCATCGACACTGCTCAATACCTCTGCAATATCAAGGAAATCAACTACGATGCCGAATATGCCATTTGTGAACCGGGAGTGGTACAAAGCCAACTCAATCAAGCACTAGCAGGACGAGATTATCGTCTCGGTCCAGATACCTCTACCGGTAATCGCGCCACCCTCGGGGGTATGCTAGGCAACGACGCCGCGGGATCGCGTTCACTACGATATGGCAAAATGCGCGATCACATCTCATCGGTGGACCTATTACTCTATAGCGGCGAGCTCCTTACGTTTACAGAGATCGATGCGGGAACCCTTCAGAAAAAGCTACAGCAACACAATCGCGAAGGCGAAATCTATCGCGAAATCATGCATCTACGCGAGCATTACTCGGACGACATTCACAAGCACCTGCCAAATATACCTAGGCGCGCTTCCGGTTATAACTTAGACCTCTTGTTGGGTGATGAGCCTCTGAATTTGGCCAAAATAATCGCCGGTTCAGAAGGCACTTTAGGCATCGTCACACAGATGACCGTTAAAATTTGCAAGCGCCCTCAAAAATCACGCCTTTGCCTTATTCCCTGCACCTCTTTAAACGACGCATTTTCATTAGTTGTCGCTATTTTGAAATGGAAACCACTAGCGCTAGAACTAATCGATTCCAAAATCCTAGAAGCAGGCCGCTCCCTCCCCTCCACACGAGAACGCATGGGGTGGTTAGAAGGATCGCCACAAGCCGTGCTCGTCGTAGAATTCGATAGCGAACAGCAACATGTGCAAAACTTCGTACAGCACATGCACCCACGCAATGTTAGGGTCCTGGAAGACGCAACTGATATGGCGAACGTCTGGGCAGTGCGTGAAGGCGGACTCGGACTACTTCTATCCAAACGCAGCTACAACCGCGCGATTGCATTTTTGGAAGATGTAGCCGTCAGCCCAGAACACCTCGCATCCTTCATGGATGCATTTACCGCTTTGTTAGCGCGATACGGAAAAGAAGCGGGTATTTATGGGCATGCTGGAGCAGGATGCATGCATGTAAGACCTTACGTTGATCTGCGACAGCCAGAAGAGTTAATTTCTATGCGCGCCATAATGGAAGAAACGGCAGAACTCCTGCTGCAACATGAAGGCACATTAAGCGGTGAACATGGTGACGGCATTGTACGCGCTTGGCTCAATGAAAAAATGTTCGGTAAGCGCGTCTATGAGGCCTTTATACGTCTAAAGAAAGCCTTCGACCCGGCCGGAAAAATGAATCCTGGCAAAATCATTTCCGCACAAGACCTCACAGAAAATCTGCGTATGAGCCCTGACGTTAAACAAGCGACTATCGCAACACAGTTTGACTTCTCCAGGCAAGGAGGCTTTAACCTTGCAGTGGACTTATGTAATGGAAACGGTCTATGCCGGAAACGTGAAGGGCTGATGTGCCCGTCCTTCCAAGCTTACGGAGACGAATTCCACACGACACGCGCTCGAGCACAAAGTTTGCGCGAAATTGTGAATGGAAAACTCTCACTAGAGACCTTCACAAGCAAAGAGCTGTACCATGTTCTGGAATACTGCCTGGAATGCAAAGGCTGTAAAACAGAATGCCCTTCCCAGATCGACATGGCTAAGATGAAGGCCGAGTTCCTTTACCACTATCAGGAAAAAAATGGCTATTCGCTTCGTAGTCGTCTCTTTGCCCATGTTGCGACGATTAATAAATGGACGGCTCCGCTAGCGAAGATTTACAATGCTGTTGGGAAAAGCACCCTTATTAAGAAGCTGTTCTCAGCTATTGGAATTGCTCCTGAGCGTTCTCTGCCACCACTAGCATTGCAACGCTTTTCGAAACAATATCAAACTAAGCCAAGTCAGGGAAACCCCCAAGTTGTGCTATTTCTAGATACCTATACCGAATTTCACTATCCAGAAATAGGTCACAGCGCGGTTAAAGTTCTAAGAGCATTTGGCTATGACGTCATAGTTCCTTTTTGGCAATGTTGTGGAAGACCTCTCATCTCAAAAGGCATGCTCAAGCAAGCCAAAAAAGCTGCGTTACAGCTTATCGAACATCTGAGACCTTATGTGGAAAAGAACATTCCGATTGTAGGACTTGAACCCAGCTGTATTCTTACCATTCGTGATGACTACCCCGATCTTGTCCCTAGCGAATTTGCGGAAAAACTGGCTGCCCTTTGTCAACCCATTGATATCTTGCTGGCAAGCCACGATACTTTTCCGTGGTTACAAACAAAGCCTCAAAGCATCCATTTTCACACACATTGCCATCAAAAAGCGCTCGTGGGATCATCAACACTTCATAAAGTTCTAAGCTCCATCCCTCACAGCACTGTCACGGAAATTACCTCTGGTTGCTGCGGACTTGCCGGCTCGTTCGGATATGAAAAAGAGCATTACGCCATGTCTATGACCATTGGAGAGAATAAATTATTTCCAGCTATCCGAAATGCAGACGCGAACACTGTTGTGATCGCCAACGGCATGTCCTGCCGTTCCCAAATAGCACAAGGCACTGGCCATCATGCCCTTCATCTTGTAGAACTTCTGGCAAGAGCTCTCGATTAAGCAATCGCTCCATTGATACCACGCGCTGCTAGTAGTTAATCACCAATTAGCAGTAGCTCACAGCATGAAAGAACAATTTAGGTTAATTTGGGAGCTTCAATCAAAACAGAAAGGAGCTCGATTTCTTGGATGCTGGATCATTTCGGGTAATAAAACTCTTTGATGAGCCTGATGTCCGAGCTTTGCACCACCTCTAATAGCGTCGTCAGTACCATTGACCTTGAAATCTTGAGAGGGTGGTTTAGAACTATTTTTGCTAGAACGCCTTTTAAATCTGCGAAGCTCGTCTTCCAAACGAGCACGATGCTCAAGAGACTTTCTTACAGAAAAGAGTAAAATAAAATCCCTTCGAACTTTCAGGAAGTGCGAGCGGCTTCGACGCGCTCATGGCCTTTCGATAACAGCAAGCATCTCTGACGAGGCGCCCCCAATTCTTCCTCAATTCTTCCCAAGAACCTAAAATGATAGACTTATTCATAATTTGACAAATTACTAACTCATGGTCCAAACTCAACAATTTCCATAAAAAAAGGGCTCATCACGTTAATGAGAACCTAACCAAAAAAATGATAACAGTCCAGAACCACTCAAGACAGTAAACAGGAGTTAATTATAATGAATATTTATAATCTAACAAATAGAACTCCTAATATCTTTCAAAATCAATCTAACAAATCAAGTTATATTGAGAAAAACGTTTCTAATATAGAGGAAGTGATCTCGGACATTTTGAAAGAAGACGCTGAAATATGTGATTTGAAAATCGACCTTGAGAAATGTTATAGTGAAGATGCAAATTTATTTATCGATAATATTTATATTCTACTTTATTCTATTTTTAATCAGCTCAATAGAGTCAATCATTCTAAAGCAATTCCCCAAAAAATTTCCAAAAGTCTTGCAGAATATATTGAACAAATCATCTCGAAAACCCCCGAAAATCATCGCGATAATCTTTCGTACTCAATTATAAATTTGATCACAGCACATCCATTTGATCAAGCTGATGATATCATGGTTAGAGCTTTAGACGATATCATAAGCCGTCATTCAGACGTGTTATCCAACTTGATTTTTACAAAGTTTTCGGCAGGTATTATTTTGCCTTTGCAGGCAATTCAATATATTAAAGAAGAGTTTAAAGCTGAATGCGAAAATAAAAACATTCACATTAACTATGAAGCATTTGATTCATTTGATGAACTTCGAGATTTTATTTCAAATTTAAAGAAAAAAAATGAAGATACAAGAATTTCCACTGTTGTGAGACATTTAAATTCCTCACACATAACACAAATATTCATAGAAAAATCTAAAGGAAAATTTAATTTTTTTATTTCTGATTCTATAGGCGATAGAGCTAGATTTTCAACAACAACGGTCAAAGAAATAAGCAGCATAATAAATAAAATAGATTATGAAATTTTTGTGGTTAAAGACCAAAGGCAACACGATCATGTAAATTGTGCAGTTTATGCATTAAGAGATGTAAAGCAAGTTTTTAAGCAAGAAGACATATTTTCGTTTTTGAAAAAGCACGCATGCGTAAAAAAAGATATAGTAAACGTTGGAAGCGAGGAAAATCCAGAAGAAATTGCAGTTAATGGGTTAAGTTCTTTGCCTATGGAATTTAGAAGAGCAGATCAATCGTTGTTTGAACTATCCAAATACGAAGAAAGCTTGCAACATCCTATTGATCCATATCAGAGCAGAAAAATCGAAAAAATTAGAGATTTTTATAAATGGCACGTATTCGATAAAAATTGTTTGATTTTTGGAGCTGTAAAAGAACAAAATAGTTATATCGTTCAAAAACGAAATAGAATAATTAGTATGATAATAAAGAAAGCTTTAAGGCATGTTTTATGAATTTTTTAACTGCTCAATCTCAATTCATTGTTGAAGAAGTAAGGCTTAGCGAAAAACTATGGAATGAAAAAAAACAAGTAAGGTTCAAAGAGTACACTGGAATTTGTGAATTTATTCCTATTGTCAAGGAATTCTCTGTTTCGTCGAGATATGACGGGGTTCAAATTAGAGCAAGATTGTATCAGCCAAAAAATCAACCAGCCCCTCTTATTATATATGCACACGGAGGAGGGTGGATATATGGTGGTATAGAATCCCATGAAGCTTTGTGTCGTCGGCTAGCATTAAGAACTGAATGTTCAGTTTTAGCTGTTGAATATCGCTTAGCACCAAAACACAAATTTCCAATAGCCATAAATGATTTTCAAAGCATCTATGAATGGGTGATAGAAAATAAATCAAATTTAGATATTTTAAACCATTCTATTATTTTTGCTGGAGATAGTGCAGGGGGGAATATTGTAGCAGCAACAACATGTCAATTGATTAAAGAAAGGAAAACCCTTCCTGAAATAGTTTTGCTCATATACCCTGTTCTTGATTTATCATTTACATTGCCGTCTATAAATCGATTTGGTTTTAATCAAATATTAACGAAAGAAATCATGATTTCTTATAGAGACCAATATATTAATGATCACGATAATATTTCGGATTGGTTATTATCACCTTTGTTTTTCGATGAATTTGAAAACTTTCCAGACGCAGTCATTGTTACCGCTGGTTGCGATCTTTTGTCAGATGATGGAAAAGAGTTTGCTGGTAAACTTGCGAAAAAAAGAAGTACTGTTGAATTTAATTGTTTTCCTGGTTTAATTCATGGTTTTATTAACTGCCATGAAATAATTCCGGAAGCTGAAAGTGCCTTACAGTGGATTGGAATAAAATTACATCGACTGCTGAAGACTCGACGTAAGCGTCAAATAGACCCATATTTTTTGCAAAGCGCCTGTTGAGCATAGTCCTCCTTAAATGCGTTTAAGGAGGACTATGCTCAACAGGCGCTTTGCAAAAAATATGGGTCTATTTGACGCTTACCTTGTTGAAGTCGTTTCGTAGTATTATGGGGCTGCTGTTACACGTTGTAGCCGAAGCGACATCACACGCTCCGCAATTCAATGCAAAAGCTGCCTTTTCCTTGTGGGTCTGCCTCGCCGAGGCTGACAAGCATATCCCTCGCAGGTGAGCCCAGAAAGGACGCCGCTTCGCTATCAAAAAGCATCTGCATGAGCTTTGCGGGGATCTGTTTTTTGGATGATCAGGCTCACGTTTTTCTGGTTAAAGCCTTTGTAGCCCTCACGTCGCTGCAGGTTTTCCAGGTGACTTCCTAAAGCTCCGTCTTTGCAAAACTTGTCGGCTTGCTCTTGAGTGATTTTGCCGCTAGCCAGGAGCTTGTCTATCCTCTTAGGACAAACTTGCCAGATTTCACCTTTGGTAAACGCCTGACGCAAGTAAGAAAAAGTACTAAAGGGTTCCATCATGCCCACATCGCGTTCAGCAAGATCCTTTTTGAGTTCATCAAAAAAGAACTGTGACTCGAGGTGATGCATGCCTGCCTTAAGAATGGAATCGCCGTGCAAAGCACACCACAATCCAACCGTGTTGTACGTGTCCATTTCAGGAATGGCCTGATGTGCAAAGTCCACTGCAAGCTCTTCAGACGCCAAATCAACGTCCAAAAACAACACCAGTCCTGCCACTGGGTTCTCCATAACCTGGGCGCCCCAACCAGCTTCTAAACCAGCATAGTACCTTTCGCGGCAGTGAAAACCTAAAATCTCAAATAGTCTGACAAGCGCCGGAAAATGGCGACGACTGGAACGAAATGTGTGATGATCATGGTTAGCCCAGCCCATTCCCAAGCGATCTTGACGACCTTTTTGCACTTGCGCGGCTCGGTTGCGCGATTGCCACCTATCACGCTCAACTTCTAATACAACCCACGCCGCCATATCGCGTCCTAACAAACTCGCCATATCAGAAGCCAGCTGCAGCATTTGTGCTGCTGCATGGTCTTCATCCTCATCTGCACGAGGACGACTTTTCCATTGCTCGCGCGCTTCTATATAACGTTGAACATAGCTTTCGTCATAGTAAGTGGGCTCTAAAGAACGTGTACTGCGTCTTTCCACAATCCACAACGCCACGCCATTATCCACCGCTACATTGCAGCGACGATAGCCTCCGAATGGTGTACCTTCTATAATGCCTTGCTGACTACAAGCCATCAGATAATCTGCTATACTATCTACCTTGACGGCGACTCCTCCGACATCATCAGGAAAATCCTGTACCACCAACATGGGAAGTTGAGCTCCAGGATGGTGAAACACGCGGTAGGCGGAACCGGCTTGATTGCATACAAAGCCCAGCATCTCTAACTCAGAGACGCGTGAAGGGCTGCCGCCAACCACAATATGGTCTAGCCAATCAAACAGCCGTGTGCTTGTTAGTTTCTGTAAATCATCTCGCAGGTTCGCTATGGCTTTATTTGCCTCACAAGCGCGATCTAGAAGATCGAGAAGCAGGCGCTCAGCCTCCGGATGACACTTCCATTGAAACGCTTCCTGGCCCATAGCAACCTCCCTTTTACATCTAGACCATAACGAGCTCTTGGCTATCGGGTAAGGGCCTGATGCCAGAGCCTTCCACGACGAACACTTCGTCGGGATGAATACAATTGCATAAGTGGCGTAAGCTCTCGCTCTTAAGAATGATAAAGTCTACTTCACGAAGCGACACCAACATCTCAATCAAATGCATATCTGGATCATTATCACGTAGGTACACTAGCAACGACCAGTTATCCCTACGTGCAATCTGCTGCATCAGTCCAAACGCCCGAGGTGAAAGTCCCTCGACTGAGTTGAGGCCAAGCACCGCCAACTTACGTCCCACTAATGTTTGCTGTAACGCAAATAGGTGCTCTTCGTCAAAGACTTTGTTAGCTACGTCGCCTTCTAATACACGCCTAGCGATGTCGGATAATGAAACTCGTGCGCATCCAAATCGTTCAATTGCAATGCCTGCGGCGACGTTGCATAACTGAGATGCTTCCGCTATGGACAGTCCACTTGCCAAGGCGCAAGATAGCATAGCCAAGACAGTGTCACCAGCTCCCGTCACATCTCGCACTTCATGAACTTTAACCGGAAAATCATCACGCTTGCCGGCGCGATGGAAGAGAGAAATGCCATCTTGTGATCGTGTGATCATCAAAACATCAGCATCGGTGATTTCTAAAACTTTGGCTGCGATAGTATCTAAACCCACTTCTTGAGGGAGTCCCGACGCCATTATGGCTTCAGATAGATTAGGTTTAATTACGGAGGCTCCGCGATACTTACGAAAATCAATGCCTTTTGGGTCTACCACCACCGGAATATTGCATTGACGCGCGGTCGCTATAAGACCACTAATCAAAGTTGGCGTGAAAAACCCTTTTCCATAGTCAGAGATGGCGACAAGGTCTACACCCTTTAATAACTCAGGAAGCTGCGCGAGAAGCTGCTTTTCAAGCACTGGACATAATGGCTGTGCTTCCTCGCGGTCCACACGCACAATCTGCTGATTATCTGCGATAATTCGGTTTTTTACCGGTGTGGGGACGCCGAGTTGAGGAAGAATGCCAGCTGTATTTACTCCCTCACATTGTAAACACTCAATCAACAGGCGTCCAGCATGGTCATCGCCGACGCGACCGAGAGTCACCACTTCCGCTCCAAGCGAGCGCAAGTTAAGCACGACATTGCCAGACCCGCCCGGACGGTGCTCCTCATGGTGAACTTTTACAACAGCTACCGGAGCTTCTGGTGAAATACGATGGACCTTTCCCACTGTGTAGGTATCCAAAATGAGGTCGCCAGCCACGAGCACTTTCGAGGTGCGTAGACGTCCGATAGTTCCAACCAATCTTACCATGTTTTTCCCGGTAACAAATGTTCTCTTACGTAGTTGACAACGCTGTCTTCTAATGGTTGGCATGCCGATTGGGCGCCAATAGCTTTGCGTGTTTTATCCATGTCCGCACAGGTGTAGTTTTGATATTTGCCAATGAGGTCTGGCGGCATATCGATATACTGTATGTTTTCGCTAACCCCAAGTCCCTTAAAAACAGCTTTGGCTAAGGAATTCCACGTTTCACCAATTCCGCGTCCGACATTGTAAATGCCTCCAATCGTGCTGTTTAGAAAGGCATGCGTCATTCTGGCGACATCCTTAACATAGATGAAATCGCGCTTTTGCCCACCATCCGCAAATGCAGAATCATTGGATTTAAAGAGCTTAACTGCTCCTTCTTTCTGAATGGCAGGAACCATACTGCGAATAACAGATGCCATGCGGCCCTTATGTGCCTCGTTAGGACCAAAAACGTTGAAATATTTTAGTCCCACAACGTTATGCAAAACGCCCTGACGCAGCGCCCAAAGATCAAAAAGGTGCTTTGAATAGCCGTACATATTCAAAGGCTGCAGAAATTCTAAGCCCTCGTGACTGTCGTTGAAACCCAAACTTCCATCGCCATATGTCGCGGCAGATGAGGCGTAGACAAATCGCTTGTGATGCTTAAGAGCATACTCAGCCAACCGGAGAGTGTAGCGGTAATTATTCTCTAGAAGATAGCTGGCATCGTTTTCTACAGTACTACTACAGGCCCCTAGATGTAGAATCGAAGCAACATCGTTCTGGCGACCTTCCAGCCAATCAAACAGCCCGGCTACCGGTACGATGTCCGTAAAACGTTTACCAACTAAATTGACCCATTTTCCATCGGTGCCAAGATCATCGACGACAAGAATGTTGGAAATTCCCTGATCGTTGAGATGGCGTATAAAAGCAGAACCGATAAATCCGGCTCCTCCAGTAACGATGATAAGAGGCGCGTCATGAGTTTTCATTGATTAATTCCAGTGGATGTGCGGTGTCAGACTACCAAATGGGACGAGATAAATGCAAAAGACATTAATTTCTTTACAACGGCCTTACCAAGTTTTAATGTGATGTTAGGTGAGTCTACTAATTACAGAAGGAGTACCGGTTATGGGCAAAATGATGTTATTGTGGCTTCTTGGAGTACCAATAAGCCTACTGATTATTCTTAAGCTAATAGGTATCATCTAGGAGGACAACATGTTAAGCACTATTCTACTGGTTGTTTTAATTTTGCTGTTGATCGGCGCCCTACCTACTTGGCCACATAGCGCAGGATGGGGTTTCTATCCTAGCAGCGGTCTATTCATCATCGTACTAATCCTCGTCATTCTGCTGCTGACTGGACGGATCTAACAGTACCAAGTTTCCGATGCTCGGTTGATAAAACGCGCTGGGAATAGATCTACTCCAAAAATCGGCCAAGGTTTCTGAACTCCTAAACAGAAGAAACTAGTGCCGCTTCCCGACATCAGAGTTTGTGAGCTACAAGTCTTTTGTAGCTCATTTTTTATTTCTGCTAGCTTGGGCAACACCAAAAATGCTGGTAGCTCCAGATCGTTAAAGCAAGCGAACTCACCCAACTGACATTTGCTTAATGCCAGCTCAGGATCTCTGTGGTCCGCTTTATTGTTATCGAATCGCTTAAACACATCTGGTGTTGATAACCCTTCCGTTGGCTTAGCTATCCATAGATCTTGCCTAGGAAGTGGAGGAATCAGACGCATAATCTCGCCTCTACCTGTGCAGTACGCGGTACCTTGGGAGAGGAAAAAGGTGATATCAGAGCCAATTTCTCCTGACCAAGCAATGAGTTCATCGATTGTAGCTGGACAGCCACATAGCTGGTTTAGGCCCCATAGGGTTGTGGCAGCGTTGCTACTACCTCCTCCAAGTCCGGCCTGAATGGGGATGCGCTTCTCTAAGTGCACAGTTAAACCAAACGCAAGTTTGGTTTTACGCCGAAATAGGTTAGCTGCTTTTATAATAAGATTGGATGCGTCGTTTGGAACGCTTGGCTGATCGCAGCTAAGGCGATCGACTCCATCGTTAGATAATTGTATATCAAGAAGATCACAAAGATCAATGGCCTGGAAAAGAGAAGCTAAATCGTGATAACCATCAGATCGACGACCGAAAACCCGCAGAAAGACGTTAATTTTCGCTGGCGAAATGAGCTTCATAAAAGGCTCCCAATAACAAGGAGAAAGGGACGTTAGGGACTTAAGAGACCTAAGAGGCAAAAAATGAACAATCTGTATCCGTCTTTTGTCCCTTAGGCCCCTTGCGTTCCTTGGTCCCTTTCCCTATATTCTTTACTCTTGAGAAGCTTCTTCGTCGTCTTCAGCTTCCTCTTCACGAGTGACTTCCTTCGCAGTACTGCGCTTCGATGATGCAGATTCAAAATTACCGTCTTCAGTCATAACCTTAACGACAATTGTTGCTTCCACACCCTCTTTCAAACGCAATGAAACGCGATGAATGCCGAGTTCCTTGATGGCATGCTTGAGCTGCACGGACTTCTTCTCCACTTCCACCTTAGCTTGCTCTGCGAGCAATTTCATGATGTCGTGGGCACTGACAGACCCGTACATATTGCCTTCTTGGTCCACCTTTACAATCGTTGTAAGCTGAATGTCCGCAAGCTGTGTCGCTTGTGTCTCAGCTTCTCGGCGGTCCTCAGCAGCGCGCACCGCGCGCTCTTGCTGCAAGCGAGCCTGCATGCGCAAGGTTCTCTTGTCAGCAACCTTAGCAAAACCATGCGGGATCAAGTAGTTGCGTGCAAAACCAGGCTTCACACTTACGACATCGCCGCTGCGTCCTAGGTCATCCACGTCTTGAACAAGTAGTAATTTCGTAGCCATAATCGATTTCCTTCTTTACTATGCGTCTGCTACAAACGGCAGGAGCGCCATATGACGCGCACGCTTAATCGCTTGAGCTAGAAACCTCTGGTGATGTGCAGAAACACCGGTAATACGCCGTGGCAATATTTTACCGCGGTCCGTAACGAACTTCAACAACGTATTCGTGTCTTTGTAGTCGATTTCTGCTGGCTTAATACCAGCGATAGTAAAGGGGCAGTTCTTGCGCCTTTTTGTACGCTCAAAGCTGGAACGCTTAGTCTTTTGCTTCATGATCACGACTCCTTACTGTTCCGCCAACATTTTGAACTCGATCTTTTCACGGACCTCATCGGTCGTCAAAGTGAGAAAGCGTACCAAGTCTTCATTCAGATGGTAATCCTTCCACATTTCAGAAATGGCCTCTGCTGGTGCATCAAAGTACACGAGGTAGTAGTGGCCTTCTCTGTGTCCATCGATATCATAAGCAAGTCTGCGGCGTCCTTGATCATGTACCTTATGTATCTTTCCGCTACGCTCGGTGATGCCATTTTGAATTTTCTCAAAGGCTTTCGCCCTGGCATCTTCGCTAAGCGTCGAACTAATGATGTACATCCCCTCATAGAGGTGATGATTATTGTTTTCTCGACTCATGCTGGTTCTCCTGCGCACTTTCGTCGTTTTGTTTCTTTATCTGTTCTTCAGGTTGCCCTGGGGACGCCTTCTTTCTGGTGTTGGCGTTGTTCATTACCACGGGAACTCCGTTTCGCAGAACGTCTTCGAGGACTTGAATCCCTTTTTGGATAAAGCCTTCGAGATGTTCCTGCTCCTCTTTAGTGAAGTCCGCGAGGACATAGTCCGCGAGGTCTCCATGTTCCCGGTCGCCGATACCCATACGCAATCGCGCGAACTCTTGGGTACCTAATATGGCCTGAATACTCTTTAGGCCATTGTGACCTCCTGTGCCTCCGTTAGGTCTAAGGCGCGTTGCACCAAAGTCCAGGGCCACATCATCGGTCACCACCAGAAGACTCGCCGGTGTTACCTTGTAATAACTGAGGTAACGTTGCACGGCGCGTCCGCTTTCATTCATGTATGTCGTCGGCATGAGTAGGTAAAGATCGGCATCTGCTGTAGTTGTTTTAGTTGCAATACCAGGCCAACGAGAGTCTTCGCGCCAGACTAGCCCTTTAGAGCTAGCCAAAGCTTGAACGACCATGAATCCAATATTATGTCGGGTTCTTTCGTATTGTTTGCCTGGGTTTCCTAAACCCACTATGACGTGTACCTTTCTTTCTCCTTGCTCTTGCACCTTAAGTCCTACTTCTATCGCTTAGCGATAACGACGGCCACTTCGTTTAGATCTGCTATCGGACGCACGCCATGGGGGATAGCTAAGTCGCGTAGGCGTTTAGTCTGCTTCAGCTCCAAGTTGGTGATATCCAACTCAAAGTACGCTGGCATATCCTTAGGAAGGCATCGTACCTTCACAGAACGGATAACCTGACGCAATACGCCACCATGTTTAATTCCCACGCATTCAATTAAGCCTGCACATTCAATAGGCACTTTCACATTAACTTCAGCATCATCATGGATCTCTTGAAAATCCAAGTGAATGACGTCATATGTGGTAATGTCGTACTGAATGTCTTTTATGATAGCTCGGCGTTTCGCGCCTTTGTCGTCCACGAGAACAAACTGCACTGTTGGCAGGCGTCCACGCTTTAACTTAGCTAAAAAGTTAGTGAAGGTTGGCCCATCGACACAAATTGGGTCGCCAGGCTTCCCTGCACTATAAATTACGGCTGGGATGAGTCCATCCAAACGCGCATTTTTGACCTCGCTTTTTTTAGCTACAGGCCGTGTTGACATCTTGAGTTCCATGAAGCCTCCCTAAGGGGACGAGGTTTCTCATGTTTATGTTTAGTTTATAGCTCTGCGGCAACGGAGGAATGATTGATTAGGATCACTCGCCTGCTACACACAGCATAAGTACATAGAAGAGATGGACTTCGCCGAAACGATGCATTGAATCGCCTGGCCGAATAGACTTGCTACGGAGGTGGGATGAACCTTGCTACACTTGGCAGCTTTCTCATTGAGAGGTATGGTATCACTCACAAATAGTGCTTCAATCGGGCTCGCTTCCAAGTTCTTAATGGAATCACCCACAAACAGCCCGTGGGTTATTGCGGCAAACACTCGATTGGCACCCTTCTCCTGGCACGCTTTCGCTGCTGACACTAATGTACCTGCTGTAGAGCACATATCGTCAGCGAGAAGGACATCTTTTCCTTGCACATCCCCGATTACTGTCGTTGCTTTGACCTTAGTAGCATCAAGGCGTTCTTTATCGACAATAACCAGGTCGACTTTTAACTCACTGGCATAGGCCCGAGCTAGCTTTACACTTCCAACATCTGGAGTTGCTACTACGAGGTTACTAGCATCGTGATCACCACTCCAGTTAAGGAAAGCTTCAGCAAGCTTGGGTCGGCCATGGAGGCTATCGACCGGGATGTTAAAAAATCCTTGCAGCTGGTCAGTATGCAGGTCCATTGTAACAACCTGCTTAACACCAGCTGACTGGAGCAAATCTGCGACAAGCTTGGCCGTAATCGGCACACGTGGCTTGTCTCTGCGATCTTGGCGGCTATACCCAAAGTAGGGAATGACTACCACAATACTTCGGGCTGCCGCACGCTTAGCTGCGTCAACGATCAGCAGAAGCTCCATCAAATAACGGTTGGGATGGCGTGCAATGGACTGAAGGATAAACACATCACGTCCGCGCACATTTTCGTTCAGCTGAACAAAAATTTCCCCATCGGGGAAGCGCCCTAATTCGATACGTCCAAGTCGGAGGCCTGCGACCACTGCAACTTCTTCAGCCAATGTAGGATGAGAAGACCCCGAAAAGAACAGGACTTCTTCCATGGCTGCTGACATATCAATACCACCTTACTCAGGTTTCTATTTGGGGTGGAAGGATTCGAACCTCCGCATGGCGGTACCAAAAACCGCTGCCTTACCGCTTGGCGACACCCCAGCATTGTCTTGCACGACGATTCAAGTCGTAACAATGGCAGCATGATAACGATGCTAGAGATTAATTGCAAGACCCCATTGCACATTTTTTTGCAATCGCTATCCGCGATAGGTAATCGCCTTTTATTTATATAACCTTACATTATATAATTACTATATAAATTAAAGTCAGGAGAATTCGTGGACCCATTACAAAGACAACCTAGCATTAATCTGCACTTACATGAACAGGAACCTAATATACAATTACATATTCATGAAGGCGAAGGCGAATTAGAGTATGCGGCTCCGTGGATCTGGAACTTGATAGGTGGGGAAAGGGATAACATCATAAGCCTTGATTACAAACCCGTAACGGGACCTAATGGCGGAATTGAAATCGAGAGCTGGCGAGAGGAAGGTAAAACAACTGACCTCGTAAAGATACGCGTTAACTGGCGAGTAAGTTACATCGATGCTCATGGACGGGAGATGACCGCGCAGCGAGATATTCTTATCTACACGACAATTAATATGCCTAGCTTAACTGACCCTGCCGCTGAGCACGAAGTTCTTCAGCGAGTAAAATTGGTCGTTGCAGCTAACTGTGTCCCCATAGTGCAATCAATGGATCCCTCACAACGCCAGGAGGCAGCTTGGAAACGCGTCGACGACGTAGTGGCCGCTCGAGTCTTCTTTCCATATAGAGATGCTTACGAGCAGCAAAATAACCTCTACAATAAAGCATTAGTCTTGTTTGGCACGGATATCAAGCATCTATCTTGTAATCTCACAGTAGAAGTAGTCAGCAAGCAAAGGGAAGTCATTTACATTCCGCCAACAGCAGGTGGGCGGAGAGAAAGGTACTGTATTGGCCCAGAATTAACTAAAGCTAATGAAGCAAAGAAGTCTCTAGTGATTGAAGATGATTGGGCTGATGTATATCAACCTCTGTCTATGGGGACGCGCACTCAGGCCTTTGAATTTTTGAAATCACGAACGGACCGCATTACAGTGCCACTGATAAGACGTGCGGGGTTCAAGCGACCAGCAGACTACATCGAACGTCTGCATAACGAAATTGAGTATGAGCAGAAAGTTTTTTTTCAGGCACGAGCGAATCTATTTGAGGAAAGAAGCTCACTAGCAGGTATTCGTGGACGCATCAAAGCAACAGGAGCGTTGGCGGAATTACAAAATGATTACGCATCCACAACAAAACAATGGTTTCCTTTGCTTTTTGGGAAAACCCACGCCAAACAAGTTCACGTGTTACAAGCGAACCTAGTTCAGTACAATGGCGTGATCACAAAACTCAACGACCAGCTCTTGGTGGCAGTCGACCCCGTCAAACGCAATGCTCTGATGCAACAAAAGAAAGCAGTCCAGGAACAATATGAAAACCAAAGAGCTGCTCTAGATCAATTAGAGGCATCGCACGGAAAAGCCCTCGGTCGAGCTGAAGGTGCCCTCACCCTGATGATCTCCATACAGCAGTCCCTTGAAGATAAAAGGGCGCAGCTGGACGTACTACTGAAAGGAAATCATCCTGAAGGATTCCAAGTTCTAGATGAAAACGGAGCTTTAGTGCCCGGTGGAATGTTACCCGATGACAAGAAAGCTCTTTGGATTCAGAGAATCGCAAATTATAACACCCTTATCCAGCAAGGGCGTAATAATATTGCAGTCGTAAAACAAGAATTTCAAAGGCTCAGTATAGATTTTGAGGCTTTGAAAGCAAAAGCCTCCACCGATGAATTCATGAACTCATTAGCTCCTACACGACAGCGTGTAGAGGCCCTTTTGCAGGAATCAAATAACCGACTAAATCAAATGCCCCCTCTTCTACGTGCATTTCAAAATGCTCATAGGAATGACGAACTGCCCCAGCAGCTCCTGATTAATGCCATTGAACTGTTACGAATTGACCAAACCAAAATTCAGACTTTGCTAAGGGAAATACATGTCAATATAGACACACTTGACAGACTTCAACATGTGGAGACTAATCAATTGGCAGATGAAGCCTTACAAGATTTAAATCAGTGCAGCGTCAATCTGCATCAACAGTACCAAATTCTTATCGATTCAATACGATTAAATAGTGAAGCATTACCTTCTATTGAACAGCTTGACTAATCCTAAGTTCTAGGTTTTCACCTTGATTTTCAAACCCATTTTGAAGATTGTACTGAAAAAAAGGATTATCGATGCATATCGTCCAAATCAGCTCCGAGTTGGCTCCTATTGCTAAAGTCGGGGGCCTTGCAGACGTCGCTTTGGGTCTAGCGCGGGAGCTGATAGCTCAAGGCCACACTGTAGAAATGATTCTACCCAAATATGACTGCCTTCTGCAGCGGCAAATTGAAGATTTTAAAGTCCACATCGACAATTTAAACACATTCTATGAAGACTCTTGGCATCGCGTTAAGGTCTGGCAAGGAACCGTTCATGGGCTTAAGGTGTTTTTTATCGATGCCCCTCCTCCTAAGAGCTTCTTCAATCGAGGTTGCATATATGGTGCACATGATGATGTGGAGCGGTTCCTTTACTTCTCACGCGCTGCCATAGAATTTCTAGTACAAACCCAACGTAATCCGGAAATCATTCATCTTCATGACTGGCCAACAGCCCCAATAGCACCTATCATGCGCGAACTTTACAAAGAGCAACCAATCGCAAATAGCAAAATCGTTTACACCATTCATAACATTGAATATCAAGGCCTGTGCGATCCCACAGATCTCGACTTTATTGGCTTGCAGGGACTTGAGCTTCTCCACTCTGGTAAATTAAGTGATAATAGCAAACCTAATACCGTAAACCTAATGAAAGGGGCTATTGTACACTGTGACTTCTTCACCACAGTGTCCCCCACCTACGCGCAAGAAATACTGACTCCGCGTGAAGGAATGGGCATGGAACGCACCATTGTACAATACAAAAACAACTTTCAGGGCATTTTAAATGGCATCGACTACCGCTATTGGAATCCTGAAGAAGACCCCCTGCTTTCAGACCATTTTTCCTATCTACAGCTCATGCATGCCAATTGGCTAGGAAAAGAACACGCTAAAAGGGCGCTAAGGGAACGATTAAATTTAGCACAAGAACAACGTCCCATCATAGGATGCATTGCTAGGCTTATCCCCCAAAAAGGCATCCATCTGCTTCCCCACGCCATTCAGCGAACGGTGGATCAAGGCGGGCAATTTATTTTGCTAGGCACAAGTCCTGTTGCCGAAATCCAAGCTCATTTTGATCAAATAAAAGCCGCGAATAAAGGCAATAGTCACGTTCATTTATGCCTACGTACTAGTGAGGAGTTAGCTCACCAAATCTTCGCCGGCGCCGATGCAATTCTCATTCCATCCCTCTTCGAACCTTGTGGGCTCACGCAGATGATTGCTATGCGCTATGGAGCTGTTCCCATTGCGCGCAGAACTGGGGGCTTAGCGGATACAGTTTTTGATGTAGAAACATCCGGTCTTCCTGAAACTAATACCAATGGATTTACCTTTGATGATGCCGATTTTTCCGGCGTCAATTGGGGAATTGACCGCGCTATAGCCTGTTGGCGAGATACTCCCGAAAAATGGCGACAGATCGCGCTGCGCGGCATGTCTATGGACTTTAGCTGGAAAAAAGCAGCTCTGCAATACAGTCAGGTCTACGAAGTACTTTTGAAAAGCCGCCCCCACTCTCTCACACTTTCTGCCAAAGAAAAATCCAAATCAAAAGTCAGGACTGATAACGATAAGCACAACGCACCCCTCCCTAAGCTACGAGTTGGCGACAGCAGTTAAAAACTGACCTGAAAGTCGCGAGCGCATACCGCATTGGGTAGCAAGTCGAGTAGTAAAGTAAACAATCCTTATCTTTTTTGTATTTATTTTAATTCCATAAAAATAAATACAATGTTATAACATACATAATCAAACATTTAATAAAAATATAAAACTAGGATTTGCAATGATTAGTTCATGCTTGAAAACTTTTTATAATATTTTTGACATCTGCGATACCCCTCAGAACATCGATTTAAAAAAAAATGGCCATCTATATGAAATAACAAACGACCTTATTACTAACACTGCCGATCAAATGCAAAAAATCGAAGAACATCGGGCTGATCCCACAAAATTTGAAAACTGTCTGGTCGCACCACTTCCGCTATCTGCTACAATATATGAGGTCAAAGATCTACCTAAATGGTTGCTAAGGCCAGCTAGCAGAATGTGTGTATCAAACTCAAAGATTCAAAACGTCTGGGGACCAAAAAGCTCTAATGTCTTACGCGTTGTGATGAATCGTCGGTTACAAAAAATATGCACCGAGTATAATTTGGATATCGTTATTCCTAAAGAATATTTCGTTAAAGTGACTTATAAACCTCGCTCAGATGCATATAAAAACTATGCAATAGCTTCCGAAAAATTAGATATTTTATCCCGACAAGAGATGGTCGAAGTAATCAATAACTGGCCCGCAAATAAACAACGTGCTACAGCAGAGGCAGTCTGTAAACTTATATATTATTCGGGAATGATGGATAACCACCTCGACAATATTGTATTAACGAGGGACGAAAAAATCGCAATAGTTGATACTGAAGGTCATGGTTTGATCAAGGCTAAGGGTGAGGATTACAGCACTATATCGTTGACCAAGGCGCGGATTGTAGGATTGAATGAGTTTTCCAAGCATATCGGAACTCTACCAAAGGTATTTTCACAAACAAGCCTACGTTATCTTTTGTGGGCTCATGTACGAAGAATTACAAAGTACGCTACAGTTGTCATGACTTTAGCCACTTGTTATTATAGACCCACAGTTGCCGTCAGCCTATTAGCTACTGGTGTTGTATACTCAATATTCCAATCCCTTAGAAAACCACAACCGAAAGAAGCCATGGCGCAGCTATCTTAGATTATCAAAGCCCGACTTGCGATTCGCTTGCAAGTCGGGCCTTTTCAATTATGGACGTGTCATCGCCACGCCTTTGTGAGAAAGTCTTTGTTACCTATATAACTCTCCCTTCCCCCTTCGACATAGCCAACCGTTTTTTGCTTAAGTTGACAGCATTAGCTTGCAGGTTGTAAATTATTGTAAAATTTGCTAACTTAAAAGCGTTAAAATGAGGCTAATGATCACTTGAGCATTCCAAACCTAATCACATTCTTTCGCATCTTCATCAGTCCTATTTTTCTACTCGTTTACATGGAGCATGATGTCATCGGCATCTCTTCAGTTTTACTGCCCTACGTTCTGCTCTTCCTTCTGGCAGTGTCTGAATTATCCGATTTCTGTGATGGATTTTTCGCTCGACGCTACAATCAAGTCACGGATTTGGGCAAAATTTTTGATCCTATGGCTGATAGTATCAGCCGCATTTCAGTCTTCTTAACGTTCACGTTGGATCCCGTCAAATTGCACATGTTGCTAGTTTTTATATTTTTGTATCGGGACAGTGTTGTTAGTACTCTACGAACCATCTGTGCTCTGCGTGGTTTTGCGTTAGCCGCTCGAACTAGTGGAAAAATTAAAGCTGTTATTCAAGGTATCGCCGCTTTTATCGTTTTGATTCTCATGATTCCACAATCAATGGGATACATATCCACAGCAGACCTACACTTTTGGGCTACCATCGCCGTTAGCGTAGCGGGTGCTTATACCCTTTATTCTGGTTTTGACTACATCTACGCCAACCGCCAACACATCAAGATCATCCTCACCCAATCGCCTAAAAAGACCTCCATATGACGCCTCATTGGGAAGTTCTCGGAATCGGCGCCGCCATGATCGATTATTTAGTGCGCGTATCCGAAGAGTTTCTTGAGTCCGTTCCTGGCGCCAAGCATGGCATGGTATCTGTCGATTATGATGTCCTGCAGGATCTACTCAAAAGATGCGGTGAAATTCCCATCACCGTCGCAGGTGGCAGCGCCGCCAACACTATCAAAGCTTTAGCCAGTCTAGGACGCTCCTGCGCGCTTCTAGCTTCAGTCGGTAATGACGACGCTGCAGCGTATTTTCGGAAGGATTTTCAAGACAAAGGTGTCACCACACTCCTTATTGAGAAGGAACGCGCAACGGCCCAAGTATTAGCCCTTATTGGACCTAATGGTCATCGGACCTTTAGAACCTTTCTGGGCTCCGCCGCACTCATGAAGTCAGAGGACCTAAAAGAAGAGTACTTTTCCAACTCCAAGCTAATTCACATAGAAGGCTATGCCCTTCAACATGGTGAAGTGGCCCACCAAGCGATGACGCTTGCAAAAGCCGCTGGAGCAAAGGTCTCGATAGATCTCTCCAGTCATGAAATTGTGACAATTCATCGAGAAGTACTGCTCAAACTACTACGTGAGCATGCCACACTTGTCTTTTGTAATGAAGACGAGGCCCGTATCTTATCAAAGGGCGGCTCTGCCGAAGATGGCTGCGAAATCCTGCGACATTTATGCGAAGTGGCTGTTGTCTCTCGCGGGCCCCTAGGCTGCCTGGTAGGCAATTCAGAAAGAATACAAGCATTTCCAGCCTATCCTGTGGAAGCAATTGACACCACGGGTGCAGGAGATTTCTTTACTTCTGGATTCCTCTATGGATATCTTATGCAACAGCCTTGGCACATCTGCGCTCATTATGGAGCCATTATGGGAAATGCGGTCGTGCAAGTTGTAGGGGCAGATCTCCCGCTAACCGCATGGCAAGATGTGAAAGCCAAACTTTCCAGTTAGGCAGCAGTAGCCATTTTAGGGCAAAACAGACTAACATAAGAGAACGTCAATTAGATGCTTGCGAATTGGAGTCAGCGATTGCTTTGCTCTCCGCCTCAACCGAGGTCGCGAAGTCAAAATTGATCTCTTTTCGCAAGCGATAAATCCCGATCAGATTTATCACCACCAATAAAAGCTGAATGATTGACATCGCCACTAAAGCCTGTTTGGTATCAACATATGAAAAGCAGAAAAGCGAGATAATGGCGTACACATAAAAGATTTTGCGACCTTTCTCCCCGCCCATATACTCTGCGCACTTTAGACCCACCACAAAGAAGGCTATCACGGTAGAATATCCCAGCAGTACCAGGAATACCGGCATGAAAATATGCATATAGGGAAAGTACTGCGACAAGGCAATCTGAACAATCTGGCTAGCATCAATTGGCTCCAACCAACGGCCCGTAACCAAAACAATCATCATACTCATTGTGCAAATCAAAAAAGCATCCAAGAAAATATCAACAATAGCGAGTGCTGCCTGACGCTCTGGGCTAATACTACTACTTTCGCTATGAATAACAGAAGCATACCCCACGCCAACATCAGAGCTGTAGCATCCACGTCTGATACCTTGAGAGATCGTCATGATTAACCCGCCTGTTACCCCCCCAATTTCAGCGTAAGGAGTGAAGGCATAAACAAAGATATCGGAGAGCACTTGTGGTATCATTTCATAGTTTTGGTAAAAAACCCAAAACCCCATGGCATAGTAAAGCACAAAAAAGACCGGGATAACCCAACTGCAAATAGTGCCTACTAATCCTATACCTCCAGGACCAATCACAACGACAAGCCAAAGACAAATCAGCGTAACCACCAAATGGTTTGCACCAAAGTTGCTAGAAATACTGGCGGTCATCACACGAAACTGAAAAAGTTCCACACCATAAAGGCACAAAAGAAAGCAAACAACTCCAGGAACCCATTTGTTTTTAAAAGCACCCTTTAGAAAGTACATCGGTCCACCATCGTGGCCACCATCTGGCCTAGCCACTCGATGACGCATCCCGACAAAAATCTCGCTATACTTAAGGATCATCCCCGCAATAGCTGCCACCCATACCCAGAAAACCGCACCTGGCCCACCAATCTGAACAGCCGTGCACACACCCACGACATTTCCAATGCCAATGCAGCCACCAACGCAGGCGAAGAACGCTTTAATAGGGTGTACCCCTTTAGCGGTCGTCGGTTTTTGTAAAAATAAATTAAAGAAATTACGCATGGCTGCAGGAAACTGCCGAATTTGGCAAAATCGTCCTTGCATAGATAGCAAAATGCCAAAAACCATAATCATGGGGAAACCGATAAAGCTCCAGAGATGATCATCGATCATTTCGAGATAACTGAAAATAAGATCAACCATTCTAGGCCCAAGTTTCTTTGATTCAAAAATACTTTATGAAAATAAAATTTTATTCTATAACAACTTAAAAGTCAAGTGCGTCGCCGAGAGAGCATGACATCTAAATCTTTAAGTGGCATATCTTTTTTAATTTAATATGAGATCCACATGCAAGTAGATATGTTATCAAAAATAGCAATAAACAACATCGGTCTTAGACCCTGATTGCTACCAAAACTTCATCTAGCGCTCATAGCGATATATCAGA
>CAYTFC010000012.1:0-49607 GCA_964436955.1 uncultured bacterium | reverse complement strand
AATTCAAATTCAATGACTTGTGCGGCAAGTTTTGGTAGCAATCAGGGTCTCAGGCGTTGCATGGTGTTAGTCTTTAAAGATGCGCTCTTTAGCATTCATATGCAACATAAACAGCGACATCGTTTCAAGAAATGATCGTGCATGCCTTGCTACGTCAAATAGATACTATTGGCAAAACGGTGGTTTGCGCGTATTGTCTGAGGCTGCTACACTGTTAAGACAAAGCGCATTTAAGGAGATTCGAATGTCCGGGCTACAACGGTTTTGGTTCTCATTATTTCAACGCCCAGCTTTTGCTATTAGTGGCGGTGTGATAGCTTTCCTTCTTCTGCTAATCTTGTTTCTTCCCACATTGTTAAGTACTTCGTGGGGCAAGGACAGAATTCTGGGACAAATCAACAGTTCTATTCCAGGCAAAGTTGAAGTTCAAAGTATTAGCTTGGGGTGGTTTACCAACCAGACAGTCACTGGCATTGTCGTTCGAGATCCCGAGGGACGACCCGTTGTTACAGTGGGTAAAGCAACCGCGGATACTTCTCCTTTAGCGCTTCTTTTTGCGAAGTTTGAGATGGGCAATGCTCAAATGGTTGGTTTTCACGCGGACATTGTTCAAGATTCTCAGGGCTATACAAACTTACATACAGCTTTTGGCTCAACAGAGAATGCTACCACTGGCACATCTGAGCAACAGGTAAACACCTCTCCCTCCTTCTACGTGCGCATCCCTTTCAAAGGCAATTTGGCTATCCAAGATGGAACAATTTCGCTTCGCGGCAATGATCTAGAGCCTGTTAGTCTAGACGATATTCAAGCTACACTAGAGTACAATTCGAGCAACGGCACTTCAACCATACAAGCGCGTGGGCAATCGCACCAAGAGGACCTTTCAGGCTTAATGTCAATCCAGGCAAATCTGTCGGGGTTGGATAAAGAAGGCCGCCTCTATTTTGTACAAAACGCCGCTGGCCTGCCCTTGCCACAAGGTGCCGGACAAGTACATCTTAAGGTGGATATCGATAATACTGCTGTCGATGTCTTGGATCAGCTGATTACCTTCAAAAATCCTTCTTGGACAGGAATTCTCACCCAAGCACTTGGACCCACGCTTAATCTAAAACTAGACCTTTTGTTGAGCGCCACTGGGCCTGCTGTTGAGGTCGAAAGCAAGAGCGCTAACTTAGAAGCGGACCTAGTCACACGATTCCGTGAAGGCAGTTTTGTATTAGAGCGTCCAGGAACCATTAGTTTTAGAATGACGCCGCAACTGTTTCAGCGCTTGTGGGGCCTACAGAACGTTGACTCTGATCGTCGCTTTGTGCTTAAACAAGATGCTATGCTCCATATCGATGTGGACCGTCTAACCCTTCCTACTCGCTTGGCTCAAGAGCGCGGCGTGCAGCCTACAGTACGTGTTGGCCTCCGCTTAAGCGACGCATATTGGATCAGCAGCGATGCTTTGGGTAATTTTAGCATTAGAAGTGTGACTGGCTCCATCGAACGTCTTGAAGCTAGTGGGGCTCTGGTTTATCAAGTTAACGGCGTGATGATGCATGCCGAACAGAAAGGTACTTTACGCATTGCCGGCAAAGTTCTAGATAAGCAAGGATTTGCTGGTTATCTTCCTGGTGATGTCGTTCTCTCTGCGGAGAAATTTCCGATAGCTATCTTGGATTCCCTATTCGATACTGACGGAACCTTAAGAGATACCTTTGGAGTCAACTTAGATGTTTTGGCTAAGTTTTCGTCCCAGCCTAACATGGACAAGTTGGACCTGAAACTGGGTTCAGACGTGATGGCAGCTCCTTCCTTGGAGTTCACCGTTGGAGATGCATGGCGCTTATTAAAGCCTGCTCAGATGCATTTTCAAGTGACTCCTAGCTTAATACGCTACCTTACCGGTTCTGAAAGCTTGTTACATCTTGAGGAAAGCACCAATATATTAGTTAACCTCAAGGAACTCACTATACCTCTACGACAAGGCTCCTCTTTCCACCTCAATGCAGATGCAGCAACTGCTCCTTTCGTCCTTGGTGGCATCGCAAACTCGAAGGGAAGAGCTCGCTTTTCCAACTTTAAGTTGTTAGCAAATGGCGGTGCGACGTCTGATATCCAATTCTCTCTACGTACAGAGATCTCACCTGACGGTGTCGCTCCCTTCTTAACTGCAGCTTTGGGATCCGCTTCTACCTTGGAAATTGCAGGCCACTTGTCTTCAACGCCTCAACCAAAGGTAGCTTTTAAGGATGTGCGAATTAGCCTCCAAAACGAGTTAATGGACGCAAGGGCGCAACTTCATTCATTAGCAGATGGCTCTATTGGACTTGTATCACCGGCCTCACTACGCTACAACATGAAGCCAGAGCTTTTAATCGCTTTGGGACTCTTAAATCCCGAAATCCCTCATCTATCACAGCGCACACCTCTGGAAATCAAGGTAAACGAGTTCACCTGGCGTTTGCGTAAGGGAACATCTCCTGAAATTTTGTTAACCAGCGGAAAAGCGCTAATCAGCGAACTATTAGTGGTTCAAGGCGAAAATGTACCTAAAGCGTCGTTGAAGGATGTAAATTTTTCGTGGCATCTTGACCAGCCATCTCAAAATGCCTCAGCCATTTTGCGTAGCACCACGACCAATAACAATGTTCCAGGTACTCTTGATATCGTCGCAGAAGCCAAGAACTGGAAGAATGGATGGCAGACACTCAAGGCCACATTAGATGTTGCCGCACAGAACTTTCCTGTATCCTTCGTGAGCTCAATTAGTGGCCAGCAAGCATGGTCGAGCCTTATTGGAGATAGCATTAATAGTAACCTCAAAGCATTTTACGGTTCTGACGAGCCAAGTTCATTCGCGATCAAAGGAGAAGAGTTTCAAGCCTCGGCTTCCTTTAAATTGGGTACAAAATCGGCCTTTCTGGAGTCCGACAAACCCCTAGCTCTTTCATGGACGGTGACCCCTGAGCGTTGGACAAGTCTAGAGAAACTTGTTGGAGCTTTGCCGTGGGAAGTCTCTCAGCCTAATCCTGTAAATCTTACTCTCACTTCCTACTCCCTGCCTTGGGCGGAAAAGCGTTTTGTGGAGTATCCACAGCTAGCGGGTAGTTTAAACTTGAATGGACTGCAGGTCCAAGATACCTCCACTGAACAAGACCTGGCCTTTGAGTTGCTTACGCTAGCTTTCCAAACTCCTAATGTCGCTAAATCTGTTACTTTTAAGTTAGATACCAAGGAATTTGCCGAAAAAGGTCAAAGCCCTTCTCAAATGACTGTTAAAGGAGAGCTAACAGGTCTCCATGGAAAATCGGGTTGGATGAATCCACAAACATTGGGTGTGGATATAGCCATGGCGGGTCAACGATTAAGCCTGGTGAACCTGCTGCGCTATCCTTTACAGCGAGCGTCTGTAAGCGTGCATTTACCCGGACTCATTGGCGCACGCGTAACCGGTACCGCCGAATTGCAACTGCATGGTCCTGATGGACACATCAAGGCAAATTTGCTCGGCGATAGCGGACGATTTGATCTCGATGGTCAAATCAACCAGCGTGTGCTGACTTTGAATCGAAGCTTGGCTCTTGAACTTCAAGTGACACCTCAATTACGCCAAGGACTACTCCGTGAAGTGGCCCCCTATATGGTATCAGCCAGGTCGACCGATAAACCCATTCGCTTTACCGTCGACCCATTAGGTTTTGCGCTCCCTCTGGATACCGGATTACGCGGAGTGCGTATCGCTAAAGCGACGCTGGATTTAGGCAAAGTGGATATCGATAACAATAGCCAATTAGGCGTTGTGATGGGAATTCTTAGCAACAAGCGCGAGAAAGCTGATGGGACCTTCAAAGTTTGGTTTACTCCCCTGCACTTGTCTCTTAACGACGGTGTCCTCAAATTTAGTCGCATGGATGCGCTGATTGCAGAGCGTTTTCCCGTCGCTATGTGGGGCAAAATTGACGTTCCTAAGGACCGAGTAAGAATGACTATTGGAATTACCGCTACGGCATTGCGTGAGGCCTATGCACTCGCCAATGTGAATGATAACTATATGCTCCAGCTACCATTGACTGGGTCGATTGACAATGCAACGGTCGATAAAGGCCGAGCCACCGCACGTATAACAGCACTAGTGGCACAAAGCCATGGAACTACAGAAGGTGATGTCATTGGGGGAGTTCTTGACCTGTTGGGCGGAAGCTTGCAAGATGATAAAGTGCCCCCTCCATCGGATCCCATACCTTGGGCCACACAATCCTCGCAGCAGCCGATAGCTGAAGAAAAACCTAAAATTGATGTTCCCAAAGAACTCAAAAAGGGAGCCAAAAAGCTCCTGGATGCTCTTAAGGGATAAATAGTTAGCCGCATATTTTTTTGAATGGGCTTAGAAGGCCATATCGCCACCTTGTAGAAGTGCTCCATCCAAAGAGAGCTCTCTTGACCAGTAGTACAGGAAATATACAGGCAAAAATAACTGTCATCACAACCCGTTGTAGCAAACACCAACAGATGTTTTGCCAACTTGTTGTCCATCCCGTTTCCTCTACCTCTCGAATCGTGCAATCCAACGTATTGGATAGGGACCGAACGTGGCGTCCTATGGGGTCTAAATCTCCAACATGTGCAACCTCAAAGACCCTTCCCACCCAAGCCTCTCCTGCACCAATCACCGGGTCCACATAATTCCCACAGCGCGCATAGAAGGTATAGCAATGGGGATGTGCCGATTTCCGCAACTGATAGGCATACTTTGGTGGCGCAAACGCATACACGCGATCGATATTTTTGACAAAATCGGCTCCGCATACCACGGCCAATAATCCTCCAAGACTTTGCCCTATGGCAATGGCTCCCTCACCATATTTTTGATGTGTACCGACAGTAAAATCTTTTAGTCGTCTCCTCATCGCATAACGGATAGCTGCACCAATTCCCAAGGGATTAAAATCGTCTGCGATTGTAATTCCCGCACCGTTCGCGCAATTCCATAAGAGTGTTCCGTGAAAAAGAAATGTTGGGGTACCTGAGCCACTAACGGGCACAAATACGCGCACACAAACGCCACCTAAAATATTTATGTCATCGAGATGTTTGCATGGTTCAATAAAGAGTTCTCCCCTTCGCCAAACAGGAAGCAAGAAGGGTTCTGTTGAACCGTCAAAATAAGCACGACTGCGATATGCCACGACATAAGCCAACAAATTATGGATCACAAATGCTTTAAGCTCGAGCGGCCAGTGGATCGAATTTTCCTCGGCCACTCTGGTAATAAGGCGTCGTGTACGCTCAATATCTTCGTAGCTTTTCCTGTCGTAATAGGAATAATTGGTGCTGGCAGCCAACAACGACGCCAAAATCCTTAGACCACGCACCTCTGTAGGAAAACTGTCGTAATTCAAGATAGGCAGCGGTGAAAGAGGAAATTTTCTTACTAATTGCGCCAAAGGGTCGTCGTTGGGTAGTAATAGGACCTGGGATTCGGTACTTTTTGTTTTACCCAAATACAGATTGGCCAAAATCGAGGTTGTCATTCGTTCACCTGTACGAAAATCGGTTTCATTTTAGAGATTTCTCAGGCATCATAGCTAGTTTCATGTAAAGGAAGTGGGGTCAAGTCCATGAGCATTCAACCTCTGATAACAGACTGCGATACCGTTGTAAATAGCGCCGTTGAGGCGTTATATCGAGGCGGCTTTATACTAGTCACAGACGACAAAGACCGCGAAAATGAAGCAGATCTGGTCATCGCCGCTAGTAGCATAACCCCAGAAACAGTGGCCTTCATGGTGCGACACACCGGCGGAGTCCTAACTGTGCCTATGATGAGCGATCGCCTAGAAGCTCTCTATCTTAAGCAAATGGTAGAACATAATACCGAAGTCAATCGTACAGCCTTTACCGTTTCTGTCGACTATCGCCATGGAACGACCTCAGGGATTTCTGCGCAAGACCGCGCCAAAACAATTCGTGCCTTGGTTGATCCTTTATCAAGGCCTGAGGATTTCGCCCGTCCTGGACATGTTTTCCCTTTGCGCTACCGAGACGGCGGTGTCCTCAAACGCGCCGGGCACACCGAAGCCGCGATTGATCTCTGTCATCTTGCCGCTGTGTATCCCGCAGCTGTTATCTCGGAGCTTGTCAATGATGACGGCTCCATGTCTAGAGGCGAAGAAGTCGTTAAATTTAGCAAATTACATAACATTCCCCTGGTCTCTATTGCAGAATTAATTCGCTATCGTCGCCATCGGGAAAAGCTCGTTACGCGAATGTCCTCAGCGCGCATTCCCACCGATTGTGGAGAGTTCACCGCATATGTCTATAGTGCTGTTTTAGATGGAATTGAGCATATGGCCTTGGTAAAAGGTACTATTGACCGGGAGACCCCAGTACTAGTGAGAGTACATTCTGAATGTCTTACTGGAGATGCCTTTGGCTCCTTACGCTGTGATTGTGGCTGGCAGCTGCGTCAAGCAATGCAGCGCATTGCCGAGGAAGGGTCCGGAATTATCGTCTATCTCAGAGGACATGAAGGACGTGGCATCGGTTTAGGCCATAAAATGCGCGCGTATAATCTGCAAGATCAAGGGCACGATACCGTGCAAGCAAATATTAGCCTTGGATTACCTGTCGATTCACGCGAATACGGCATTGGAGCACAAATATTGGTGGACCTTGGAGTCAGTAAAATGCGCCTGATGACCAATAACCCTGCCAAGTATGGTGGGTTAGATGGTTATGATCTACAAATTGTGGACCGAGTCCCGGTGGTCCCTGAGGTCAATAAAGATAACTTATCCTATTTACAGGCAAAGCAAGATAAGCTTGGCCATTTGCTATCCCTAGCTGAACCTACTTAATCGGAGTTTGTCATGAAGGAATATATTGGAAAATTGCATACCCCCGATGCTCAATACGCAATCGTTATAAGCCGTTTTAATGAGCTTATCACACGTGGTTTGCTTCAAGGTGCGCTAGATGGTTTTAAGCGCTTTGGTGTCGATGAAGATAACATCAGCGTTGTTTGGGTTCCTGGTGCACATGAGATCCCTATTGTGGCTAAGCGCCTAGCACAAAGTCAACAATTTGATTCGGTTATTTGTATTGGCGCGGTTATTCGCGGCGCTACCACTCACTTTGATTATGTTGCCGGCAATGCAGCATCTGGAATCGCTCAGATTAGCTTAGAGACTGGTGTTCCTATTATCTTTGGGGTTCTAACACTAGAGTCCATTGAACAAGGATTAGAACGTGCCGGATCTAAGGCTGGCAACAAAGGCTTTGAATCCGTTCAGGCTGCCATAGAAATGGTAGATGTGTTGAAGCAACTCGAACACTTGCCCCAGCCAGCTGCTTTTAAATAGATTTTGTTTTGCTGATTGAAGAGGTCTGCCTTTTCCTTGTGGTGCTGCCTCGCCGAGGCAGCAACGGCTCGTAGACGAACTCTTCTGCTATTGTGCGGATAGACTTGTCCCACAAGGAAAAGGCAGCTTCTGTAGGGATGGACTTTTGTTAACTCACAAGGAAAAGGCGGCTGTGTTAAGGTCGACCTTAGCCTTTTATGACAAGGCGTGGCTTTAAACGGGCTACCATCTTAGCCAAACCTGCCTCATGCACTGCGGCTACAACTTGATCCACATCTTTGTAGGCATCTGGCATCTCTTCCACAATTGTCCTGTTTGACGAAGCCATCACACGTACGTGCTGACACTCCATATGATGAAACGGATCGCGTCCCCTCCAAGCATTTGAGGAAGCATGTCTACTACGCGCCCGGCCTGCTCCATGACAAGCACTACACCAGGTTATAGGATTTCCAGATCCCACCATTAAGTGGCTAGCACGCCCCATATCTCCCGGAACCAGCACTGGCTGTCCTGTCTGTCGAAAAACGGGATTAAGTTCTTCTGCTCCCGGACCAAATGCTCTTGTAGCACCTTTGCGGTGCACACAAAGCTGCTTTAAGACACCGTCGACTTCATGATTCTCAAATTTGGCGATATTGTGACACACGTCATAGAGCAACCTAACATCTTGGGGTGAGATTCCGCACACTTCATGGATAGCTTTACGCACGCCGTGCAAAATCTGCTGCCGATTGTTAAACGCATAATTCGCGGCAGTAGCCATGGCTTTAAAGTACAGCTGACCGGCTTCGCTCTTGATTGGAGCAGCCACCAACTGTTTGTCCGGTAATCCCTCAGCGTACCCCTGCTTGACAAAGCTATTAAGAGTGTCTTGGCAAACTTGATGTCCGAACCCACGCGAACCGGAATGAATCAGCACATACATCTGGCCTTGAGATACTCCCCAGGTTTCTGCAATTTCGGGAAGATAGATCGTATCAACCTGACCCACCTCGACAAAGTGGTTGCCGGAACCAATTGTACCCAGTTGTGAGCGCCCGCGATCTTTGGCATATTTCGATACAGCTTCAATATCTGCCCCTTCAATCACGCCATGGCTTTCGCTATGATCGAGGTCTTCAGGAAAGCCATAACCTTTCTGAACCGACCAACGAGCCCCTAACATCGCTAGATCGCGATAGTCACTATCCGTTAATTCTCTAGACTTGCCATGTCCATGTCCCACTCCAGAAGGAACAAGATCAAACATAGCCTTGAGGAGATGTTTTTCATCCTTTTGCGTGAGATTGCTATATTGCTCGGGAACGAGTGCTAGGCGCACTCCGCAGTTGATGTCGTATCCCACTCCTCCAGGACTAATCACTCCATGCTCAGCATCCATAGCTGCCACACCACCTATAGGAAAGCCATATCCCCAATGAATATCTGGCATAGCAATGCTATAGCCCACAATGCCTTGCAGATAGGCTACATTAGCAACTTGTTCCAAAGGGCGGTCTATCTCCATATCGGCCAGAAGCTCTTCAGTAGCTACCACAAGCCCCGGCACACGCATGCCTGCCTCTTGAGGCAAGATGTACATGGCAGGACCCTTCTTTTGCAGATTAAACATCGACAACCATCTCCCAAGTAAGTAGTCCGTTCTTCTTTACGACATCTCCATGGAAACTCACTGCTTTTAGCGCAGATCCTTCCTCGATATCAGCTCGTGTCACTGATTCATTTAGTGAAATCACGATGTCATCCAATGTACAGTCTTCTGCTATTGGTTGTAGGTATTTCAAAAACCCGGGATGCTTGAAAGCCAAGGCTATTTGAGCATGAAAACCTATTGTTTGCATCGTTTCGGCATATATCTCAAACGCAATATCGGCGGTGTGAGGAATCTCTATAAAAGGAGCTTGTAAGAGATGACTCCAAATGGGTTCATAAACAAAATTACCCATGCTCTGATAGAGATGAATGCCTCGTATCATCATGGGAAGTGGGTGAAATGCTTGGCGCCACTCCTCCTGATCGAATGGAGACCGTGCAATCGTTACATGAGGCAGAAATGGACGATCATCCAGGCTATAGCCAGAAGCCGACCAATACGCTGTAAGATCTCTTTGATAGTTAACTAGAGCTGATACAGGATCCAGCCATACAACGTGGTGAGCCACAACGTGTGGGTGCTTAGGAGGTAAAAATAGACACTTATCACTAAAGCCGGCTGGCCCTACCCGAAAACTCGGAAGTGGAATATTGGGCAAAAGCCCTTCTATGGGTTTCCAGGCGACATTTCCCAGAAATGCCAAAGTCATGTGACGCGACTTTTCAGAAAGAAGTCGCGCCTCTGGTAGTTGCGTCGGCCAGGGCGCCTCTACTTCGGCGGCAAAAAATAATCGTTTGATTTCGTCAACCATGCGCTAGATTTTGCCAGAACCGCATTCAAATGGCTATTAGCATTTTATTCAAACCCGACTTGCCAACTTTCACTTACCGATATTTGCACTGTTCTTTAAATAAAACATTGCAATCAAGTGATTTTTTTGACACTATCGTGCCGGCTTTAACCGGAGTTTTTGCAAATGATGGGTTTTTATCGTATTACGATTTTGTTGCTAACTGTTAATTCGCTTGTTGCCGAAACTCCGGTTTCCGAGGCGTATCGTTGGGGAATTCTTGGTTCGCAGCCTTTCGTTCAAGAACAACTCATCTCCGCAATCAAACTATCGAGCCATTCGGTGATTCGTGAAAAGGACTACAAAAATGACCAAGAAGTATTAGATGATGCAGAAATTGATATTGTCTATCTTGCAGTCCCTCAAAAAGATGTTAAAGAATGGGCTCTAAGGGCTGCTAAAGCAGGAAAGCATGTCGTTTGTCGAAAGCTACTGGAAATAACATCTTCGTCCCATGACGACGTCCTAAAGGAGTTCGAAAAAAACAACGTCACTTTCATTGAGACGTATGCTTTGCGTTATGACGCTATTATAGAACGAGCCTCAGGATTAATCCCCGACCCCTACCAAGTGCGCATTTACGCAACGTCTGATGAGGATGTCTGGGATGCCCTGTCGGAAGGCATTTTCGTCACACAGCGGATATTAACGTCACCTGAATCTATCGCAGCAAGTCACTATGCTAATCGCCTAGGTGCTGTTATTTGTTGTGTCGATGAACGCGTCGCCATCATGGAATGCAAGGTTGGCCGCAAAACTCCCTTATTTTTAGAAATTTCCGATGACAATACGTATCTCGCCATACGCGAATTAAAAGATGATCATTCCTTTGTCCTGAATTGGTGTCAGGAAGAGGTCTCTTTTACCGAAGTTCTTCCCCCGTTTAACGAAGCCGAAGCAATCATGGACTTTCTGATCGAGGCGCTGACAAATCGCCCCAATACGCTCCAAGATACAAAGTTGTTGGAATGTTTTTACGACGCCACCCAGCCTGTAAAATCGTACCGTTTATAAGTTTTTTGACAGGGCATTTTCCTATTCGTTTGATTCCATGATGTCAAAAGAATGGGGAAAACAATACGAAAAAATCACAAGCAAGGGGGAAGCATGTGCACGAGTGCCCCACTTATATTTATACTTCTGATCCCGACTGGAGTATAATGTCTTAGGATTATTAGGCCCTCAGATTACTTCTTCTCATCTTAAACTTCTGGTCAAAATTTGCGCGAACCGCGACGATGAGGGTGGAGGACTTTACAATGTCAGTCCCTAGCCAAGAGAATACACACCTGTCTAGTTGGGGCAACTATCCGGTTGTCACCACGAATACTTCGCGTCCCGAACGATACGATGATTTGTTTGGTATAGAGGGACCCTACATTGCACGTGGCTTAGGTCGCAGCTATGGTGACGCTGCTTTGCTAAGTAACGGCACAGTTGTCATGGCGGAACGCCTTGACCGTATGTTGCGATTCGACGAGGTGAGTGGCGTTGTCACCGCAGAAGCAGGATTGTCCTTAGAAACTCTCCTCCAATATTTTGTGCCAAAAGGCTGGTTTGTTCCCGTAACGCCAGGCACCAAGTTTGCCACTCTAGGTGGTTGTGTCGCTGCGGACGTTCACGGAAAAAATCATCACCACGACGGGTCCTTCGGGGCGCACGTGCAAGAAATCGAGTTGATCCTGCCCGACGGCACCGCACGACGCTGCTCACCTAATAAAGACTCCGAACTCTTTTGGGCGACTGTGGGGGGCATGGGGCTTACCGGCATTATCTCAGAAGTATCCCTAAAGCTAATGCCCATTGAAACATCGTACATTGTCGAAAACCATCAAACTGCACCTGACTTGGATAGCATGATGAAGCTGCTTCAAGAAGGTGGCACTGATGATAAGTACTCTGTGGCGTGGATAGATTGCTTAGCCTCGGGAGCGTCACTGGGACGCAGCGTGTTGCTGCTGGGGCATCATGCTAAGCTTGACGAACTTCCGGTAAAGCTGCGCGATAAACCTCTTATAGCTAAGCACAATGCGTATGCATCTGTCCCGATGATGATGCCATTTTCGCTAATCAACCGTTTTTCTGTTCAGATGTTTAATAGCCTTTATTACCGCTTTCAAGGCAATGTCCGGCATGTAACACCTTATGACCCCTTCTGTTATCCTCTAGATGCGATTGGGAATTGGAACCGCATTTATGGCAAAAGAGGCTTTGTGCAGTATCAGTTTGTAGTCCCTTCACTAGGCGCTGAAGAGAGTATGAAAGTGATCTTAGAGAAACTTGCCTCCAGCAAACGCGCTTCATTCTTAGCGGTTCTTAAACGCTTTGGGAAACAAGGTCCAGGCCTCCTCTCATTCCCTTTTGAAGGGTATACCCTTGCTTTAGACATCCCTATCACTGACGATGGCTTATTTTCACTGCTCACAGAGTTAGATGAAATGGTTCTGCGATACAACGGTCGCGTCTATCTTGCCAAAGATGCGCGGCTCACGCCCGAAACGTTCCGGGCCATGTACCCCCGCTATTCAGATTTTGCCAAGATCAAGAGCCAGGTAGATCCTACGGGTATTATCCGTTCTGATTTGTCGCAGCGCCTACGCATAGGAGACTTTTAATGAAAGGTTCCGTGCTTATTCTTGGAGCTACATCCCCTATTGCACGCGCTACAGCCCAATATTTGGCGTCGGAAGGCTACGGTTTGTATCTGGCCAGCCGCGATGCCGATGAACTCAAGCGTATTGCCGCCGACATGTCCGTGCGTTACAGCATTCCGGTTGAGGCTAGTCGCTTTGATGCAGAAGATTTCTACTCACACCCCGATTTTATTCAACGCGTCGTCAAACAAGTTGGTAATTTAGAAGGCGTTGTCCTAGCCTTTGGTTATCTTGGCGAGCAGCAGCACGCGGTGGTGGACTTTAAAGAAGGTCATGCAATTCTCAATCGCAACTTTGTGGGCGCCTGCTCCATTTTAAGTGAGTGTGCGAACTATTTTGAGGCCAAGAAATCAGGCTTTATTATTGGCATCTCATCGGTAGCCGGTGACCGCGGCCGTCAAAGCAATTACTATTACGGGTCCGCCAAAAGTGGACTTTCGACATTCTTACAAGGCATGCGAAATCGCTTGTATCCATCAGGTGTGCATGTGATGACGGTAAAGCCAGGGTTCGTCGATACGGGCATGACTTTTGGCAAACCCGGCTTATTTTTAGTGGCTTCCCCGACAACTGTCGGTCAGGAAATCGGAAAAGCTCTTAAAAAAAGGAAGACTGTGGTGTATGTTCCTTGGTTTTGGCGCTACATCATGTGCATCATCAAAGCGATTCCGGAGAATATCTTTAGGAGACTCAAGCTATGACAAATCAAACCCATAGCCTGCATGTACCGCTCATCAGTTATTGTATGCAGCTACTAAAACTAATGAGACCATTCCATTGGTGGAAAAATGGCTTTGTCTTTGTCGGTATTATATTCGGACACGCTTGGAACAACTTTTCTCTAGTGACTGCTGCATTTGCCGCGGCTGTGGCGTTCTCGTTGGTCTCCAGCTCCGTCTATGTTGTTAACGATATCCTCGATCGCGAAGCCGATCGCCATCATCCTAAAAAGAGGAAGCGTCCTATAGCCGCAGGACACGTTTCTGTGCCAGTTGCTTGGGTGCTAGGAGCTCTGTGCTGGATCATAGGTTGCCTTGTAGCATGGTGGGTTTCGCCAATAACACTTGGCATCGTGCTAATCTACTCCCTCATGAATTTAGCTTATTCGGTGTCTTTGAAGCATGTCGTCATCATCGATGCCTTTGTCATTTCCTTGGGCTTTATCCTACGCGTCTTGGCCGGTACGTATGGCATCGGAATCCCTCCTTCGCAATGGCTGCTGCTATGTACAATCATGCTAACGCTGTTTCTAGCCTTCACGAAGCGACGTGCTGAACTTTTAGTCATGGCAGAGACCCACAAAACCGCATCCGAAGGACGACGCGTTCTTTCACAATACACACCCGAACTTCTAGATAACCTCATCAGCATTACGGCTGCTTGTACAATTATCTGCTACAGCCTGTATACCACCAATTCTGAGACACTTAAAGTGCATCACACAAACAATCTTATCTTCACAGTGCCAGTGGTTACTTACGGTATCTTTCGTTATATGTATCTACTACATCGTTGGAAAGCTGGCGAAAACCCTGCCCGAGAATTACTCGGCGATCCTCATATGATTGCGACTGCTGTCGTTTACTTTGGGTTGGCTGTTTGGCTTATCTCATGATCTGTTGAGACTTTAGCGTTGCAAGAACAGACTCGGATACTTGAATTCCACCACGCAAAGCTCCCTCCATCCAGGGAGCATTCAGGTAATCTCCACATAGAAAGATCCCCTTGTCGCCTTGTCCCTGCTTAAAAAAGTTGGCAACACGCGTGATATAACCGCGAAAGTACTTAGGAATGGCTTCGGGCCAACGTTGTATCTCGTATCGATGCATACGATTCGACATAGTTTGCAAAGGCGGACACGCCTTAAGAAATTCCCGCTGCATGACCTGCCAAACCTGCTCGTCGCTGGCATGCATGAGCTCTTTTGCTTTTTGGTCTCTGGCAAAAACATTCACTAAAGTTTCACCCTCATCAAAGCGCCCAGCATATTTGCTATTTTGGTTAAAATAGCAACAGATCGTGTCGTTTTGTGAAGCCGGAACTGCAACCATTGCCAAGTGAGAAATGGCTACAGCAGGAACCCGAAAACCCACGTTAATGGTCGACGAATAGCTTGTTGCGTCTAACAATCCTCGCTGAGCTTCAGTTGGCGAATGATAGATAGCCCTCGCTTGTGAAGCCGTCGTAGCGATAACAGCCAGGTCGTAATGATAGCGTTCGCCATCAACCTCAACATAAACCCCGCCCAGACCTCGTGATACCGAATGCACCTCGGTCCCTAGCTCAATCTTCACACGACGCGTTAAGGCTTGCGCTATCTCGTCAAGACCCTTAGTGGTATAGTCATAGCTAAAGTCAGGACCGATAACAGCAACAGCACCAAGGAGACAGCATAAACTCAGATCTTCAGCGCCATGAAAATGGTACGCAGAAATAAGAGAATCAAAGGCATACTCTAAAACCTCCTCACCACCCCATTTCAGAACGAAATCACGTGCCGTGCAATTGTCGAAAGCCGCGGCGCTGCTGGTAAGATCATAGAGATCCACACCTTTTGCATCGCGCTGTAAACGTAAATAGCACATCATCAGGCGGAGACGCGCCAAATGAGAGTAAAAGTTTAGATTTAGAAATTCGCGAATAGAATGAAATGAAATGCAATGCAGCTGATTTTCATAAAGTAGATGATGGGTCGACAAGGCCATGGTACGCCAATCGCCAGCAATCCCTAACTCTCTACAATAAGCTTTGGCTTGAGCGTAGCTATTATTGAGAAATTGAGCCCCTAGGTCAAAAGGTAAACGGTCTTTACCCCTCGTGCCTGCACGGCCGCCGACATCCTGATTTTTTTCATAGACAACGACATCTAGCCCAGCTTTGGTGAGCTCATAAGCACACGCCAATCCTGATAATCCCGCTCCAATAACAGCGATGCGTGGGTGTTTGTGCATGTCTTCCTCCGAGTAAAACACTGCCAACGAAAAGCGAGTTTGTCAAGATAATATAAAGGAAAATCTCATGAATTTTCCGACCCAACAGCCCATGGGGATCGAGCCCGCAATGTTTTATCCTGGCGCCGAAGGCGAGGCTGTTATATTCTTATCATTAGCAATTTGTTAGGAAGGTATACAATGTTACAAACCGTTGCGTTACGTAGCCCTATTGCAGCTCCAATCCAGAAAGTTTTTGATTGGCATACGCGTGATGGTGCGTTTGAGCGACTATCCCCACCTTGGCAACGAGTAACCGTACTTCATAAAGACAACGCCGCTCTTGGCGCGAAAATCTACATCAAAATCCATCTGGGCCCAATGTACTATCTAGCAACCTTTGAAATTGTAGAGTTTACTTCTCCTACAAAATTCGTGGATGTTCAAACCAAAGGGAATTTCGTCTCTTGGAAACATCAGCACCTATTTCACGAAACAGGCGAAAAAAACTGCGATGTTGAAGATGTCATCGAATATCAATTACCACCCTGGAACGCCAATAGAAAGGGGCTACTAAGTGATTGGGTAGGGAATTCCTACATACAACGGCAGCTAGATCGTCTATTCAAATACCGACACGCCACTCTAGCCAACGATTTTGCGTGTATGCAACGCTACCCTTTACAGCCCTTAAGAATCCTAGTTTCTGGAGCCACTGGACTCATTGGTAGCGCTTTGGTTCCTTTCCTTCAAGCTGCTGGTCATAAAGTTTGGAATCTCACACGCCATCCCGCCCAAACCACAACAGATATTCAATGGGATCCTGCTTCGGGTAAAATCGAAGCCGAAAAACTTGAGAACTTTGATGCTGTCATCCATTTAGCAGGTGAAAATATCGCTGGTCGCTGGACAGCCACTAAAAAACAGCAACTGATTGCTAGCCGAATAGGAGCCACAACGGTACTTGTTAAGGCGCTATCAGAGCTAAATCATCCCCCAAAAGTCCTCATTTCGGCATCCGCTGTTGGCTATTATGGAGACACAGGATCCGCAGTAGTAAATGAGAACAGTCCCAAAGGTGCGGGCTTTTTATCGGATCTCTGCCAACAATGGGAAGAGGCTGCTCAGGCTATGCAGAATTGCCGTGTCGTACTTCCCCGCTTTGGCATGGTTTTAAGCAGCCGCGGCGGAGCTCTAAAGAAAATGCTCACCCCTTTTAAACTCTGTTTAGGAGGCAATTTAGGAGACGGCAAACAATTCTATAGCTGGATTGGCATTGATGATGCGGTGTACCAGCTCTATTCTTTACTAATGGATGAACGCCTACAAGGGCCGGTGAACCTGGTTGCACCTAATCCAGCAGATAACGCCACCTTTACCAAAACGCTTGGGCGTGTATTGAACAGACCTACAGTCCTTTCGATACCTGCCGCAGCTGTACGTATTGCCTTTGGCGAAATGGGAAAGGCGTTACTACTATGCAGTTGCAAGGCAATGCCCCAAAAATTAACTGAAAATGGATTACCGTTCGCATTTCCTGATCTAGAATCTTGCCTCAGACATATTTTAGGACGTCATGCTATCTAAAGTTTTTACACGCGCAATGGCCGCTAGGGTCATTAACAGCGCATTCTTCTATGGAGGCTGGACCGCTCTCGTTGTCTTTGCTGCAGAGGGTGCTCCGGGGAAGGGGCTCCTCATTCTTATGGCCATCTTAGCCGTACACTTCTATCTGTCGCATCAGCGAATGAAAGATGCCATCTTCTTAATCTCAGTGACTATTGCCGGTTGTATCATCGACACCTGCTTACAGGCCTTTGGTGTGTTGATGTATGCCAGCCCAAATCCTTATATCTCTTGGATATCACCTTTTTGGATGATGGGAGTCTATGTCCTATTTGCCGCAGCGGTCGATTACTCGCTGATATGGATGCGTAGCTATCTCTTGGCAGCGGCCATTTTAGGCGCCATTGGCGGAGTAATGAGCTATATAGCCGGAGCGAAACTTGGGGGAGTAGAGTTCTTGCTACCCAATGAATGGTCGCTTGTGGTGATAGGAATCGTTTGGTTTATCTTCATGCCAGTCAGCTGTTGGTATAGTGGCTGGCTCGACCGTCGCGTTAACCCCCACTTGCCGCCAGCATCCTAAGCAAACACTCAATGTCGTCAAAATGCACTGAATCTCGTGCAGACATAAACAAATATGACGTTTCCGGTCCTTTACGTCCTTTCTCCTAAGTCCTTTACGTCTTTTTCGTCCTTTACGTCCCTTGTCCTTTTGGTCCTTTTCAAAGTGACCAGTACATTATTGCCTTTTTTTAGAAGGTGCTGTTATTGCCATGCTTTTGGCGCACTGAATAAAGGACCAAAAGGACAAGGGACATAAAGGACATTTTTGAATATTTCACGATGGCTGCGAAAAATATACGCTCTTAGAAATTAGGGCTCTGCTTGCATAGGTAACAATTGTTTATTTTGACGACATTGGATGTAAACCCAATGTCGTCAAAATAAGGAAATATTAGCGCTGGCGCTTACGGTCTTGCTCTTTAAGATGAATCTTACGCATACGAATCGATTTAGGCGTTACTTCCACAAGCTCGTCATCTTCGATATAGTCAATAGCTTGCTCGAGAGTAAATATACGTGGGGGCGCCAATAAAACCTGTTCGTCTTTTCCAGAAGCACGGAAGTTCGTGAGCTGCTTAGATCTAGATGCGTTCACAACGAGGTCGTTGTCGCGACTGTGCTCGCCCACAACCATTCCCTCATAAACTTGATCACCGGCTTTAATAAAGAGAATACCGCGACTTGCTAGTCCATCAAGAGCATAGTCTGTCACACGTCCGTCACTCATCGAAACCAGTACACCTTTCTTACGATGAGGGATCTCTCCACGCCAAGGTTGAAAGGCCTCAAAAATTGAGGTTAACACACCCAAACCACGCGTAACAGTAAGGAATTCGTTACGATAACCCATCAAACCGCGTGTAGGCATACGAAACTCCATGGCAGTCACAGCATGGTCGTTAGTATGCAGGGAGAGCATCTCTCCTTTACGGCGAGACAGTTCTTCAATAATAATCCCGGAGAACTCCTCTGGAACTTCAACGTGAACCATTTCAATAGGTTCACATTTCTGGCCATCGACTTCTTTGATAATAACTTGGGGTTTTGAAACGCTTAGTTCATAGCCCTCGCGTCGCATCGCTTCGATCAACACTGCTAAGTGAAGCTCACCTCGGCCCGAAACTGTAATAGCTTCACCTTCTCCAACAGACTCCTTAATTTCCAAGGAGATATTAGAACGCTTTTCTTTCCAAAGACGTTCTTTAATCTTATTGTACGTTACATTTTTGCCATCACGACCAACGAATGGACTGGAGTTAATCATGAAGTTCGCCGAAACAGCGGGCTCATCCAAAGTAATGGCCGGCAAACTTTGAGGATGATCAGGATCGCAGAGAGTGTCGCCAAGCATCACTTCCGCCATACCGGAAATACTCACGATATCACCAGCAACACCTACCTCGAACTCGATCTTTTTAAGTCCCTCATAGCCTTCTACACGAGACACGGTAAATTTTTGTGCAGCGCCATCGGTGTTGACACAAACCACCTGCTGCCCCTTCTTGATAGATCCTTCAAGGACTCGCCCCGTTGCTTGACGTCCCAAATAGTCGTTGTAAGTAATGGTACGCACTTGCAAGAGGAACGGAGACTCAATTTCGCCACTAGGAGCGGGAACAGCTTCTACAATAAGGTCAAACAGCGGATTCATATTGACGCGCTCATCATCCAGGCCTTGCGTTGCAAAGCCAGAAAGACCAGATGCGTAGCAATGACGGAAATCCAACTGCTGATCGTTAGCACCAAGTTCAGCAAATAGGTCGAATGTTTCGTTAAGTACTCTGTGGGGATCAGCATGCGGACGGTCAATTTTATTGATAACCACGATAGGACATAGCCCCATCTTGAGCGCCTTTGAAAGTACAAACCGTGTTTGCGGCATGGGCCCTTCTTGGGCGTCCACCAACAGCAATACGCTGTTCACCATACCCAAAACACGTTCCACTTCACCTGAAAAGTCAGAGTGTCCTGGCGTATCGATGATGTTAATTTTGTAGTCGCCATACTGAATTCCAGTATGTTTAGCGAAGATCGTGATGCCGCGCTCGCGCTCTTGATCGTAGGAGTCCATAACACGCTCAGGAATGTCTTCGTTAGCACGAAAGATATTCGATTGCTTGAGCAACGCATCTAGGAGGGTGGTTTTGCCATGGTCGATGTGAGCAATGATGGCAATGTTACGAATTTTTTGTGGTATCCACATATCTTCTTATCCGGTAGTTAAATTCGGGAGATTATTGAAGGTAACTATACACTAACTACACTCTATTCGCAATAGCTCTTGTTATCATGCTGTTCGTGCCCGATCCCCGTAAACCATTACAATAACATCCCGATCGTGCCCGGCCGCCTCTGCGTTGAAAATTGTTCAAACCAAAATCATGCAAAAACAGCGTGTATTTTTTTTCAACGCAGAGGCGGCCGGGCACGATCGGGATGTTAAAACAAACCCGCGCCGATTTTTCGGCGCGGGGAAATGTTACTTATCGTCTGGTTGGATCATAAACATGGCTACCGTCATTCACCATAAATGGTGAAGCGGCCCATTCGAACCAGCTAACCATCACATGAAAAATTTTCTGTGTGTTAGGGCTTTCCAAATTCATCTGAGCCAAACCAAACGCAGCAACACTTAGTATGGGTTTCAGGACAGCTTTCAGTACAGGATGATGACGCAAATCCTTTGCCCATTGAGGACCATACAAATAGTAATAGCTCACCAATCTTGTTCCCTCCGTACTAGTTAAAAGAATTTTATCTCTGAAAGCACGTAATGAAACGAGCTGCGGAGCGTCTGTCGATTCAAAAACCGTCGTAGCCACAAAACATCCCAGAGCCTTTAAAACTCCTTGTTCAAAAGCAATGTCTTGTTGCTGGCGTTCATTAGACCAACCTTCCTCAAAGGGTCCGCCTGACTGGGCAAAGTTTCCTAACTCTGTATCCTCTAGTGCTTCCCAGGTTCCATCTGCCTTAACCACCAAGATGTTCGCTTGTTTATCGGGTGCATCGCCTGGTACTTTGGATTCAGGATATGATTGCAGCATAGCTTCTTGCGTATCAAAGACTCCGTCCACTTGATACAGGATAGCCCCATCGACTTTGGTTACTTTCCCATCCTTTTTAGTGGTAATTGTCATGGATGCAGGCGCTGCAAGCTTTAGTCCTTTCACAAGCTTTGCCTTGTCATTCAGAGGACTTTTCCACTCTTTGCTAAAATAGAAATAGGTGGGACCGCCACTAGGCTTGAACTGAACAGTTCCAGGATTCTGAGTCGCAAGCCACTCCGATGGCTTCATGTCTCTAGCGGGCTCCGCGGTATTTTCGTTGGGAACTTGCTTACCTTTTAGGTCGGGAATTTCTGGAAAGTAGATCTGTAATGCCACGAAAAAACCACCTGGAGGTAACTCTACGGTCTTTTTCACCTCCGCAGGTGTTTCAGGCGTTACAACGGCCTGCGCTACAAAATTGAATGTTTTTAACGAAACTGTAGCCCCAGAAGTTTCGTTCAGATTGGCGACAGTCTCACTCGCCGACAAAATATGCATATGCATTGTAAAAAATATCACTAAGAAGCGACTCAGCCATTTCATTGCTATCACCTCACGTCACAAGTATAAAATAGTTTCGAGTACATTACGCGTTCACACTTAACAGCCTTCATTATAACAAAAGATTATTTAATAAATTAAAAATTATCATTTATTGAATAATTTAGTAATATTAGAAGAAAAGGACGCAAATGACCGATAACATCACCTTCACGATTGTAGCCAATCACTCACCACCCGATGCAGATATCGCTGTTCTATTGAAGGGACTGAGCTCCTACGCACTGACGACGTCATCACAAGATTTGTTGCAGTCCTGGGCCTTCTTTGTGCGAAATAATGAGGGGAAAATCATTGCCGGAACCAAAGGCACTACCTTCTATGGCTGCCTCTATATTGATTTGCTGTGGGTAGATGGTGCCCTTCGTGGGCAAGGCTGGGGCAGAAAACTCGTAGGGTCTGCTGAATCTTTAGGGAGAGAACGGGGCTGTATTTTTGCGGCGGTCAATACTATGGATTGGGAGGCGCTGCCGTTCTACCAAAAGCTCGGGTATGAAGTTGATTTTGTCAGAGAAGGCTTTCGCTTCAACGCAAAGTTATACTTTTTGCGAAAGCCTCTCTGATGGAAAGAGGTATCGTTAGCTTGCCGCCTTCGGCGAGGCTAATCGTTTTAAAGGATGAAGGGTAGATTCTCACATATGTCTTTGGGCTTCATGTGCGTGAAGTCCTTATCTACCTCTCCCGCAATCAAATGCGCTGTTGCTGGACTGATCATTTGCCTTAACAGCCCTAAAAATGAAGGTGATGCAGCTACATATAATCGGCTAAACATGCCTTTTTCACGAGATGAATCCAGGTAATCTGCGACCTTTCTCGCAAACAGCTCTGCCTCATGACGCTTCGGCGCAGTGGTGGGTTCCATTGAATGTCGCCCCACGGTGTTGCTTTCATGCGAGCGTCCGGGTCGGTCCGTTCCCATATCTTGATTTCTTAAATGCCCTTCTGGGTGATCAATAGAATGCACTTCGGTAAGAACTCCGATTTTTTCGGAGTTGAAGAACTTGGCCAAACAGCTGTTTGCAGCGACGATCCAGGTCTTTGTCTTCATCATCCGCTCCCCTGTTAGTTTTGTTGGGTCCTGTCTCTCTTATACCACGTTTCACTAAATGGATCTAACGTTTAGGCTGATCTGGCACGATAGAGAGCTGCTGCTGCTCAGTTCCATTTAGGGCTAATCCCATTTCCTTTAAGTTAAGCATCGAATCGGCTAGCCCCTTCACGTTACTAAGCACTTCGTCACTGGTTGCGAGAAAGTTAGTAAGGGCCTCAGGAGGAGGACCATATTGCTCTAAAATTGCTTTTCTTTGCTCCGAAGGAGCTTTTGCTGCTGTCAACAAAACGTCGCCCCATTTGATGTACCCGCTATCTGTTTGAGCCTTAGTACCGTCTTTCATGATGGCTACCTGCTTTAAATCAGGATCCTTAGGAACAAATTCTGCATATGCTGAGTTCTGAATCGCTCCGATCAAGCCCTCGACGGTCGTGCTACGCTTGGTTAATAGTTGCTGCGCGTCTCCCCCTTCAGCTATGACGGACTGGATTGATCTATTACTCCCTGCTGCCAACTCGCCTACAAGTTTTTGCTTAGCGCCGATAGCTTGAAAGTCACTAACCTCAACACCTTCGAGCATATTGCGGATGTAATTACGACCAACCTTCATTTCTCCGTGATAGATGTCTTCATCATTTTTATTGATGTTTTCAATTGTGGGGCCAAGATCTTGAGCCCACTTCTCCTTCTCCTTTCCCACCGCCCAAGCACCAACCTGTTCCAATCGCGGTCCATGAGTACCCGCAATATTTGCGAATTTTTGACATTTCTCATATGCCGCCTTGGATTGCTGCATCAATTCGGATTTGGGGCCGAATAGCTCTGCGAGTTCCTTGATTGCCTGTTGCTTCTCATTATCGTTACTTGCAGAGGCCAATTTCGCATTAATTTTTTCCGCTTCATCTGCGATCTTTTCATCGATTGAAGCTGCATCTTTAAAGACTGTTCCAAATGTTCTGATGTTCAATCGAATCTGCTCCTTTAACGCAATTGTTTGCAGTTCCGACTTAGCTTTATCTTTGGTAAAACGTCCTTTTACAGTCACTGTGGCCTTGTCACCATAGAGCTTTATGAAACCTTCATCTGATAACTGACCAGCTGATCTTTTCATATTTAAAGCTTGGCTACGATACTTTGCCGATAGCTCTCCTACCGCATTCTCTAGCTGGGTCTTTCCTGTTTGCTCTCTTCGACCTGGCTGGCCCACTTCTTGACTTTTTTGTGCAGCCTCGAACTGTTGCTGCATATTGCTTTTCATCTCATCAGAAACGCCAGGCGCATCCATAAACTGTTCAACATTCTTCTCTGCTAACATTAAGTGTTTTGAGGCAAGGTTCAGAAGTTCGCGAGTTACATTCGGGTTCCCTTCGGCCATTCCTTGCTGTACTTGACTATACAGACCTTTGGCTTCCCTATACGCCTCTAGGCGAGGACCCCACCGAATAGGAGTTGCTTGCGGTGCAGGCACTGCGTTCTCTACTTTACCCGCTTTTTCAGCCTGCGAAATACCTTCACCTGAACCGACTCTAGCTTTTGATGCCCTTTCCATTCTAGGTGAGCTTCTAGGTGAGATGTTCGGACTTGAGGGAACAGACTTCCCGATAGCATCATGCATCGCTTTTTGTTGATCCGGATCCTTAGTCTCCATTGCTCGTTTCATTAAGCTCATAGATAGCTTACTCATTTCGTTCGACTCTGCCCTTGTACGCTTAGGTAACCCCGCCAACTGGCTAAATCTATCCAGATCACTAGTAAATTTAGCTGGCAATGCACTTGTTTCTGAGCCTCCTTCGCTTTTACTCTCAGGGGCCCTTGCCCTAACGTCTGGCTCAAATTTAGTAAACGCATCAAGCACCTTGGTCTGGGCTTCTGAAGGGCTCTCACTCCTCATTTTTTCAATCATTTGATTCGCCTGTGTCTCTTTAGACGGATCTCCTTCCTTGCGCGCTTGAACCTTTAGTGTGTAAATTTCTTTACAGTTTGTAGCAAAGGATGCATCTCGAAAGGCTTTTTTCGTTTCGGACTTTGGTAAGCCGGGTCCCATAAAAAGTTTATCCATCACTCTAGTTTCATCTACGGATAAACGACGCTCCTTTTTTACGCTTCTAGGAGAGATGGAAGCAGAGGCATCCGCATATTGACGAAACATACTTTTTGATGACCCTCCAAATTGCATTGACACAGTCCCTGATCCATCCCCATCTGCAGTATGTTTTTGCTTCGCCACTGCCCCGTGGCCTACTTGACTGATCTTCGTTGAATGAGGCTCTTCTGAATGAGGATTCTGAATTTTTCCTACATCCTGCGGTGCTGGAGTAGCTTGTGTTTCTATGTGATAGTTATCTCTAGGTGAAATACTCGGTTCCATGACAAACCCCGAAAAGAGATTACTAATATATTACATTTCTCTATTTTTATATTATAAAATAATAGTTATAAAATTACATTTAAAAAGAAATGTTAGTTGTTTTAACAATTATCTAGAAGTAACTAGTAATTAATATATAATATTGCATATTGTAAAAATTTAGAAAGTGTAATTATATAGGCCGTGTTGGAAACGCAGCCCAAAACTAGCCGCGCGTGGTATACTCTTCCTATCCTTTTTGTCCTCGGCTCGGCCATCTCGTGTTTTCCTGGCTTAAGCAGACTAAAAATCTGTAATAGAGTACACTGAGGATATACACATCATTGTAGAGGAGAATAGTCTATGAAGGATCCACAGGATCTCCCTCCTACATTAAAGCCTTTGCTACAAGCACTTACAGACCTCGATCAGGATGAAGAAGATTCCTCTTCAATGCGTCGCGAAGCACAAGATAAACTGCAAGAAGCTAGAGACAAGCTATCACAAGCACGCAGAGATTTAGAATCTACCGCGACTGATATTGATGGTCCACGTAGAAACCCTTTTGGACGCAAAAACGCCACATTAAAACACATGGCAAACGAATTGCAGTCAACCCCTCCGCCCGTGCTTGGTTCTCATGGTGAAGACAAAAGCCCCAACGAGGAGCCTGTCGATGAGTGATTCATGCAACTTCTCACCAGAAGAGTGGAAGCAACGTCTAACGGATAAGCAATACCACGTTTTACGTGAAAAAGGGACCGAGCGTCCCTTCACGGGCAAATATTATGACATGAAAGAAGAGGGTGTCTATTACTGTGCGGCTTGTCATGCGGCGCTGTTTGATTCCGACACAAAATATGATTCGGGGACTGGGTGGCCCAGTTTTTGGCAACCCAAGGCCGAGGATGCCCTCGATTATGTTGTTGACCGCACACTACCCTTCGCCTCTCGCACAGAAGTGTTATGCCATAAATGCCACTCTCATCTGGGACATGTCTTTGATGATGGCCCACAACCTACTGGTAAGCGCTATTGCTTGAATTCCGTTTCACTAGATTTCAAACCGAAATCAAAATCTGAATAATCATTTCTTCTTTTTTGTGGGGATAAATAGCAATCCATGCTACCATCCGTCAGCGTGTAAACCGAATGGTTGGCAGATCTTTATGGCTACAATACTTTCCAACAAAGACACTAAGGTTGTAGATCGGATACTCTCTGAGAATTCCGGCCATTTGGAGTCGATCATTATTGCCATTGAGCAAAAGGTATTACCTCGCTTAAAGCGCAAAGAAACCTTGCTTGATGTAGGTCCCGGTTCGGGAATAGTTTCTAAGGTTATTGGAAGTTCATTTCAATTCACTACTTTTGTGGAGCCCAACGAAGAGTTTCGTCCCTATCTAGAAGGGCGTAACACGGAGTTCATTCCCTTACCATTTCAAAAGGCCAACTTAACGCGTAAATACGATTTAGTTTTGTGTTCACACGTGCTCTATCACGTAGAGATGCGTGAATGGCCCGCCTTCATCGAGAAGCTTAGAAGTTTAGTCAGTCCCGGCGGACTACTGATGATCAATATGATGGCCCAGCGTGGGAAACATCATGAATATTGCGTTCAATTTAACCGAAACTATCGTAGTAGCTCACAGGTGATATCGTGTTTGAAGGCTAGTAAGGCACACTTTGAGGTTATTCCAGCGGAATACCATTTCACTACATGGACACTTGAAGATATGTTTGTGTTGTGTCGGTATTTCACGCTAGAAGATCTCTTTACCCCAAAGACTTATGAGGCATTAGGATCTACCGAGCGCATCCGTATCGATCAGGTTGTGCGCAAATATGCTATGGATAGCAAGACTCCCCATGGCAACTACAGGCTCACCCATCAAGGTGATTATGTTGTCGTGGATGAAAGCATTAAAGCTTGACGAGGCAACTTTGTAACCCAAAATATCGTGGCAAGTTGGTGATGCTAGCGTGACGATAGCAGACATTTACTGCCTCCTAGTTCAATGGCATGCCCTCGTATAATCGTCGCCACGGGCCAGCCTGTAAGGGTCATTCCATGAAATAGCGACCAGCCGCACTTGGTAAATTCCTCATCAATACGTACCTCATGTCGCAAACGCCTATTCACAAGCACCACATCATTATTTGGGGAAAGTTTGAAAATGGTTTCAATGTTAGTTCGCGTGAGCGCCGCGATCTGTTTCAGACTAATCCATCCATGGTTAGCCGCATCAAGAAGTAATGGAAGGGTCATATGAACACCGGGCGCTCCGGCGGGGGCATCGTCATACGGCAGTGCTTTTTCCGCTAGCGTGTACGGCGAATGGTCACTGCCGATAAAATCGACCGTGCCGTCTTGAATGGCTTCCCAAAGAGCCTGGCGATCAGAGGATGATCTTAAGGGAGGATTTACTTTTGCAAGCATTCCTTTACTTGTATAACAAGTATCATCCAGGAATAAGTGTCTGGGGCACACTTCAGCGCAAACAACGACACCTCGTTTTTTGGCTTGGCGAATGAGCTCCATCTCTTCTTTCATACTGACATGTAGAATGCAAAGGCGTGTGCCATGCTTTTCAGCCAATCCAATGGCGATTTTCACCGCAGCCATGGCAGCCTCACGCGAATGGATTTGGGAGTGCACTGCCACATCTTTGCGCCTTAAAATGCGCGCCTTATTTTGCTTGATCATCCCTTCGTCTTCGGCATGAACAGAAATTAACATTTGGTTGGCTGCAGCAATCTTAAAGACCTCAGATAGCGTCGACTCGTCATCAATTAAAAGATCGCCGGTGCTAGAACCCATAAAGACCTTAATTCCAATCACCTCATGCTTTACTTTGGGGATTTCTTTGAGGTGTTTTCGATCTGCTCCGATGTAGAGATAGTAACGAAGGGGAAGACCAAACTTTTGCAACTGGTCTTTAATAAGCTTAGCTTTAGCCCGAAGAGCCTCTGCCGTTGTACAAGGCAGCGTACTATTAGGCATATCAAAGACTGTGGTAACACCACCTTCCAGAGCCGCACGTGCGCCCGTCTGCCAATCCTCTTTATGCTCATTTCCCGGAATGCGGAAATGCACATGCGGATCGATTAACGCTGGCAGTAATGTAAGACCCGTTCCATCGATTAATTGTTCAGCACAACTTTCAATAGTCACGTCTTTTGTTCTACCATCAATCAGCTCAATTCCTTTAATGGTGATCATCGTTTCCTCAAAGGGTAACCCATGTCGTTGTGAAAGAACGCCTTCTCCCAATAGAAACAACGCAAACGCATCTTTTTACCAAATACCGAAAGCAAACTCAGTGTGCGAAGGCTCGTGATTTGTAATACAACTTACATTGGGGCAAACGGCGATTCCCTTCAAGGATGCAAGAGGGTAAACAGGGTATTTTTCATTCACCCGATAATTTTCGATAATATTGATGGTTGTTATGGGAGTCAAATCTGATTTCACCATGGCTATACCACGCGCGGCATTCGCGGCTGGGAAAACGATGCTAAACGTAACAGTGTTGTCGCTTCGGCGAAGCGGCAACACTAACTTTTTTTGTTAAGTATCGATCTGATTAAGCATCTGGCTGCAAAGCTCTCCCGCATGGCCGGCCAAAGTAAGTGTTGCTGCTATGAGAGGAAATTACCTTTTCGCAAGCACAATCTATTTACTTGAAACGATTGACCTCCAAGCACAACGGTGATGTCATTGGGGAAGTTGGTATTTAAAGCGCGATAAAAAGTAGTTAAAGCTGCCCAAAATTTTTTGATTTTCTTCGTATGTACTTTGAAAAGATATTGATCTTACCTCCACTATCATCTATATTATTAAAGTGCATTAGTTCGTATTTAATTTGGTTATATTACTGAACACGATAAAAAATGAAATCTGATATTAGCAAGAAAAAACATCTTTTTTATTAAGTCGTGTAAAAATGAAACTTAATAATTAAAACTACATCAGTTACTCATCTTTTACTTTTTCAACTATTTGGACATTCCTTCTAGTTTTTTTTAACTGATCTTCCATCAATTTTTTGCCACTAATAACCTTTTTAGGTGGGCTTCCTACTACCAATTGACTAAAAGTTGATGATAACGGAGGATTTATTTGTCCACTAAACCGGATGGGTGCAGGCGACCATGTATGAGCAGACTCCGGTTTCTTTTGATGTTCAGCTCCATTTGAAACTGACATCGGGAGGGACTTAGGTGAGAATTGTATATCTTTAGGCTCATGCCCCCCCTCAACTGCGACCGCTACTTTAGCTAGACCCAAATATCCCATCAACCTCTCCTGAGGATGTTGACTGAAATTTTGATCATCTAAGCCATCTATGGGGAGACCTGAGATTTTTAGCTGAGCAGCCCAGTCTAGATCATAATTCAAAAAGTTTAAATTGTTCTTATTGACAGGCGTGAAAGCCTTTTGATACCACTTCCAGAAATGACTATTTAATATGTTTTGATGCTTGAATGTCTGCTTCTGAAAATCTTCTTTGAAAAACGGCAATGACAGAGGGTCTTGCGCGTCACCCATCGGAACTGTTTTTGCTAACACATTCGCTAAAGGTACCAGACGCTTCTCAGTAAAGTTCACAATAAGTTGTGTGGTTGGCTTATTGGTTAGCGAAGCACTTAGGATATCTATCAATTCGCCATGCGTTGCCTCGAACACACCTGGTTGATTCCAGTATTGCACGGAGGTAATATTTAATTTACTAGATTTCAACTCTACATCGTTTAATCCATATACTAATGGATTCACTTCACCTTTACTAAAAACATCTCTGAATGGCCCTTGAACAGTAGTTGTAAGACCTTGAACAGCCTCAGGTTTTCCTGCATAACTATTAATTTTTTTTTGAAAGCCGCGATACGCTAGAGCCCAGAGAACGTGTGTCAATTCATTATCTTTTAGATCGTTCAGGGCTACAATAATTGCTGGAGCAAGACCTTGTACCGCTAGCCAACATGCCCCAGGCGTTTGTCCTGATAAAGTCGCAGCCCAGTTACTAAAGGTACGCGTTAAGCTCTGACTCATGCCTGGTGGATGACACGTAATGCCATGATTAGAGACGCTCCAACGAGTGCCATCTGGTTCAAAATTGTACAAAGCCGCATAGAATAGCACTGAGATAGGATCGACATATTTCTCGTCCGGAGCGAGAATTGGCCAATGCCTGGGAATGCCTGATGGCACTAATGAATTGCGAATTTCTTCCATAAGAGCTCCTATAAAAGATTTTAAGGAGCTCTATTTTCATATCATAACAGATTATCGACGTCAAACGGTTCTCTAAATCCTCAAGTTTCTGAATTAACGAACCCTTTGTAGACGCCGTGCTAGCAACGCAACCGACACTAGTGTTGCTACAGCTAAAATGGTAACAGGCACTAACAGCGGCACACCATTCACCAACAACAGACCTGTGCCTTTGCTAAAGGCTACTTTAAGTAAGGGATAGAGCAACAACTGAACCAATGCTAAGGCATACCAGCGATCTCGCTTGGGCAGCGTACAATACGTAATAGCTCCCAGTACACTGAATAGTGGAATCACCAAGCTATTTAAAAAGACATTCGCCGTTCCACCTAACACCAACCCATATTCCTCATTAGCAGTCACAAGCCATGCGATAACGAGGACTAGTCCGACTCCGATGAGTAGCCCGCTAGACACGGTCCACGCCCTAACTAAGCGGCTACGTAAATAGAATGCTAGTCCCACAGCAATGACAATGGCTCCAATACCCACCACATTGTGTGCCACCATCACTTTAAGTAAAAAATCACCGGCCATTTCATGAGCAAGATGACTAAAAACTGACGCATCATATGCTAGCTTCACAATGGTTGATATACTTCCTAACGACGCCAAAATAATCGATAAAGGCAAAATCAGATAAGACCAAATCCCCTGGCGCTCACGCGGCACAGTTTCGGTAATCGGCAGATCATTCGCTTCAGGAATGCGCTTAGTTACCCACCAGATCGCTGCAGTAACAACAGCACTAGTCACCGCCAACACTGCAGCTGCCGACGCCCCTTGCATGAGCATTAGGTCAATCAAAACCATGTAAATACCCATACCAAGGGCCAAGCCAAGCGCGAAGGCTATACCCAAAAACATGAATAGCCAGCAGGCTTCGCGGAAGGAATTGCAATAGATGGCAAGGGCCCATCCATACATAACGGCGAGCGCAATAAATAGTTTACCTAGGAAGAAAAAGAGATATAGTCCCCAAAAATGCGTAAAGGAGAACCAAAGCGTGGGATCTTCAGTAATCGTTACTTTAGAAATACCGATTCCTAACGGCAGAAGAATCAATGCGAAGATCACTACATAGGCAAGATAACTCACTGCTAATGCTCGGCCTAAGGCTCGAAAATTCCAATAACGCGGTAGCGTGATTGCAAGGGCAAAAGCCACAACCGATGCAGCCACACTAATCAGATGCTGCCTCAGAATTTGGAATCCAACGTCCATATTCGCACCAACGACAATTCCTGTGACGCTATGCATAATTAGTCCAGATGCTGCGCCCAAGACAAGCATCAAAACTAGAAACGATGTTGTCAGTGATTTATCCATATTTCTGCTTCCTCATCCTACAACTCATCTTGCTTTGCTTTAAGCTGCTTTTCACGATGGTCTAAATCTGCTTGTCGATCATCCAAGCGCTTCCAAGCGTCTATTAATTCATCTTTATTAAGGGGCTCCTGCTGATGCTCATAATCACTAATCACTTGCTGATCATCGTATTCCTTTATCTTAGCCTTTTCACCATCAACAACCTCTTGCAAGTAGTACAAATCCTCAGCATCAATCATTGGCTTTCGCAGCACCTCAAGTAAAGTTTTACGCACAAAAGAGCTACGAATAGAGTCTTTCTGTAAAAACTCCCACGCTAGTACTTTTTTTGTCTCTACCATGGCAGCCGTTTCTGTGATCTCGTTGAGAAGGGAAGGAGACATCACAACGTTAGCACCATTAGCGACGATATCCTGTATCAACTCATTTAACTTAATTTGTGCCAGAGTTACCTCGTCCTCAACCTGAGCATAAAATTCTCCTGCTTGCCGATCTGTCAAAGGAGGATACGCCACCTTTTCGCTAGCATTAACGCCTGGACAGGCGGCTATGGCAAAAAATAGTAATAGAGAGAAAAACTTATTTTTCATAAATAGATACCCTTTTTAGCAATACCGACGCTGTGTCCCCAATGCATATGCCGCTTCGGCGAAGCGGCGCTACAACGTGTAAACAACAGCGCTAATATTTTTTATTTTGACAAAGCTGGTTGTGTGCCGGCGGCCTCTCTTTTCTCCAATTCCCTTTCGCGACGATCAAGGTCCGCTTCGCGAGCATCCATACGCTTTTTAGAGTCATCAGACTGTGTGGCTCTTTGCAAACGAGCTTCATGCTCGTCGTATGTCCTAATATTAGCCTTTTCACTATCAACGACTTGTTGAAGGTGAGATAGATCCTCCGATGAAACAATCGTTTTTTGCATCACGGCAAGTAGAGTGCTGCGTACAAGAGGACTGCGCAATGACTGCTTTCCAGCGAACTCCGATGCAAGGATTTCCTTTACCTTTACCATTTCGGCTATGCGCTTTATTTCGATTTTGAGCGATGCCGACATTAAGACATTGGGGTTGTTCATCTCCTGAATCAACTCGTTCAATTTAGCTTGAGCTATGTCTACTTGATCCTGAATTTGATTGTTAAAATCAGCGGCTTCTTGTTCTGATAATGGAGGATATACGGGACCACCTCCAGCTTGTAGTGTCGGAACTACTGCAACTATACAAAATAGAACAAGCGGCCAAATATTTTTCATTGCTAATACCTTGAATGGATTTTTTTGTTCCTAACAATCAAAATTATAACAATAGCCCATTATTAATACAAACGCCAAAAACTTAAGTGCTCTACGCTAGAGTTGGCTAATTTTTTTGTATTATGATAGCTGTAGAAGCATGAAGACAATATTAGACATAATTGGTGATACCCCCCTCATTTGCATTGATGATACCTTCATTAAGTGTGAGTTTCTTAATCCGTCGGGTTCAGTCAAAGATCGCTATGCCAAATACGCCGTAGAACGCGCCGAACGCGAGGGACTATTGAAAACTGGCGACACAATTGTTGAAGCAACTAGCGGCAACATGGGAAACGCACTGGCAATGGTCGCTGCAGCTAAGGGCTATAGGATGATTGTCGTAATGAGCCGAGGCTTCTCCAGAGAACGGGTGGCTATCTCGCAAGCCTACGGAGCAGAGGTGCGTTTAGTCGGTAATTTCTACCTTAATGCTGCGGTGGAAATGACGAAAGCATTGGCGAGTCAACCTGGATTTTTCTGCCCGCGCCAATTTGATAATCCTTGGAATGTAGAAGAAAATCGCACCTGGCTTGCCGAAGAAATCATGGGACAGCTGCCGGAGGGAGTTATTATCGATGCGATTGTGCAAGGAGTGGGCACGGGAGGAACTTTAATAGGGCTTGGGGAAGCGTTTCGCAATCGACACAATCCGAAGATAAAACTATTCGCCGTAGAACCCACAGAGTCTCCTACGATTGCAACGGGAAAAGTGGGACATCATAAAATTGAGGGGATTTCCGATGGATTCGTACCCTCCATCTTCGAACGCTCTCGTGGCATGATTGATGAGTTAATAGAGGTGCCCAGCAACGACGCGATTGCATGCATGAAGACTGTAGCAAAAGAGCTAGGAATGTTTGTCGGTCCCAGTTCAGGAGCTAACTACTTAGCTGTCCAAGAGGTGCGACGAAGGTATCCAGAGCTAAAGTACGTTCTCACGTTATTCTGCGACGAAGGCGAGAAGTACCTGGCTGATCACTATTTTTCAGTAACATCCTAATCTTTGCGCCTTTGCGAATCCTATCTCCCCCTTTGCGTTAAAAAACAATTCACACACACGTAATGCGAAGTATTGTGCTGATTTTTTTTAACGCAAACTGTATTGGGAAACGACTTTGAGGGTGACTGGGGGTAACAACTAAAAGAACATTCTCCTCTAGATGGTAAAGACAGAAGGCTGCTGCCAGGTTATTTTTTACCCTAAACTAGTTTAATTTTCAGGGGAAAGGGGCAAAGATTAGGATGTTGGAAAGGGGTGGTGGGGATCGGAAAGCAAAAAAGACCGAACCACATTGAGTGATTCGGTCCGAATTCACAAAAACTAGAAGCGTTGACCAAATGAAATGCCAGTTGCGAACTTCTGCTCTTGATAGTGGGTAACAGCGCTTTCAAAAATTGTACCACCGGTACCAATCTCTGGCCATTGTCCTTTAGCGGTACCATTAATACCCCACTCAGCAAACAAAGAAAGCTCTGAACATGGCCCCAAATTATAGGTAAAGCCGGTTGTCAGATAGTTCTCGACACAGTTCATTGTCAGAGCATTGAGTGCTGTTTGGGTACCTGAGCTGTGCGCCCAAGGTTGCTGTTCAAAACGATATCCAAAACGTACCGTCCGACATGGATCGAGAGGTATTTCCAAGCCTAACCTAACGATATTCTGATCTTTCCAGGCAAATCCGGGGCCCGAATTATCACCAAAAGTGGGTCCGAAGGTTGCGCCGTCAGAAGGAAACCGATTATGCCAAGCTTTTACACGGCTATAACCACGATGCTCATAGTCTAGCGCGATTAGATTACAGCAGTTCATTCTATAGGATACACCAAAACGAAATGTTTCTGGAATATCAATGCTATGACCAGCAACAAATCCACGGTATTTGCTAAAATCCCCCATGGTTACACGTGGGCTATAGGAGACGCCAAATGTGGCACGATCGTCACAGAAACGTCCTTGCCAACCTAATGTCACGCCAACGCCTGTGGCCTCATCACGGCCTTGGTTAGTCACAAAACCTGGAGCAGACGATAGCACTGGATCTGCGAACTCAGTAAGCCCATGGGTGGATAGCCAAGAGAAATACACGTTAACGCCAATACCAAAGGTATGCTTTTCGTTAAATCGGTAGGCACCAGTAAAGGTTAGGGCTTCTACACGATAATTAAAGCTAGGATCTTGACCAGTTGCGCCCGAAAAATCCACTATTGGCGTGTTGAATTGTGTTTGGATATGGTCATAATTATTCCACTGAATACCTGCTGCCCAATCATCACATTCGCCAAAGCGGTAGTTAACACCACCACTTCCGTAAAAATCCCACTTATGTTCGTTGTGGAAGTGTCCTGACACACGTGTTGGGTCAAGTCTAGGTCCGACAACGAGCTTCTTATTGTCCCAACGAGTGAGGAATTCTAGATCATACCGCGTTTCTGTTTCAGCAGCTGTAGCGGGGTTAAAGAACGCGGTTAGTGAATCCTGACTATGCGCCACGCATGCGCCTGCCATTCCTAATGCCTTTACACTACAGTAAGGTTCAGCTTGTGCTGCTGAGCTAATCGCTAACAAGGCAGCGAATATACCAGCTTTAAGTTGCCATTTGATATTCCAATTACGCATCGTATCGATCCTCCAATCTCTAAACGATAGAACTAATCATAGTAAACGTCACTGTAACGTTGCATACTCTTTTTTGTTAATTCGTGCACTAGAAAGTTAAGCCATATGCTAATCCTACCGTTGCAGTAAATGCCTGAAAGCGAACATCACCACTTACCCAAAAGGCTCCTGAATCTATGTCAGGGAAGTTTGAGCCGATCCGACGGTTAAAGCCATATTCCCCGAAAGCAGACAGTTCTGACATGCAATCTGGAAACAAAGTGGCACCGATGGATACAAAATCTTCAATGGTATTTAAAGTGAGGGCATTCAAGGCAGTGTCAGTGCCTCCGTGAGATCGGATAGGGCATTGTTCATGCCGATATCCTGCTCTAACTGCCCAATATTGACTAAAGCGGTAGTTAAAACCTGTCTTAAAAATCCACTGGTCACGCCAGTCAAAGCCTGGGCCGTCGCGTTCTCCGAATAATGGCCCAAAGTCAAGACCGCTACCTGGAAAACTGTTTGACCAACTAGCTACCTGGGAGTAACGTCTCCACTCGGCATCAGCTGCAAACGTAACTCCTGTGGTTTCCGTAGCAGGAATGTAATAGGAAGCACCCCACCGCCAAGTTTCCGGTATATCAAAGGCGTGTGTAGCTAGAAAGCCGCGATACTTGTCAAAGGCTCCCATGTTAACTTTAGGACTGTAGGTAAATCCAATCGCTAAGTCGTCACACCAGAACTTTCCTAAAGCGCCAAAGGTAACGCCAATACCATTTGCATTATCTGAAGCGCGGTTGGTGGCATTTTCTGGTTCAATGGTGATGTCGTTGGCGGCAAGAATTTCAAATCCCTTTAGATCTAACCACGAAAAGTAGGCGTTGGCGGCTACGGCATAGGTGATATTGTCCCAGGAATAAGCCAATGTCCCCGTAAGAACTTCCACCCGATAGTTAAACTTAAGGTGCGTTCCTGCAGGCTCATCTGTCAAAGTGAATCCTGAAAAGTCTGTCATTTGGGTTTTGTAATGAACGTGCTGCTGTTCATAGTTGTTCCATTGCAATCCAAATGACCAATAGCCACACCAATCCATGTGCGAGGTCACTCCCCCTTCACCATAGACGTCGTACAATTGAATGGACCGGAAGGTCCCTGTTTGGAAAGCTGGATCCCCACGATTAGAAAGTTCCAGATGTCGATGGTTAAATTTACATTCTACTCCAACATCAGAGCGATAGCCTAAAGTCGCCACCGTAGCTGGATTATACCATGGTGCGATAGCATCCTGGGCATAAGCCACCGCCGTTCCTCCCATCCCCATGGCGCGCACGCTGGCTACTGTGGTCGCGGAGAGCGGACCTACCGCCAACGCCGCTACTGCTAAAGCTACCTTAAAAAAATTGCCCAATCCACCGCTTGACATTCCCAAACCCCCATTTTTTGGCTGGAGGTTGCTTGTACCTTTGCAAAATATTTCCTGTCAAATATCAAACTTCACAAACGTCATTTCCTTCACCGTAAACATCACACTTAATATTAATTCAATAGTTTGATACAATAAACGCCTATTATATAAATAAACCTTACACTTTGGATATAAATGAAATTAATTGATTGGATAAAAATTCCATTAATTGCTATTAGCCTATTTTATGTGCAAAATGCGATGGCAGCAGATTCTATGCTATCGTTCGAGCATAATTTTGATCAAAGTGCGACAGCGGAGCAAAAGGCCACTATCTCGCAAGCTCTTCGTAATAAATACTACTTTGGAATCATGGGTGGCGACAATGGTACTGCAACGATAGTGATGTCGACTAGCCTTCCTAGTAGTTCTTTGCCCCTTTCTGGCAATGACCTCATGAAAATAATGGAACATGCGTTAAAAACAAACGGTGATAAAGAATTCGCCAAAGATGCCGAACTAGTCGCTCGTTGGGGCATTAAAAAGGACATCGAGGCCGCCACGCAATTACTCAAAGATTCGGTTGGCTTTCAACTCGATGTGCCAAGCCTGTATTTTGGTCTCCACGCCAACTTCTTTAACTGGGTACTAAAATATAGTGTTCACCGCAAGGCTGAAGTTTGGGGCCATCAATGGAAAATTAACGGTTACAACAAAGCAGTTTTCACAGGGCCAGGCATTAAACTTCAGACTTTTCAAGTACTCGCTCGTGGAGGTGCTGTGAATGATGAGGGAGTGATGGCTAGCGGATGGACATATTGCCCACAAGGTATTCTTCATGGTCTAGAAAGAAAAGGGGATTACGACATCGTAGAGGATGATATTTTTGATCTTGGCTACGATCCAATACTTCCCCTTGTATCATCAACTTTTGAAATACCAGGGATTGGAGGGGCGAACCCCACAAAAACAACGACTCCAACACCATTGAAAATACCAAGTCCTGAGTCCACCCCTCCGCCAGAAATGCCGACTGAGGAATATGAAGAAAACATGCCACCTCAACCGGATGAAGAAGAAGAAAAAGAGGACCAACAGACAACTTCTGAGTCTCCGAAATACAAATGGATTTTCGATGGAACTGGCGGATGGTATGACTGGTATTGCAACGTTAATTCCGGTTTTGACAACGATGTACCTGATTGGTGCTACCAAGTACCATTGGACTGGCAGCCTGGCGACCCCATACCCGGCCAAGCCACACCGTAATTACATGCACTGAAGATTTGGAATAGGCGCTGTTCTATATCGCGGCAGCGATATGGAGTATGCAATTCACAACGAATCGATAGCTTCCTTTTCGCTTTTCGTAAAGCGGTGTTTCGGATACAACAGCGCTTATGGAACCCACAGACACCCTAGTATCTATCGTCAATCACCTTTCCGATTTCGGGGATAAGGTCGCTCTTAGGCTCATTGGAGCGCAAGAAAACCGCACACTCACGTACCAGGCCCTAAATAACGCTGTTGAAAATCTGGCACGCGGGTTAGTGGCAAAGGGCCTTGGCAAAGGATCCTATATCGCGGTTTTTGCTCCGACTTGCTTTGAGTGGTTTATTGCCTCACTCGCAATCGTTCGAGCTGGCGCTTGTGTTGTGCCTATCGATGTGCAGCTAGACGACTCAAGCTTAAAGCACGTAATCGAGGATAGCGAAGTCAAACTTGTGTTCACCACAAGCTTGCTAGCTCCTAAAGTAGCCACACTATGCTCGGCGATTTCGCTATTAAATGCCGATTTAGCTGATCCACAAAGTTGGAAACACTTTTCTCAGGAAGACCACGTTGTTTTGCCGGTCGTATTACCCGATGATGTGGCTTTTTTATTCTATACATCGGGAACAACCGGACGCCCTAAGGGAGTTCCATTAACCCACGGTATGATCTCTTACTCCTTAAATGGACTTAAAGCCCGCAAGTTGGTTCGGTCGGACGATACCGCGATTTTGCCTTTGCCTTTGCACCACGTCTATCCTGTGATCGTCGGAATATTCTATACGCTTCAAATGGGCCTAGAAACTGTTTTGCCTGAAGAGCTCACCGGTCCCTCTATCGCGCGCTGCCTCTTGGAAGGAAATGTCAGCGCTATCATAGGCGTTCCACGACTATACACAGCCTTGGTCACAGGCATACGCGGCCGTGCGATGGCTGGTGGCACCCTGCGCAACCTCTTGTTCACTGTCTTGTTGTCCATTTCCACCTTCGCGAGACGTCGCCTAGGCATACGCTTAGGCAAGGTGCTATTGCGCCCTATGCACGAGAAGATTGGTCCACGGATTCGAATCATGTCTTCTGGCGGATCTAAATTTGATGAAGAACTTGGCTGGGCTCTTGAAGGCTTGGGTTGGCAAGCTGCGATTGGTTACGGACTAACAGAAACGGCCTCAGTTGTTTCGTTTTGCTCGCCAGGGGATGGACACCTTGATAGTGTTGGACTACCGATGCCTGGCATGGAAGTGCGCATTGACACGTCAGTTAATCCTGGCGAAAGTACCCATGAAGCACCCAAGGAGGGGCACCCTGGAGAGATCCAGGTGCGTGGTCCGAATGTCTTTAAAGGGTATCACCGCCTCCCAGAAAAGACCAAAGAGGTCTTTACCGAAGATGGTTGGTTTCGCACCGGCGATCTTGGCTACATAGACAACGCTGGCTACCTGCATGTTTTGGGTAGAGCTTCCACTCTGATGGTATTGCCAGGAGGAGAAAAAGTTCAGCCAGAAGATGTCGAAGCAGTCTACCAACAAAACACCAGCATCGCGGAAATCGCAGTCATGCAGAAGGACGGGAAGCTTGTCGCTATTGTTGTTCCCAACCTCGACGCCATGCGGATCACCGGCAGTGGCGATGCGAACTGGAGCGTGCGTCGTGCGCTAGCTGAGCAATCGCGTGAACTAGCAACCTATAAGCGTGTTACAGACTTTGCGCTGACTCGTGAATCACTGCCTAGAACACGTCTAGGGAAATTGCGACGTCACCTTCTTCTGGGAGCATACGATCAGGCCAAGAGCGGCATGTTACAGAAAGGCTCGCCCGAAAAAATTGAAGCTATGTCAGAACAGGACAGGGAAATTTTAGCCGATCTTGATGCACGCATCGTATGGGACTGGCTGTGTTCATTACATCCTCAGAAACATCTCACTCTCGATACCAGCCCACAGCTTGACTTGGGTGTAGATTCCCTCGAATGGCTAAATATTACCCTGGAAATACGCCATAGGGCCAATGTTGAGCTTCTCCAGGACGTATTTGGGCGTATAGAAACTGTCAGAGACCTCCTTAAAGCAGTCATAGAAGCCGGCAAGTCTAGCGAAATGCATGATGTCTTTCCATTCGATGATCCTTGGCCCCTACTTACGCCTCAGCAACGCGCATGGTTAGGACCTCCCCCACTTTTTTCTCGACCTATCCTTTGGTGCCTACAGACAATTCTCAAAGGCTTATCCAAGACCGCCTTTCCCTTAACGGTCGATGGGCTAGAAAATGTGCCTACCATTGGGCAGTTTATTCTGTGTCCCAACCACGTGAGCCACCTTGATCCATTTGTAGTGGCTGCAGCGATAAAGCATTCTCAACTTAAAAACCTGTGGTGGGGCGGATGGCAAGGGGTGGTGATGCACAATCCTATTAACAAGTTCGTCAGTCGCGTCGCTCATGCCGTTCCAATAGATCCACGTAATGCAGCAGTGTCTAGCCTGGCTGTTGCAGCGGCTGTTCTAAAAGCCGGTCATAATTTGGCCTGGTTCCCAGAAGGAAGCCGCTCCCCCGAAGGAAAATTGCAGACATTTCGTCCTGGTATCGGCATGCTGCTGCAACATTTCAATGTACCCGTCATTCCCGTCTCAATTTCCGGCACTTTTGAATCGCTGCCGATGGACAAGAAAATGCCTAGTCCACATGCTCTAAAGGTTGTCTTTGGAAAGCCCCTTATGCCAAAGGAACTAGAAGCCATGGGAACTGGAGAACAACCCTACGCCCGTATTACTAACGGCCTGTATGAAGCGGTCAAGACACTTGGCGAAAGGTGAATCTAAAACCTCCACTAAAGCACTAATCAGTTGGGCCCTCTTTGATTGGGCCAATAGTCCCTTTTCAGCGGTCATTCAGACCTTTGTATTTGCCGCCTATTTTACGCGTCAGGTCGCAGAAAACGAACAGATTGGTACTGCAGAATGGGGAGCAACCATTAGCTGTGCAGGACTTGTGATTGCCTTGACAAGTCCAATTTTGGGAGCTATTGCCGATCAAAGTGGACACCGGAAACGCTGGATCTTGGCCTTTGCCCTACTGTGTATTCTGTCAACTTCACTGTTGTGGTTTATTTATCCCTCTCCAAGCTACGTATTACCAGCCATGATTTTGGTGGCAATGGGTACCATCGGATCAGAATGCGCCTTCGTCTTTTATAACTCGCTTTTACCCAGTCTGGCTCCCCCAGAGCGCATAGGGCGCTGGTCTGGCTTTGGATGGGGAATGGGGTATGCCGGAGGCACCGCAGCACTCATCATTGCACTATTTTTATTTGTCTTTCAAGGCGGGGAGATCCTTGGATTAGACGTGAGCGCGTCCGCGCATATTCGCGCAACGTGTGTCTTTGTGGCACTTTGGTATCTAGTGTTTATGCTGCCATTCTTCTTATTTACTCCAGATGTCGGGGCTGGCTCCAAGCCATTACGACAAGCCATTCGTGATGGACTCGCTCAGCTAAAAGAAACGATTAAACATATCAGGCACTATTCTCAAATCGTCCGTTTTTTAATCGCCTATGTTTTCTATATCGAAGGATTAACGACACTCTTTGCATTTGGTGGAGTCTATGCTGCCGCGCAGTTCAAAATGAGCGATCAGCAAGTGATGCTGTTTGGCATCGCATTGAATCTTGTGGGTGTCACAGGCGCAATGCTCTTCGCTTTAGTAGACGATAACCTAGGCAGTAAACGCACGATCTTGATTGCGTTAGTAGGTCTGATTATCACCGCTTCATTTACCCTGTTAGCCACCACACCGCTGTGGTTTTGGATTTTTGGCATGTCGGTGGGAATCTTTGTGGGACCGGTTCAGGCATCGACACGAGCATTTATGGCTCGCGTTGCCCCTTGGGATTTGCGTACAGAAATGTTTGGATTTCTTGCTCTTAGTGGCAAGGCAACGTCGTTCATTGGACCAGCTCTGGTTGGTTCAGTCACGCTAGCCACCCATAGCCAGCGGTTAGGTATGATGCCCATCGCTGTGCTTCTTGTAATTGGCACCATCGTAATGCTAACCGTGCCATCAGATAAAAATTGATTTTAATGGTTTCGTTGGAGACAATCGCAAAAAAATCATTTTAATGGCATGTATGTTGCGTCTAATCTTTTTTGCATTAATGTTTCCGCTGAGTGCTTTTGCAGGCCTTCAAAACGAAGGCGATGTATGCTCTAGTAGCACGCACTATCGAGCTGGTCTGCGCCATATTGGAGGCGGTGGCATTGGCTATACAGATGGCTATACGACCCTAGAACTGTTTCTTGCACCAGATCCAAGTCAATGGGAGGTCATTCCCTTTTTGGATGCAAGAGGTCACATTTTTAATAACGGAAAAGGGGCGGCCAACGCCGGTATCGGCCTAAGAGCGCTGTGCGAAAACGGGATTTACGGTATCAACGCTTATTACGACTATAGAAATGTAGGCCGCTTTAACTCGAATCAAATTGGATTAGGCCTTGAGGCCCTCGGTAAGGTATTAGACTTTCGCATCAACGGCTATCTACCCACCGGTAAAAAAAGCAGCGGCCCTTATGGTACCGCCTTTGAAGGCTTTTCTGGCAATAACCTACTTTTATCGCAAAAAAATCAGTCAGCGATGAAAGGGGTCAATGCGGAATTTGGATTTCACGTGAGAGGCAATCAATCACTTGATTTGTATGCAGCAGCAGGTCCCTACTACTATAATGGAGGGGGTTCAGACTCCAGCTGGGGCGGAAAAGCAAGTCTTGCTGGCACTTACAAAGAGGTTATAACTCTAGAAATCAGCGACTCATATGACAAAATTTTCCGCAATAAGTTCCAAGCACAGATTTCCGTAGGTTTTTCCTTTGATTCCATGTCGAACGTTAAAGAACAGTGCTGCGCTTGTATATGTGAGCGAATGGTGCAGCCCGTGCGTAGACAAGAGATCGTTGTTGTTGACAATAGGAGAAAAAATAGCGTTGCCATTGATCCGCTCACAGGGCAGCCCTTTTTCTTTGTGTTCGTTAACAATACAGGCAACTCCAATGGCACTTATGAAAGTCCTTACCATAGCTTAGCTCAAGCTCAGGATAACTCCTCCCCGAATGACGTGATCTACGTATTTCCAGGCGATGGAACAACGACAGGAATGGATTCAGGGATCTTGTTAAAGGCGAATCAGAAGTTTTGGGGTTCTGGCATTAGCCACGCACTACAAACAACTCAAGGAAATATCTCTATTCCAGCCCAAAGCAGCTCTTCTCCTACCATTACGAATACGAATATCGATACGGATGGTAATGCTATCACCTTGGCCGCTAACAATGCCATCAGCGGGTTTACGATTTCGTCTACCTTGAACGATGCCATTTATGGAACCGATCCTCAAAACTTGGACGTATCTTTTTGTAAGTTCGAAAACACGAATACTTATGCGATCGAAGCTTCCTTCCTCGGCAACGCCTCGATATCCTTAACCAATAATCAGTTTCTGAACAACGTGAACGGGGTGTTTTTGAGTCTTAACGGAACCTCTAACCTTGTTTGTTCAACTAATACGTTTGAAGGCCAAACTTCTGTCTCCAGCGTTCCTCTGGAAATAGCAGCGGATAGTAACGTCTTTAACGCGCAGGTCGAGAACAATGTCTTCTCCAACAACACAACAGGTAGCATTCGGTTTAACCTCACCAATGTCGTTAATGCCAATATCGACGTGATTAACAATACAATTTTAAATAACGGGACGGGATCTCAAGCAAGCTTAGGATCGAGCTTTACAGTCCTTTCGAATGGGACTATCGATAATTGTGCAGTCGTATTAAGAGACAACTTGTTCACCGGCAACACATCGAATTCTCTTTACCTCCACACGTCAGGAGCATTTACAAATCTTGAGATCACAGCATCTTCAAACAATATGTCTGGCAACGGAGGCTCTGCCCTAGTTCTTGCGACTCCATCTGATAATTTGACGCTACTTGCAACAGACAACGTCATCACAGAATGCAACGATAATGGAATCGCTGTAATAGCTTCTGGCCCTACTACAACAGGCAATATAACGATCAGTAACAATTTCATTACAGATATTGGAAACGCATCAAATGGAATAGCTATAAACCAAGATTTTTCAACGCTGAATCTATCCCTACTAGATAATAAGATTTACAGGTGCGAGGGGACAGGAATCGTCAGTTATGCCCCTACCGGTATCGATTCTTTGACACTTAACGTTCGGGACAATGTGATCAACAATTGCCAAAACCTATCATCAAACGCAGCTTCAGGCCTTGATATAGAGCAATATACAAACTTCAATGCTTCTATCACAGGCAACACCCTAACGGATAACACAGGTATAGCTGTAGTCGTCAGTTCAACCCTCCCGAGTCCCGCAGCCTGCGTAACTCTCACCGGCAATAACAGTAACACCGGTTACTTGTTAATCAATCCGGTCGATGGAGTCTTCAACTTAAGCCCATGCGATGTTGACTCGGTCAATGCGGGCACGATCAATACCTCAGGGGTAGTCACCCCAGCTCAATCCTGTCCTGATGCCATTCCTTGCCCTCCTTAGCCTTAGAGTGCTTCTTTTTTATGGAGGGGCTTAGAAAGGACAGAGGTTCCTTTCGTCGCTTTGGTCGCTTGCAAGTTTGTGAGCAAGACGTTAAATACTAACTATGGTTACCTCATATCCCGGAAAAGCATTACCATTTGGCGCATCAAGAGTTGGCAATGGGATCAACTTTGCCGTTTTTTCGAAACTTTCTACGGAAGTCACGCTCTGCCTCTTTCGAGCCAACGAAACCGAACCCGCGGAAAAAATCACTCTGGATCCCAAAGTGAATCGAACGGGGCACATATGGCACATTCTACTCGAAGGGCTGCAAGATTACGTCGGATATAGCTATCGTTTGAATGCCCTAGATCCCAAACATGACTTCTTAGATCCCTTTGCCAAAGGAGTGGTCCCTCGTCGCCTTTCTCCAGGAATCTATAACCCCGTGGGGCTAATCCTCTCTGATGAAATGTTCGACTGGGAAGGAGACCATCTTCTTAGAAAACCTTGGTCAGAACTGGTCATTTACGAAATGCATGTCGCAGGATTTACCCAAGATTTTTCAAGTGGAGTGAAGCATCCTGGTACTTATCTAGGACTTATCGAGAAGATCCCCTATTTGGTTGAGTTAGGTATCACAGCAGTGGAACTGATGCCCGTCTTCGAATTCGACATTCGTGAAGCGGAACGCTCCTGTGTGGCTACTAAAGAGGTGCTTGGAAACTACTGGGGATATTCAACCACTAACTTTTTCTCGCCCGCGACTTGCTTCGCGGCAAGCCAGGAGCCTGGTGCAAGCATTCGCGAATTTCGCGAAATGGTAAAAGCGTTTCACAAGGCAGGTATCGAGGTCATTTTAGACGTGGTGTATAACCACACCGCCGAATCAACCGGCACTATGCTATCATTCATGGGATTCGATAAAGAGGTCTACTATCTGCTGGACACTCAAGGACAGTATTTAAACTATTCCGGCTGTGGAAATACCCTAAGATGCAACCACCCAATTGTCACCGAACTCATACGTACAAGCCTACGCTATTGGGTCGATGAAATGCATGTCGATGGCTTTCGGTTTGATTTAGCCTCTATTTTGACCAGAGATCGTCGTGGAAATCCCCAACCCTATTCTCCCATCTTAGAGGTCATTGGAGATGACCCAGTTTTAGCAAACGTAAAATTAATTGCAGAACCGTGGGATGCAGTAGGACTTTATCAGGTTGGGAACTTCTGGCCCCTCGGACGTCGCTGGTCAGAATGGAACGGCAAGTATAGGGACACCTTACGACGATTCATAAAAGGGGATCGCGGAATCAAAGGTGAATTCGCCACACGCATTTGCGGATCAGAGGATCTCTATGGAGATCAAGGATCCCCGCGCAATAGTATCAATTTTGTAACAGCTCACGATGGGTTTACACTCGCTGATTTAGTTTCCTACAATCAGAAGCACAATGAGAGTAATGGTGAAGGCAGCCGGGACGGGACAAATGATAACTTAAGCTGGAATTGCGGTGCGGAGGGCCCTACGTTAGACTCCGGCATCAACAATCGGCGTTGTCGTCAAATGCGCAACTTTTTGGTTGCCATGATGGTATCACGTGGAGTTCCCATGTTCTATATGGGTGATGAGTATGGCCATTCAAAGCAGGGCGACAATAATACGTGGTGTCGAAATGACTCTTCCAATTGGTTTCAATGGGGTCAGTTGTCCAATAAGGAACCCCTTCTACGCTTCTTTAAGAATCTGATTCAACTAAGAAAAACGTATGGAGTCTTGCGTCGAGAGGCCTTCTATAGTCGGCATGACGTGCAATGGCATGGGCAGAATCCTAGTCAAGCGGATTGGGGTCAGGCAGAGGCCATTATTGCAATGACGCTTCACGATCATACTAGCGGTGACTACTTGTATGTGGCTTTTAATGCTAGCGACAAAGAACGTGAGTTTATCCTGCCTGAGCTAGCCTACGGTTTAGAATGGGCATGGGTAGCGAATACGGCGGAGGAGTCACCCAAGGATTTCCCAGATGACGCTAGTGCACCTGTGAAGGCATCGAGCTTAGTACTATGTGACCGCTCAGCCATTATCTTGAAGGGCATCCCCCTCACAACCCCCTCAAATTAAAACATTTTTTGGGATTTTTACCACAGAGGCACAGAGGAGGACCTGTGGTAAAAATTCTAAAAATCAAAACAACCGACGCAAATGACGTACTATAGGATGAGCATGGCGTCGCCATACGAAAAGAAGCGGTACTTGCGTTCAATGGCCTTGCGATAGACTTCCATCGTCAAGTCATAGCCAGCAAACGCCGATACCAGCATCAACAATGTCGAGCCTGGCAAATGAAAATTAGTGATCATATGCTGCACATACCGAAACTGATACCCTGGATAGATGAAAATATCGGTTTCAAAATCCCCTGCTTGAATTCCCTTAACAGCAGCGGATTCAAGCGTCCGACAACACGTGGTTCCTACAACCACTTGACGTCCCATAGCGGGACGATTATTCAGCTTATGCGCAGCTTCAGCACTAATAGAATATCGCTCCGTATGCATTTGGTGAGCGCGAACGTCTTCCACACGAACAGGTAAAAATGTCTCTAAGCCAACATGAAGCGTAATCGCTGTGCGATCCACGCCTTTTGTTAAGAGTTTTTCTAAGAGTTCTGGCGTAAAATGTAAACCCGCTGTAGGCGCTGCAGCAGCTCCCGGAGAAGCGGCATAAATCGTTTGATAGCGCTCACGGTCTTCCAACCGATCTTCTCTCTTAATGTAAAGCGGAAGTGGCATATGCCCGTGCTGCTGCACAGCTTCCATGAAATCGCCTTCGCAAACAAACGACACAATTTTTGTACCGTTAGCACGTGTTTCAAGCACTTCGCACGAAAAATTGTCGCTAAAATGCACGCGAGTCCCTTCGCGCATCTTGCGCCCTGGGCGTGCCATGGCTTCCCACAATCCATTGCCAAGCGGCTTGACCAATAAGACCTCGCATTGGCCGCCAGTATCGCGTGTTCCTAAAAGTCGTGCTGGAATAACTCGGGTGTCATTGACAACTAGGCTATCAGATGGGCCAAGTATATCGCCAAGATCACGAAAAACAGCATCCTGGATATCGCCAGTTTGCCGATTGACAACCATGAGCCGAGAGGCGTCTCTCGGCGTCATGGGTTCTTGCGCTATGAGCTCCTTAGGAAGGTCATAAACATAGGAATGGTATGAGAAAAGATCACGCAATCTAATTTACCGTAAACATACGTTTTACGGTGACACCAGGAAATGTTCCGCTAAGAATCTGAGCGGCATTTTGTCCTTGGCTCGCGCGGTGTTCTGCCTCCGACAATAGCAGAGTTGGCTTTTTGGCCAACTGCTTTCCTGCTGGAGCCAATGGGGCTGTTACTGCCCAGCGAGCTGGGAATAAGCCGACTTTCTCCTGACCATGACTTTCTGGACGATCCAGATTTAAAACCATGTAGCTTGTAGCGTCCACAGCTTGATCGGCGGCATCATAATGCGGATGCGTGTGCAACCCTTGGTATCCAGCTGCAATACCATCTATATCCCAGTAGGCATTACGTGGATTGTTAGTACGGTAGTAAACCTCTGTACGCTGCGCAATTGCTATCGCGGCTAACGCTTCTTTAGGCACGGCATGGTCAATTTTGGAGGCAACCATCGAGGAAACGTAATCTTCAATATCCACGTCATTCACAATGCTGATGGTGCCACCCACATCATAGATGGACACGATACCGGGATAAGGTACTCCGTTAACGCTAATGATGGTCTCGGGAGCGGTAGGAACTAGCTTTAGCTGATAGATGTCAGGAAACTCTTCGCCCCACTTAAGTCCTTGAGGTTTGGCCTCTATCATGCGTTGTTTTCCATGCAGTCGTCTAGCCAACACTTCATGGCGGTTGGGATCTACAATCGCATATTTTCCACTAACATCTATCATGGCATTGGCAGCGTCATGCACTACCAAGACGCGAACACAGGGAGCGCACACATTGTGTTGGCCCTGCACGGCGCGGGCAAACCGGTCGATCACTCCAGCTTCCACTGAAGACATTCCTACAACCAATGTCATGCCTGTTAAGAGTACTCGAAAGAACATGTGCTATCTCCCTTATTATGTTTTGCGGGCAACGGTCTGCCTAAATGTTCATAGGCCCGTGACGTTGCTTCCCTTCCGCGCAGAGTTCTCTTCAGAAACCCTTGCAGAATTAAGTACGGCTCGTAAACTTCTTCTATCGTGGATTTTTCCTCTCCGATAGCCACTGCCAGAGTGCCGACTCCCACCGGCCCTCCATGGTAGTGATCGATAATAGTCTCGAGGATCTTTTTATCCAACTCATCCAATCCAGACGGATCAATCGCCAGCATTTCTAATGCTTCAGCAACAACACCCTGGTCGATTCGGTTACCCGTTCGCATTTGGGCATAATCCCGTACCCACCGTACTAAATTGTTGGCGATGCGCGGAGTTCCCCTAGAGCGCGTGGCAATTTCAAGCGCCCCAGCATCATCCATATTCAAGTTTAGAATGCGTCCTGTGCGCTGCACCATTTGGGCTAAAATGTCAGGGGAATAGTAGTCCAAACGACAATTCAAGCCAAATCGAGATCTTAGGGGGCTAGTCAATAATCCCATCCGCGTCGTAGCACCCACTAGTGTAAAACGATTGAGTTTTACCTGCACACTACGTGCGCTGGGACCACTATCAATGATCAGATCGAGGGTAAAGTCTTCCATCGCCGGATATAGATACTCTTCAATGGTGCGAGAAAGTCGATGGATTTCGTCGATGAATAGAATATCACCAGCCTGCAGATTTGTCAAAAGCCCGGCTAAATCGCCAGCTTTGTCGATCACAGCACCAGAAGTCACAACAATATTGGTGCCCATGGCCTTGGCAAGAATGTTGGCTAGAGTGGTTTTCCCTAGGCCTGGAGGTCCACTAAAAAGACAATGCCCTAAAGGTTCACTCCGCTGCTTTGCCGCACCAATATAAACTTCAAGTCGTTCACGCAGTTTGTCTTGGCCCAAAAAATCGCCCAACGATTGAGGACGTAACGGAACCTCGAAGGCTACATCCTGCTCGGACAACGAAGACTCAATAAAACGTGCGGTCATGACTAGGGCAATCCAAGGGATGAAGGAAAATCAGCCATATTAAAACTGGCGGAGATATTTAAAGCAAAACCAAAAATCAATCTTGTGACAGGAAAGATATTTCCATGCACACTTCTCACTCAAATTAGACTAAGACCCTGATTGCTACCAAAACTTGCCGCGCAAGTCATTGAATTTGAATTCAGATGCGTAGGATTGATTTGAAGACAAGGATCT
>CAYTFC010000011.1:0-51873 GCA_964436955.1 uncultured bacterium | reverse complement strand
ACAGCTCGATGGAGGATGACATGAGCCAAAAAAGACAAAGACGTACTGCAAAACTGTAAGTATTTCTTGCTAATTGCGTGAAGGCAAATTATTGTTTTACCAATATTCAGCAGGAGTCACCTCGTATGCGCAAAACAATCTTATCACTAATTCTTCTAATGCTAATCAAACTGCTCCAGACATGCGCTTGGAAGTGGAACTGTACCGCAACAACTGCTCAAAACAAGTAATAGATTACTTGACACTATACCTATCGCTACAATTAACATTGAATGGGAGAAAACCGTATGGGAGACAGAATAGATTTTTTGGTAGCGGTCTTATCAGATAAATCGGCAAATCTGGCCAAGCGAGATGATGCTGCAATAGCTTTAGCGGCTTATACTGATCTAAGAGCATTGCATGCTTTAGCAAAAGTAGGTTCGGATGCCAAAGAAAACTGTTTCTATCAAGAGACCTGTGGGGAATCCATAACACGCATTATGATACGTACAGGAATCTTTGATAAGGAGATTATTCTAGGGCTTGCCAAAGCGGCTAAAGACGCTGCGCTAGAGTTTCTTCATGCCGATAAACCCGAATGGTATGAGCTAGTAAAAAGTAGTTGATCGGCGGTGCAGAGCCTCCCATTTTAGTGCCTACCGTTTGCCGGCCGTAGAATAGCAACTTCCGTTAAATTACTTGTCAAAGCATTTGGACGTTTTGGCACGCCTATCATAAGCAAGGCACAACTCAGCCTACTCGCCTCACAACGGTCGAAGCATAGACCCTGATTGCTACCCAATGCTGTCAACTTAAAGAACATATTTACCACGCCAATTCAACAAAGTAGCGCTAGATGTTCTGTTACACGTTATAGCGCCGCTTCGCCCAAGCGGCATTAACAAAGGTTTATTTTAAGTTGACAGCATTGGGTAGCAATCAGGGTCTTTACTCAAAAATCGCAACCTAACAACAATGCATGCCCGTTGCGTTGCTTATTAAATCGCATGATCTCATGTCAATTGGAGTTTTTAAAGAGTTCACTTTTAGCATGATCTACGTCATCCTATTTCAAAGTCAATAAATAATTCGCATGTATCCTAGCACCTAATTTAAAGCCCATTCCAAACCCCACGTATGCGGCTCCTACAACCAAAATTATTTATCAAAGTGCATTGCAAAAAATTGTGGTTGGAGCATACCCTTTCTTCAAAATTTGATAAGGATTTCTATTAAAAACCGATTGGCGCGACTTCTCAATTGGGAAGAATAGGCCTGTTCCAGCGCGACAAACTAGAGGTAAAAACTTGTTGAAATCCGACTTGCTACCTACATCCTAGCTCCAGCGGACCCATTTATACAATCAGTACCACTTTACAAAACCACTCAGGTGAACGATGCAACCAACACGCACAAATTTTCCACAACCTCTTCATGACATCCCCCAAACCCCGTCTGGAGGCAATGTAAAAGCAAAAATTGCTCTCTGGCAAAATCAAGGAGAACATTCTTCAACAGTGCCAGATAAGCTGCCGCCTGATAAAACAGCAACGCATCTTAAAGCTGTTAATCATGCACCCTACACTCCATACAATGCCGCACAGTCAGTCACCAAGAAAGCACTTCCTCCTACCCCAGCACCGATAACGCCCCAAAAAACGCCCCAAAAAGCGTTGCTTGTCAATCATAATCCTAATCCCCCACGCAATGTTCCACCTTCAGTCACCAAGAAAGCACTTCCTCCTACCCCCGCACCAACACCAACACCAAAAACGGTGCCTGCGAAACGTGAAAAGAACACAAGCTCGCTCATAAATAAGACAACAAAAGAGGTAGGTAACATAGTGAAGGGCGCTCTATCTATAACCTTACAGCTGTCTGAGCAGGGGATAAATGAGTTTTCCGGTTGGATAAATCCACCCAATCATCGCATACTTTCCACTTCAAATGCGGCTGCGCCGAAATACCAGGCAGTAGAACAAAAGCCACAGCCTGTACAAAATGCGCAACCGGTATCCGCTGCCCCAGTTGCTTATGTAAAAAAAATTCCCACTATCGACGAAATGGTGATGGGAAGGACCTATTTTTGCGCCTATGGAAGACCCATTGAAATTTCTAGCTATTCCGATACAACCGCCATGGTTAAAGTTAAGGGGGGTTACTGTAAGCGTTACGTGAGAAGAATGACAGCTATCAACTTCGGTCAGAATGCTCAAGATACGAGGTGTTACTGGGAGTGTACAAAGCCATACCTTGATTTCATGCAAACCTTCGCAGATCACTGGCAAACACTACCTCAGCAAGATCCTGGAATTCCAACGCTCGAGCCTGCTCCAGGACAAATACCTGGTTTAAATTTTATGACGCCTTGGACCGTGCTCGCTCATATGGAGACACATTTAGCGCCCATTCTTAACAAAGATCAGCTTAAGGAGATGAGAGGCATATCTGGTGAGATGACAGGAGCGGACTTTAAGCCACAATCTCCCACCGATGTCAAGTCGCTTGCCAGTAATTATCGAAGCTTACCAGTCTGTGGACTCTGGTCACGCAATTCTCAAAAGCACACAAGACTTGCTTACCTCTATGCAAGTGCCTGTTGTAACATGTTAGGACCGCAGGTCGAAACAGTTGATTTAGAGATATTGGGTTCTTACCATATGCTTGGAGTAAACAAAGGTTATTGGAGCGAGAACGAGTTGCAAAGACTCTGCCCTGGCTTTAGGGTTAATTACTGGTTTTTAAATGATTCGGAAATTGCCCACTTTGGTCTTAACGACAGTGCAAATTGGGAGATCGTTCCTCCAACAGCGTATTCTGGGTCTAGCCGCAGCCCCCAGCTTGTCGTAACCCACACCTATGGAAAGGATTCGGGAGGGTTCCCAACCTTTACCAATAGCACCCACTGGAAATATTGAAGAGACTAATTGATGGTAATCCTGGCTTCAAGAGTCAGGATTATTGATTTTTAGAGACCGATATTTTTCTTCAACCGCAGTCGCACTGTGGTTCGCCAAAGCTCTTGAATGTCATCAAAATAAAATAAAACCTTTGTTAATGCCGCTTCGGCGAAGCGGCGGTGCCTGGAGACAGGCACCGCAACCCTAGGTAAGTCTAGAAGAAGGTCTTAATGCATAGCATGACGCTATGATTGTCAATGCGAGGCCCTGTGTCGAGGTAACGATATTCAATTCCTAAGTCTGCATCATAGGTAATTGGCATGTTGATTCCTGCAATCGCTTGCCATGCAAATCGATCATGCTGTTCTTTAGTGGTAACACCAATTTCGGTATCCCTGTTATCTACACGAGCATATCCCACGCCAATGCCAGCATAAGGGCTCCAGTCTGTCGAACAAAAATTGAGGTCCCAAATGCCATTGGCCATGACTGTAGTGGTTCTTGTTCTGCCTTTAACGTCTAAGGCACCTTCAGCATTTCTAACTTTTTTGACAGAATTACGTCGAAGAGCAACTTCTCCTTCCATACTAAAGCCATTAGGTAGTTTGTATCCGCTGCATACACCGATAGCGTATCCAGTCGACATGTCTCTATTAACGGACTCAGTACCGTAATTTAGAAAAGTCGTCCCGCCAATAATCCCTGCGTATGGCCCTTGATGTATTTCATTGGCGCCTACGGATGCCGTTAGAAGCGTCATGGTAATAATTGCTAAAATATTTTTCATATACTTCTCCTTCCTATTAGTAAAAAAGACGTCTCCCTCAAATTGAGGAAGACGTCATGTTAATATTATAGGCTAATTAATGTAATGAAAAATGAGTTGTGCATGATTTTTTAGTCAGCAAACTTCGGAATGCTAGAACTACTTTGAATTGGCTTTAAACTGCTTATGGTGCTAGTGGAGGTAGGTTTATCATCGATAAAACTGTTTGGTATGCGCGCGTCGAAGCCGTTCACGCTCCCAGGGCCAAATTAAGGTTTACTATTTCAATTTATTTTTAGATGTTTTAGTCTCTTCAGTAATTATGAAAGAGACCGACGTTCAGGCTGAAAACTACCAATTGAAAGAGCTGCTTAGGCAAGCCCTTTACTTTTTACCGATTAGACGCCTCTCGCAGCACAGTAGCTAGAGATAGTCTGCTTGGCAGGAAGTTCTCCAAACCCATTATAACAGATCGCTATGTTGTTTACCGAAGCTTGGAAGTTCCTCACCAATACTGCTTAGCGCATCTTTTGAGGGATTTTCAAGCCTTTGCTGAATACAAAGGCATGGTAGGTGTGATTGGTAGAGCTCTCAAAAATGAGTTAAAAGCCGTTTTTCGTAATCGGAAAGCTCATCAGAATGATGAGCTTAACAGGCACCAGCTCAAAGGACGCTGCACTTACCGTCGGAAGCAGCTGCAAGATCTGTTAAAAGATGGCTTTTTAAGTGATCATCCGAGGCTGAGCCGTTTTTGTGGACAGCTCTTGAAAGATTTTGTCTGTCTATGGACATTCTTGCGGATTCCAGGCATGGAGCCGACTAACAACCAAGCAAAACGCGACTTGCGGCCGATGGTGCTTTGGCGCAAAAAAAGTCTAGGAACGAAAGGTCCAAGCGGGCAAGCATTTGTAACTATCGTAGGCAGCCTTGTCCAGAGCTTACGTAAGCAAGGCCGCTCAATTCTAGCATTCCTAACAGACGCTCTAACGAGCGCTCTTAACGGGCAACCTTTTCCAGACCTCTGCCTTAATTAAGCCTAATTCGGTCTAGGGAGCGTGAACGGCTTCGACGCGCACATGGTTTTGCTGAAGTTGAGTAGTTGGCGACAAACGCGACAACGGGCATGGCCACAGGCCATGTCCTAGAAGCGTTTGATCGTCAAATGCTCAGCTTTGGTCAAGAGCTTGTGCGTGTGAGAGGTCGTGAGCGCGTACACTGTTTGTTCTTTTGCTCCCTTGGGTCATGGTGCAGAAGCAGGGTTGAGGTTCGCGTTGAGAGGGTTATTCCTGGATTGGGTGATATAACTCTGCTTCTTGCTTTGCAAGGGCTTGGCTATGGGCGTATCATTCTCGATGGTCCGGCCGAAGGCTTGTCTTTTCCGAGCTCTTCTAAAAGGACTTCATAGCCATGCATTAACCTTGTGCTATAGGTTTCAAGGCTCTGCACCATTTCGCATTTTAATCGGGCGGCATAGGCCTCAAAGGGTTCTAGCTCACTGTGATGATTTTCGCGTAACACCTCTATAGCGGCATCTGCGAATTCTTCAATGGTTTTATTGTTCTTCTTCAATGTTATCTCCTTAGTTCTAACCTTATTCTATTGTGCTTGAGGAGCTTGTCTGCCTGAGATATTTTCTATCCTTTCCGGTTCTTCTGTGCCAGAATCCACTCTGTGCATTCTAGGGCTGTGTCATGGAGTTCCTTAGATTGGGGCTCTTGGGGGTTCTCAGATGCATACTCCAAGGCCAGCTCCAAAATTTGCACGGCTTCATCGTGCTTGTCGGCTTCCAGGCAGCACTGCACACATTCGATATAGCTGTCCTTGTCCGACTGATCGAGCGCAATAGCGGCTACATAGAGTGGGATAGCACGTTCGATTTGTCCATTAAGCTTTTCGCTTCTTGCGAGGCCTAACCAAAAGGCTCTCACTTGTGGTGCGAGTTGCGTCAGAAAGAAAAATGCATCGCCCGCGTCGCCATAGCGTTTCTGGTCCATTAACTCTTTGGCGGTGTCATAGAAGCCGACCACGGCATCGTCTGAGAATCCGAGGATTTGTTGAAAACTACCGCCTTCATTCATTTTAGCTTTTAAAGCATCTGGATTTTTAAGCATTTCTATAACTTGTACACTAAGTAAAAATTTTTTATCAATAGTCATAAATAAACCTCTTTAATTCGCATCACTACCAATTATACTAATTTAAAAGATAACTTTAAACTAAAGGTAACTGATTTGACATTTATACGAATCAGATTTACAATTTATGTGAATAACAATAAGGGTATTCTCTATGAGTGAACCAGGCATACATTTAAGTCATTATAATGGACCAAGTAAATTTAAAGACCTTACTGTTAATGCAAATGGGACTGCTACTGCAAAAATAAATGGGCGTTATTTTACCTTCGAACTAAAAGATGATCAAGGTAAACGGATTGAAATAAAAGATCAGGGTAACTGGGATCATATTGCTAATCTTGGTCTGAATATTTTTGAAAAAAGAGGTATTCATGCTAGCGGTGACCTTGATATCGATAAGGCGGGAATATCTGCAGGAAATCGAAAGATCACGCATAAACATGGAGAAAAACAAGAGCGAACGGGTCGTCTTTATAAAGAATTAGATCAATTCGTCAGACAATGCACTTCAGAGAACTCACAAAGTCACGGACCTGACAATACACAAGCTCCTAAACAAAATGAACCAGTACAGAATGAACCGGAAAATATTCGTCAACGCCGAGATGACTTTGGTGGTGAAGAAGTTGAGCGACGTATTGAGCAACTCACTAACCTCGTCCACCATCAAATGGAAACCGCTGAGCGCCAAGCGGAGATATTCAACAAGCACATCACTCAACAAGCCGAACATACTGAAAATATTATCGGTGAGAGCTTAAAAACGATTAGGGAACTGTCAAAGCGCAACATCAACCCTATTGGGGATGACAATGACCAACAGATTGACCGGATAGTTAAAGCAATCGATGAGGCCTTCGCGCGGGTTATTCCTCCTCCCCAGAGAGGTAATGAAAATATTGACAGAGTACTCGAGCACGATCGCGTACTTATGCAGCAACTAGGTGAACTTCTTGCTCGCCTGGCACCTAAAGAGGGGGATCCTTTAGCGCAGCAGGGAGTTGCCAACGTGGCGTATGATGAGGCACTGAGGCAGCTACAGAGCCGCGTGACCGAATTAACTGCTGCACTTGAACAGCGCGACGAAAACCTAGAAACTGTAAATCGCCTCCAACAACAAGTAGATACAACTATAAAGGAATTTGGGCATGACTTACGTTCTCAGGAACTAGAAAACCAACTGCGTCAAGCAAAAGAGCATACTACCGCCGCCGACGAAAAGGTTCTAGCTGCAGAGTTACGCTTACAAGATTTCCGCACCGAGCTCGAAAAACGACGTGCCGATGACAGTAAAGTTTTAACAGGGCAGTTGGAAACAATCACTCGCGTGAACGAAAATCTGTCTCATTCTCTACATTTGCTAGAGCGACTGATTAACAACCGTGCTGTCCAAGGCGATCCGCAAGAAAGTACAAGAATTCAGGAGCAACTAGAGAACCAAATAAACCAGCAAGAAGCGTCGCTGCAGCATACAACCTCAGAAAATAATAAGCTCAGACAGCAAATCGAAGAGCTCCAACATCAGCTAAATGTCAATCGCAACACAGAAGATCAGCTAGGGCGTGCTAACGAGACAATAAGCAATCAAAATGCAACTCTGGGTCAACTAAGAGGCAATCAAGAAAATCTTAACACACAAATCGCCAATCTAACCCAGACCAATGAACAGCTAAATGAGCAATTACGTACATCTCAAGAGGAAAAGGGGGAAATTGCTAAACAAGTCCAAGAACTCACAACTCGATTGCAACAGACTCTAGAATTACAAGAACAGTTAAACAAAGCTCACACCGAGACGCGGGAGCAACTTCTTTCTACGCAAGCTCGGCTTGAAAAGGTCGATCAACAACTACGTGCCTCACAAGCCGACAAGGAACAACTTGCTCCACAAGTCCAAGAACTCACAAACCAACTGCAACAGACCCAAGAATTAAACGGCCAACTAGAGAACACTAACACCGACATGCAGGAGCAACTTCGTTCTACGCAAGCTCAGCTGGATACGCTCAATCAACAACTACGTACCTCACAAGCCGACAAGGAACAACTTGCTCCACAAGTCCAAGAACTCACAAACCAACTGCAACAGACCCAAGAATTAAACGGCCAACTAGAGAACACTAACACCGACATGCAGGAGCAACTTCGTTCTACGCAAGCTCAGCTTGAAAAGGTCAATCAACAACTACGTACCTCACAAGCCGACAAGGAGCAACTTGCTCCACAAGTCCAAGAACTCACAAACCAACTGCAACAGACCCAAGAATTAAACGGCCAACTAGAGAACACTAACACCGACATGCAGGAGCAACTTCGTTCTACGCAAGCTCAGCTTGAAAAGGTCAATCAACAACTACGTACCTCACAAGCCGACAAGGAGCAACTTGCTCCACAAGTCCAAGAACTCACAAACCAACTGCAACAGACCCAAGAATTAAACGGCCAACTAGAGAACACTAACACCGACATGCAGGAGCAACTTCGTTCTACGCAAGCTCAGCTTGAAGCAGTCAATCACAAATTACATACCTCACAAGAGAAAAGGCATCAGCTTACCCCACAAGTTCAACAGCTAACGAATGAATTACAACAAACAAGGCAAATGAAGGAGCAATTAGAGAAAGATAACGAAGAGCTACGACGTCAAACAGAGCTCCTACAAACGCAGTTAAAACAAGCATTACAAGAACAATCAAATCCACCAGAAGATGTCCCCTTCCTAGAAGGTGAGGTCTTCAATTTTGAAAACCAGCAGTTAAAAGAAGAAAATCAAAATCTTCAGAATAGGATCGCCATCCTTGAATCTCAGTTGGAAGAAAATCCAGCTCCGGCAGAGGTGAATGCTTTGGTTCAACAAGTACAGATCCTTAAAAACAGCCAACTGCAGAAAGAACGTGAACATGAAATTGTAATTGCCGATTTGCACCAAGAGCTAGAGGATAAAACCAGACGCCTCCAGGCTAGAGATACCACCAGAATCAATGAAAATCAAGGGCTTCGGCAAGAAGTCCAGAAGCTACAAGAGGATATTGTTCACTACAAAAAACAGGCAGACCAGAGCATTGAGCTCGACCAGAAAGTGAAACAATTGCAGAACTTGGTGCGGCAGCAAAAAGATCAAATAGCGAGTAAGAGCCACCAAGGGCCGGGAACAGAGGAGACAGAAAGGATAGCTAACCTACAAACTGAAAATACAAGACTATCGAACCGAACGAAACAAATGAGAACAACCCTTGCCTCATTAGAAGCCGAAAAGCAAGAGCTATCAAGTGCTTTCCAAAAAGAAATCGAGAAGGTAAATAACCAAAACGTGGAACTGATGCGTAAACTCGACTCTACAAAAAGTGCTTTAAAAAATGCTGAATCTGTCTCGCAAAGCAAAGCTAATCAGCAAATTGAGGAGCTAAACTCCACTTATTTTACCTGGCTAACTAAAGCAAAAGAGACGATTGAGGAACTAGAACAAAAAAATGCCGATCTACTTACGCAAATACAGGATGCTCAAGCCAAGCAGCAAAATGCCGAGCTGGAGAGTCAAGCTCTGACCAGCCAGTACACGAGAGATGCGGCAACTATTGAACAAATGTATCGCGCTCTTGAACAAAAGAACGAGCAGCTTTTGGATTTGTTAAAACAAAACAACATAGAGTTTACCGTTTAATTTAAAGATTACTCTTCAGGGCTATATCCTTGTATCCATCCTGCCGCCGAAGGCGCCTTCGGCGGCAGGATAGAAAAATTTCAATAGAGCAATCTCGCTTCAAAAAAAGTCTAAAGTCGAGTCTGAGTTCTCTGTGAGATCTGTAAACATAACAAAAAAAAGTTAAAATAAAACGCTAACTCCATCTTTAACGTTTCTTTAAGACTGCCGTATTATTATCATAATCTAACATTACCACAGGAGTTAGAAATATGAATAATGATATGGGAGTTAACTTAGAAGCAGTGCGTTTCAACGAGTTCGCAAATGCCCCTCACCTTCGAAGTCTTAAACGAGATCGCAACGGGGATGCAGTCCTTACTCTTAAAGGTGGTACAAAATATAAAGTTAGTGTCGTTGACGGCGACAGACGACTAAGCCTGCAAAATATTAAGGAAATCGTAGAAAAAATAAATCAAATTTTAATAGAAAAACAAATTCTTGATCCTAATCAAGAGGCCCCAGCTAACAACCAGCAATTAAATGGGCTTCGTATTAATAGTCACGGCGTTACATGGAACGGTAACGTCTTTGAACACACAAATACCGATAATGGTCGAGGCAACACTAAACAACTCTATAAAGATTTAAAGGCAAAAGCCGTTGCCTTAAATCCGCCCAATAATCCAGTTCAGCCGAATCAACCAAATCAGCCAAACCCACCTGTTAATCCTCAGCAACCACAAAACCCTAACGTACCTCCGCAGCAGGCTCCTGCAAGGCCCGCACCAGGAGCTCCAGGGGCTCAGCCGCTGGAACTAGGACCAATACCTGCTATCAATGGAGTGGAGGAAGCTGGTGTAAGAGAAATAACGGTGCAAGCGGATGCTGCGTGCCGGGCAGCACGAATGAAAACCAATGCCGCTGGAAATCTGCAATATGTGGCACAGGACAGAAGAACCCTTATTAATTGGGAGGATTATGCCACTGAATTAACAGGGGGACTGGTTGTTCAAAATATTATGGGAGCTCTCCATGCAATTCCTGAAAATCAAAGGGACGCGGTGCAAGCTGCAGTAACAGCTCGTTGTGAAGACTTTGCACTTAATGTGATACGTGAAGGATTAAATAACGTGGTTGATGCGAAAATCGGAGAGAAAAGAGCTCCACGTACAGCACTAAATAAAGCAGAACGAGATACCCTTGTGATGACTGCAGCCACTGAGGTTCAACAGGCCTTCAGTCAAACAATGCTTAGGGTAGGAAATGCGGGATTAAGAGAGAAAGTCAGGATTGCCATAACACCTGAATACACCTTAGCCTGTGCTAACGAGCGCCTAAGACTGATTGAGGCGGCCGAAGCTCAGCGCAGAAACCAGCCCGGTATGTTTTCGCGAGCAGCAGGCGGTCTAGGTGGAGGCGTAGCTAAAGCCGCAAGTGGTCTGGGTCATCTTGGTTGGGGTGCACTTCGTCGCTTGACCGGCTTGAACGACTAAAAAATGAGGGCGTTATGGAATCCCATCCATAACGCCCTCTAGACATTCAACTAAAGCTTCGTTATCCTGAATGGATTTACGGAGTTTTTAAGATGGATGATTTAAGAGAATCTGCCCAGCGCGTCCAGGATATTCTGCAGGAACACCTTTTAGAGCTACGCGTTGTGGAGTTCCAACAGCTGACGCGAACCTCTCAAGAAGCCGCAGAAGCAATTGGATGTGAAGTGGGGCAAATCGCCAAAACCCTTATTTTCCGTGGAAAAACATCCCAGGAACCTATCTGTATTATTGCTAGCGGGGCAAACCGCGTCGATGAGAAGAAAGTGGCGGCGTATATTGGAGAAGCTATCGAAAAGCCCGATGCTGACTTCGTGCGTAAACATACCGGTTTTGCCATTGGAGGTATTCCTCCAGTCGGCTTTGTATTTAAAATGAAGCCTCTTATCGATCAAGATGTTATGAACTACGAAGATCTTTGGGCTGCAGCAGGCACACCCTATGCCGTCTTTCGTATCAGTCCAGCGGACCTCCTTGAGATCACTCAAGGCCAGGTTGTCGATATCAAAAAAGATTAAGTCCTAAAATCGTGCCCTTGCCCGCAACTATTACCCATAAGTTAATTGTTTTGCTCCCTATTCTCCTCTGCGCCTCCCCGTCTCCCCGCCTCTGCGTTGAAAAAAAATACACGCTATTTTTGCATAATTTTGGTTTTAATAATTTTCAACGCAGAGGCGGGAAGACGGGGAGGCGCAGAGGAATAGGATGCAGGCTCGGGCACGAGTAGGATATTATTGGGATGAGTTGGGGGGATCGGGTGGTACCTATAATGCATGGTTCTTGCGATCTCTTATAATCAGGGTCAGCCGATTCGCCGAGATGCGGTGATTATGATCGTCTGTGATTTCAATGTCCCATATATGAATGCTACGTCCCAACTGTAAAGGCCGTGCAATTCCTGTCACAATTCCCGACTTAACGGGCCTAATGTGATGGGTCTCAATAGAAAGCCCTAAACAAAATTCCTTGGAGACATCCAAACACATCAAACCAGCTGTACTGCCAACTGTTTCGGCAAGAACGCAGCTGGCTCCTCCATGCATAATACCATACGGTTGATGCGTGCGATGGTCCACCGGCATTGTAGCAGATAGAAAATCATCACCTACCTCCGAAAAAACGATGCCCAACTGGGCCATCAAAGTATTGGGTGATTTGCCGTTAAGCAGTGCTAGATCAGGCGTCTGTTTCCAGATGGTCATAAATAACATCCTCTGTTGCCGCATTATTGTGTCGATTAGTATTTTTTCCAAGTCAATCATATGCTATAATGCTCCTTTTACTTGGAGTTTTCATGATAGATTTTCTTGTTGTCGAGCTCGCGGACTTACGCGATTGGCTAGTAGAACGCGGCTACCCAGGCTTTCAGGCTGAACAAATTTATTCCTGGGTATTTGATAAAGGTGTTCGTGACTGGCAACACATGACCAACTTAAGCGCTCCTTTGCGTGAAGAGTTAGCCAAAGGTTTTCGGCTTACCGCATTGCAACCACGGCGCGATCGCGCTGGAGCGGGTGGTGTGCAAAAATTCTTGTGGCAGCTGATCGATAAAAATTACGTCGATTCAGTCATGACTCCAGGACGTCAAGGTTGGAAACTCAGCATTTCCTCTCAAGTCGGTTGCCCAGCCGCTTGCACTTTTTGCGCGTCGGGAAAACGCTTTGTGCGCAACCTGCAGCCCGCTGAAATGATCGATCAATTTCTGCAGGCGCGAGCATGGGTCCAGGAACGAGGAGCCCGCGACATTGGCCATATCTCATTCGATGGAATGGGTGAGCCCTTTAAAAACACGAATTCAATCTTAACCACCTTGGATGTCCTTTGTGAAAGGCTAGGTTTTCCAGCGAAGAAAATCACGATGTCAACAGTAGGTATGATTGAAGGTATCGAACGTCTGCTTCAAGCCCAACTGGCTGTGAATTTGATCGTTGGCTTGCATGCCGGAAATCAGCAATTACGCCAAAAGCTCGTTCCCTATGCGAAAAAGAACAAACTCCCCGAGCTAATGGACATTTGCCGAAGGTACTCCATGCAAATGGGAATCCCCATTCAGTTTGACTATGTCATGATTGAAGGCGTAAATGACCATCCCGACCAAGCGTTTGAACTCACACATTTGATCAAAAAGATGCGCTGTCAGCTGCGACTATTACCGTTTAATCCTACGCCAGGTATCCACTTTAAGCCGTCCTCTAAAAAGGCGATTAAAGCCTTCCGGAGCGTGTTATTTGGCTCAAAGATTCCTAATACACTAGAGGAAGGTAAAGGTCAGGATATCGGTGCAGCACTAGGCCAGCTAAGCCCAATGACGCAACAAATCCCTACTTAGTGTTAAAATAAAGTATAGATGGGGGTCGGCCGATGGGTGAGTATCTCAAACCAATCGCTCCGCGCGGAGATACGCTGCGTATCTCCGACGAAGAGAGACATACCGATCACTCTATTTCCATGAACGACGACTCCGACGAGCGACGCAGAGGTCGTCAAATAGACGACAACTCGCCGCCAGCCCGCACCGATGCCGCCGCCTGGGATGGCTACTTCTGCGAGCGTATCGGTTGTATTTTCACACTATTTCGCGATCAGGAAATGTATCATCAATACATTAGATCGGAACGCAATGCCCTCGACGCACAGATCATAATCGAACGTGAAGATAAACGCATGCATGACCGTTGGGAGCGTCTTCGCAGCTCCTTTCACGATGCTTTTGAAGAAGTGTTAGAAGACGCAGCCAATCTTAAGCACGACCTCAAGCTAGACGAACTCAATGATGAAGAATTTACACTACCGTTTGAGGGTACATGGATCACCGAGCCGGCGGGTTTAGCCATCAAAGTCGCTCGTGTCTATGTGAGGACTGACCCTACCGTCCCAAGAATACACGCACGCGTCAGCCGACATGACTCTGCCCAGCAGCTAGCTCATAAAATGACCGACCATGCCGGACAAGAACATCACGTGGAATGGCTACATCTGTGCCGCGGGAAGCGTCAGGGAGAACCCGATCACCAACGGGAAGCCGCCTAACATGCTCTACGATCCACAACAAATAGACCTTTTTCCGCAAAAGCCTGGCGTCTACATCATGAAGGGATGCGATGAAACGGTTTTGTATGTGGGGAAAGCCAAAAATCTGCGTCAACGCGTGCGTCAGTATTTCATTCCAGGACGTGACTCCCGCCAAAAAGTGCCCCACCTGGTAGCCCAGGTGAAAACCATTGAAACCATCGTCGTGACATCCGAGAAAGAAGCGTTGCTGCTCGAGAATACGCTAATCAAAGAGCATTTACCCCATTACAACGCCATTTTTCGCGACGACAAAACCTACATCAGCTTAAAAATCACCGTTAAGGAAAAGTGGCCACAAGTACAGCTAGTGCGATATCGCGGAAAACCCAAACAAGATGCCCAGTACTTTGGGCCCTATACAAGCGCTTATGCTGCTCGTCAGACGTTAGACCTCTTACATCGCCTATTCCCGCTTAGACAATGTAGCCAGCAAGAGTTTGCCCGACGCACGCGTCCCTGTATTCTGTTTGATATGCAGCGCTGTGTAGCCCCTTGCGTCAATCGCTGTACAAAACCTGAGTATGACGCGCATGTCAAAAATACCGTTCAGTTTCTACGCGGCCAAAACCATGAAGTGTTAAAAGGTCTTCGCGAAGAAATGAAAATAGCCTCAGATGCCCTAGAATTCGAACGCGCCGGCGCCGTGCATAACACCATCAAATACATTGAACAAACCATCGAAACGCAACGCGTTGTTAAGGTAGGCGGAGGAGACAGCGACTTCTTCGGAGTCTATCGCGAAGGCGAAGAGGTCATGGTCAGCAAGATTTTATACCGTACCGGACGTCTGCTAGGCTCCAAGAACTTTAGTTACTCAAAGCTCGCACAAGATGACGCAGAACTGCTGGAATCACTGGTCATGCAGCAGTATGAAGCGCTGGATGAAATTCCGGATGAAATCGTATTGCCAGTGGCCTTAGATGATAATGATGCCATTGGAGAGATCCTTACAGCACGCAAAGGCACCCTTGTGAATGTGCTGTATCCGCAACGTGGCGACAAAAAACGGCTTATCGAAATGGCTCAGGCTAATGCTGAAGCCGCTTATCGCAGTCAGAAAGATGCCAAAGTCGTCATGGAGAAGATGCTCGGAGAACTGCAGGAACAGCTAAAGCTGCAGAACTATCCCAAGCGCATCGAATGTTTTGACAACTCCCATATTGCAGGAACAGATCCCGTATCGTCGTTGGTGGCGTTCACCGAAGGGCAAAAAGATACCAAAAGATACCGTCTCTATAAGCTCAAAAACACCGCAGCGTCAGACGATTATGGCGCTATGAAAGAGGTCTTAGAGAGGCGCTACCGTCGCGCCAAAGAAGAGAATGACCTTCCCGATCTGCTGATCGTGGATGGAGGCAAAGGCCAGCTGAATATGGCTATCAAGGTGCTGGAAGAGCTAGATATCGTCACCGTGGATGTGATTGGCATTGCAAAGGAGCAAGGCCGTCACGACAAGGGAGTGACAGCAGAACAAGTGTTCTTGCCAAACATGAAAGATCCAGTATTTTTAAAACGTACATCACCGGTGCTATTTTTGTTGCAGAAGATACGCGATGAGGCGCATCGATCGGCCATTACATTCCATCGTAAGAGACGCTCCAAGGGTACGCTCAAAAGTGCTTTGGATGAGATTGAAGGCATTGGACCAAAAAAGAGACAGCTATTACTGCGGCATTTTGGCAGCGTGGCTAAGCTTAAACAGGCCTCTGAAGAGCAGTTGTTGGAGGTTCCTGGCATATCCAAAACTAACATCAAAGTATTGCTAGAGTTCTTTGCTTCAGCAAAATCGGTATAGAAATAGACTCTTGTGTATCTAAAACGGAAGTCTAAGTATAAACGCATCGCCGGTTCTCAGCCGCGCATGCGGCGAAAGCATATAGCCACGGGTGTAAACCCGTGGTGGATGGCAATCAAAGATCAAGCCGTGTTAACGGCGACAGAAATCAATATTTTATATTGTTGTTTGACACGTAATCTGCCGCCGTTTTCACGGCTCACGTTACATTTGACTTCACCACGGGTTTACACCCGTGGCTATATGCTTTCGCCGCATGCGCGGCTGAGAACCTATGTCGAGCCATTCTCCACCCCCTAATAGAAGGTGGCGCCTTGGCGTTTCATTTCTAACAACGTTTCGCACGGAGCAAACCGCATCCCACCGGCCGCAACCATCTCTTCTAGACGAAGAGCGACCGTACCGACTCCGATGCTATCTGCATAGCGTAGTAAGCCTCCACGAAACGGAGGAAAGCCTGTACCCAGGATCAAAGCTAAATCAACATATGCTGGCTTTGCAATAATGCCCTCTTCCAGGCATCTGGCAGCTTCATTGATCATGGGATACAAAATGCGCTCTCGAATGCTTTCGTCGCTCACTTCGATTTTAGGAATATCTAGCTTAGCGATCACTTTGCGTATTGCGCTATTAGGTTTACTATTCTTGCCATGATAAACGTAAAAGCCTTTGCCAACTTTGCGTCCGAGCAATCCGTCATCCACCATCTTTTGAAGCAGCTCCGGTGCCTTCATGCGCTCACCAAAGGAACTTTCAAACAGATGACTGACCTTATTCATGACATCAATGCCTATCTCGTCCGATAACGCAAACAAACCCATGGGCATTCCGAAATCGAGCATAAGCTTGTCGATACGCTCCATATCCACGCCCTCTTGCAAGAGCCGTGTGGCTTCAGCTGTGCCGGCAATAGCAATACGATTCACCAAAAATCCGGGGGAATCCTGCACGACTAAAGGTACTTTATCCAATTTTTTGCAAAGAGCAACGACCGTCGCAATGACCTCTGGTGATGTCTTTGGACCTGGTACGACTTCTATCAATGGCATGCGGTTGACCGGATTAAAGAAGTGCATACCGATGAATCTTTCGGGATGAGTGAGTCCTTCCGCAAGCTTTGCCACAGATAATGAAGATGTATTTGTGGCGATAATGGTGTCGGCATCAATGTGTTTTTCCAGCTCGGCAAACAACTTCTTTTTGCCCTCAAAATCTTCTGTAGCAGCTTCCACAACAATGTCTGTTGCGGAAAATCCACTAAAGTCTGTTGTGCCGCTAACGCTATGAAATTTTAGATTGGCCTGATCTTTTTTAAGTTTTCTTAATTTCCGTACATAGACTTCATAAATGGCATAAATGGCTCCATAGCCTTTGGCCACGCGATCAAGATCTATCTCTCGAAATCGCACTGGAAAGTCCTTAAAGCTAAACAGCCATGAAATCCCGCTGCCCATGGTGCCTGCACCCAATACTCCGGCTGCTGTTATGGCCTTGACAGCGACGTCTCCGGTAACACCGGGATCTTTTTTTGCTGTTTCCTGTGCAAAAAAGATGCCTACTAAGTTTGGCGCTAAACTAAATGCTCCAGTCAAGCTTTCCAAGAAGATCGCTTTTTCGCGTTTTAAGCCGTCCTCTAAAGGTAATGTGTAGGTTTCCTTAATGGTCCGTAACGCTACCAATGGTGCTGGATAGTGCCCCTTCAACTTTTTGTTCAGTTGACGTTCCGCCTGCCAAAAGAGAAATGCTCTGCCGATGGGATTCTTTTCCAACAAGCAGGTGCTAACATCACAGCGATGGCGTCGATGCAGGATTTTCTTAGCGCTTTTTTCGTCCAGAATCTCGTGCGCAAACGCAATGGCCTCCGACCGCATAAATGGCCAAGGGACCACGCGGTCGACAAGGTGTTGCCGGAAGGCTTCCTTAGGATTCAGCTGCTTGCCGGTAAGAATCATGTTTAGCGCTGGCTGCAAGCCAATCAGTCGTGGGCAACGCTGCGTGCCACCCCAACCAGGCATAATGCCTAAAGTCACCTCTGGCAATGCCATGACAGTTTTAGAATTGTCGGTGCAAATGCGGTAGGTAAATGCGAGAGCGAGTTCCGTGCCTCCACCCAAACAAACGCCATTGATGACGGCTATTGTGGGAATAGGCAGCGCTGCGATTTGATTTAAAAGGGTGTGTCCACGATCAATCAGTGCTTCAACGTTTTGCGGATTGTTAAAATTCGCAGAAATCTCACGTAAATCCGCTCCAGCAATAAAGCTATCTTCTTTGCCACTCATCAGGATTAAAGCGCGCACATCGCTGCGATTGGCAACCGTTTCGATGGATTCTTCTAACGCCTTTAAGACTGGTGAGGACAGAGTATTCAGGGACTCGCCTTTAATATCCAAACTGATGATGGCAATGCCCTCGGAATCAATGTCTAAAGAAAGGATGTCTGTCATTCTACCACCTCCACCGCCATCGCTTGGCCCTGGCCGCCACCGACACATAGGGTCGCTAACCCTTTTGTTCTACCGCGACGATGCAGCTCTTTTAGCAATGTCAGAACCATGCGGGTGCCCGAAGCCCCTAAGGGATGTCCTAGCGCAAGGGCGCCACCATTGACGTTGAGCCGTTCTAGATCGATGCTTCCTAGAGCAGATGTTCTTCCTAATTCTTTCTGAGCAAATGCATCGGATGCCATCGCATTGACAGCTGAGAGCACTTGCGCGGCAAACGCCTCATTGATTTCGATAAGGTCAAAATCTTCTAAATTCATACCGGTAAGACTCAATAACTTTGATGTCGCGTAAGCGGGTCCTAAGCCCATGCGAGAAGGAGCTAATCCTGTAGACGCGTATGCCGTGATATATCCCATGGGTTTTATGCCCCGCGCTTTGGCCTCGGCCTCGCTCATCAATACCAGTGCAGCCGCGCCATCGGTCACCTGGCTAGCGGTTCCGGCGGTTACCGTTCCTGCTAAGCGGTCAAATGCAGGTTTTAGGGATTCTAAGGCCTGGATCGTCTGATCATCACGAATGCCATCATCACTTTCCTGAAGTTTATCGAACTTTGGCGGCAGCGGAATGGGAACGATTTCTTCGGCAAGACGCCCCCCTGCTTTTGCTCTGGCGGCACGTTGTTGACTTTGTAGGGCAAATTTATCCTGGTCTTCACGTGCGATAGAAAATTCGCGCACGAGGACTTCAGCTGTTTGGCCCATATTTAGACCGCAAAGCGGATCTGTTAAGCCTGGCATTTCGGGCACAAAGAGCGAGGGACGCACTTTTGTCCAAGCCACTAAGCGCTGCCAAAATCCTTTGGACTTCTTCACTCCCATCAAAAACTTGCGCATGCGTTCGGAAAAAAGCAGCGGAAAATGGCTCATAGACTCCATTCCTCCTGCGACCACGATCTTGGCGTGACCCAAGCGTATTTTGTCGCATGCGATAGCGATGGCCTCTAAACCTGACGCGCAATTACGGCTAACAGTGATGGCAGAGGTGGTGATTGGCAATCCGGCTTTGACGGCTGCCACGCGGGCTGGATTTGCTGATTGGGGAGGAGTAATGACGTTGCCAATAACCACTTCATCTACATCTTCGGGCCTTAATCCGGAACGCGCTACAGCCTCCTGAATGGCAAAAGCACCTAAGTCATCAGCTTCGTAGTCAGCTAAGACGCCGCCCGACTTACAAAATGGAGTGCGCACGCCCGAGACGACAGCTATACGGTCGCTCATAACTTAACCTCCCGCTGGTACATAGAATCGATCAGCTTTTGAAACTTTTGCGTCACGACACTACGACGCACTTTAAGAGTGGGCGTTAGGTCTCCATTTTCAACCGTTAGTGACGTTAGAACAAAACGGTAGTCATGGACCTCTTCCCAATGGTTAACGTGATGATTCATCTCATGGATGTGAGCTAAAACAAGCTCGCGTACCCTGGAGGAGTTTAGAAAGTCTGGATCGCTAAGTTCTGTCATTCCCAAATCTTCCTTAATACCATGTAGCACTTCGAAATCAGGAAAAAGAAGTGCGGTACAAAAGGGTCGCTCTTCCGCAATCACTAGTGCATGATCAACCACGGATAGCTTTTCTAGCTCGTGTTCAATGGGAACTGGTGCCACCCATTCGCCGGTAGATGTTTTAAAGAGCTCTTTGATACGTCCCTTGATAGTAACAAAGCCCTCAGAATCAACAACCCCTTGATCGCCTGTGTGCAACCAACCCTCAGCATCCAAGACTTGTGATGTCGCATGAGGGTCTTTGTAGTAACCTTTCATCACGTTGGGAGCGCGCACAAGGAGCTCTCCATCTTGCTTCACAGTGATTTCAACTTGATCAAGCGCGGGACCAACTGTACCTACCTTACGATGTTCCGTGTTATTGCAGGTTAAGGGGCAGCCTTCAGTCATTCCCCAGCCCTCGTAAATCGGAAAGCCCATATTTAGGAAAAACTGGTTAAGATGCGCGTTGAGTTTAGCTCCACCCGAAATAATGACTCTTACATTACCTCCCAAAGCCTTGCGGAATGCCTTGTAGATCAATTTATCGGCAAACCAGCGCTGAATATATGTCCACTTAGAGGTACTTTTGGATTCGGCTAAACGCAATGCCCAAGCACCAACATGGCTAAGAATATATCCTGAATCACGAATCCTGTTGATGATCTTGTTGCGCAGCTTTTCCAATAACCGTGGAACAAGCACTAAAATGGTGGGTTTTACATAGTGAGTGAATTGTATCAGCGAACGTGGATCCTCCAGATAGTAGATACTCACGCCATGCGCGACCATGATGTTATTCAAACAGCGCGCAAAAATATGGGCTAATGGCAGAAAACTGAGATAACGGTCATGCAAGACATCCCACCTAAAAGGATCTTGATGAATCATGCTCACCAGATTAGACTGCGTTTGCTGCACACCCTTGGGTTTTCCCGTGCTTCCGCTGGTGTAAATGATACTTGCCACGCTATCCGGATGGGCTTGTTGCAGTAAGTCGTTGTAATATTGGGGATTAAGCGCATCAAACGCTTTACCGTCGGCGAGTAAGTGCGACATTAGGATTGCTTTCTCATCGGGTGAGTGATCTGCAAAACTAATCACCAAATCGAATAAATCTCGGTGTTTATTGAGCTTGATCCACTCCGCTTCGCCTTCGACAAAGAGCGTCTTAACACCCGTTTGCTCAACCTCATATAGCAAGTTTTCGGGCGACACATTGCCAAACAAAGGAACCGTAATTCCGCCTGCAATGACAATGGCATAATCTGCGATCGTCCAACCAGGGCATGGCTTGGCCATGATGCCTATGCGATCCCCGCGTTGGAGACCTCGCTGGACCAATGCTAGCGCCACACAACGCACCTTTTCCACAAATGACTGCGACGATTCAGACAGCCATTTGCCATGGCTATCCAAATAGTTTAACGCCATAGAATTAGAATAGGTTAGGCGTATGTGCTCGAGGACATCGGCATATGTGGAAAATTGCTTCATATTCTTGACATAGCGCATCCGAGAATTCCGCGCAAAGCCAAGATAAGGATTCCCGATCCCCACTAATCATCCCAATAACATCCTAATCGTGCCCGCGCCCATACGCGTTAAGCTAAGGAAAGTAAGAGACAAGAGACCAAAGGAGGCAATTGCATAGGTGACAATAAAATTATTTATTATTTATGTGGTTGATTATTAGCCGCAAAGCGGCTAAAACCCCTAAAGGGGTTAAAAAATAATAGCCATGGGTCAGACCTCGAAAGAGGTCGCAACCCATGGTAATGGCAATAAATTCCTGAACCCCGAACGGGGTTCAATATTCTTAAAATCTCATCTAAAACATATTGTGGGCGATATTGAACCCCCGTCGGGGTTCGAGTTCTTCTCGCACTTTCCATGGGTCGCGACCTCTTCGAGGTCTTACCCATGGCTAATTACATCACGCCACTTTTGTGGCGTTATTAGCCGCTTTGCGGCTTATTATCAATTACTTTCCAAAGTCCTTTTGGTCCCTTGTCTCTTACTTTCCTTAGCTTAACGGGCACGATTAGGATGTTATTGGGATGATTAGTGGGGATCGGGAATCCTTATTTTAAGACCAACTTAACTGAAGCCTATTACTACGGCCTTCTCCGCTTCTTGTGTACCTCCCAAACTCCCTCTGCAAATACTTCTATCGCCAAACGGAAAACTGCAAAAACAAGTCCTGCCGCATGACAGGTTAAATCGTATGCCTTCGCCATCATATGATCATGACGACGGTCCAAATACTTGTCAGCTATTCTATTAGCGTCTTGTACCGCTGTTCCCATAAGTAGATGATACACAAAAAAATCCCCTCTCGTTTATCGAAGCACTACGATATACGAGAGGGGTTAAGACAAAATAAAGAATATGCGGTGATACTTACCCCATAGCAATTATCTTTTTCTCTTTTCAGCGGCCGGGCTAAACTGCTACTGCTGCTGGTTTCTGCAATTTCGCTAAGTTAACTGGTTGGTGCACAACTCCAGAACGATCAAAATTAGCTTTGATCCAGCTGCCAAAAGATTTGCCCATATTTTCAATTTTTCTTCCAGCAAATTTTTCCACTAATCTAGTAGTTGCCCATGTTGCTGTAATAACCCATCCTGCCCACTTAAAGCCATCTAGGACTTCAACGAATGTATGGCAAATATAGGAAGTTTTTGCAAGCGACACAGCATTACCTACTGCTATGCCCAAGGAAACAATTGTCGTTGCAAACGCTGTCTTGGCCATCCTACTTGTGGAGGCGGCGTTGATGGCGATGGCTCCTGCCACAGCACATGAAATTTGCATCATAATATGACCGGAAGGATCTGCAGACTGTATCCAAATCGGCATCCATCCCGCATATGAGAGAGACTGGTATAAGCCTTCAGGTAATTGCGTTGCTGCCAAGTTCATGGCACCACTGGTCAGATCTGCAAAAATTTTTTTATAGGAACCTTGAACTAAAGCTGTGCCGAACGCCACAAGGGGGATGGAAACAGCTAAAGCCACTTTCCTCCAAGGAAGAGAAAATTGCTTAGTCGATTCTTTACCTGATGCGTAATTAATGCGCTCAATCAACGTATTTTTTCCAGCTAACTGAACATTAACAACGTCTTTTAAAAATGCACAACGGTCAACAAGGCGCTTCTCCTCCTCGTTAAAACCCGCATAAACTAAACCAGCCTGATGACCCGATCCGCTTGTGATAAGGTTAATAAATTTATTTCTCAAATCCGCAATTTTTCCGTTTTTGATGTCTTTTATTTCTTTATCCCGCAGCCTTATTAAATTGTTTTCATTCTTGGTCTTTCTCCTATTCGCCTGGAGAACTGGATGCCTATCAGGTAATTGAAAAGGCAACTTCGTTAGCGAATCTTCAAATTTGTTTTGAAAATCTCGCTTTTGGAGTTGAGTTTTGGCCTTGCTTACGTCTCTATTCCAACTCCACAATCCACAGACAATGGGCGTAGTAAACAACGGCCCAACTTGAAACACTAATGGCATCGCAACGGCAATATTCTTAACAACGCTTTGCATAACATTATTCGAAATATCAAGTACTTTATTCCCAAAATCAGCCTTGCATTCGATGCTCGAGCTAAATGTTGGATCGATCTTGTGGATAACTCTTACAGCTAATCCACTTAGACTTCCAATGGTAGCTCCTATTGCTGCTGAATTTCTAAAGGGGGAAGTCCACCAGGAACCTTCACTCTTCCATGGTCGATTAACTTCTACTTGCATCTGCGCTTCATTTAACATGTTAGTATCCTCTAATTTATCAGTTAATATGGATTTAATGGATTATAACGATAACAAATGCACGCAATAAATGACAATTCAAAATAAAGATCAAAAATGTTTTATAATCAAAATTGAGGACCGTAAGACCTTTTGCGTCAAATTCGCTGGAACGTTACACTCACCTCCTTATTTCATCAGAGCTTTAGGTGGTACATGATTACTTTTCAGGAACTAATTCAGCGACTTTCAAAATTTTGGCAAGCTCAGGGATGCACTATTTTGCAGGGATATGACCTTGAAGTCGGCGCAGGTACCTTTAACCCCGCGACCTTCCTTCGGGCATTGGGTCCTGAACCTTTTCGTGCCGCATATGTTGAGCCTAGCCGACGACCGACTGATGGTCGCTACGGCGATAATCCCAACCGTCTTCAGCATTATTTCCAATATCAGGTTATTCTAAAGCCATCGCCGCCAAACATGCAGGATCTCTATTTGCGTTCGCTTGAGGCGGTGGGGCTGGATTTGCGGGAGCATGACATCCGCTTCGTTCACGACGACTGGGAATCTCCTACATTGGGCGCATGGGGATTGGGATGGGAAGTGTGGATTGATGGGATGGAGATCACTCAATATACCTACTTTCAGGCCGTCGGAGGCCAAACACTTAAACCGATTACAGGTGAGCTCACAATCGGTTTAGAAAGACTAGCCATGTATCTGCAGAAGGTAAATAACGTCTACGATCTACAATGGAATGACCAGTTTACCTACGGAGATATCTACCACCGCAACGAAATCGAATGGAGCCATTACAATTTTGAAGAAGCTTCAACCGAGATGTGGTTCCGCCATTTCCAGGACTATGAGCGCGAAGCAAAAGTACTATTGGCAAAGAAACTGCCCTTGCCAGCCTATGACTTTGTGATGAAGGCCAGCCATGCCTTTAATATGCTAGATGCGCGACGCTACTTTTCCGTAACCGAACGCGTGGGATACATTGCAAGGATTCGGGATTTAGCTTGTGAAGTGGCTCAGGTATACGTCGAAAGCCGCGAGAAGCTCGGATTTCCGCTACTAAAGCATGCGTTACCACCGGCGACGCTTCCGACGGTTCCTGCGATTCCGGAAAAATTATTGGTTGCGGAACCAAACGCCAAAGGCAATTTCCTATTAGAAGTCGGTTCGGAAGAACTTCCCGCAACATTCGTACCAAAAGGTATGAATGCCCTACAAAAGGCTTTGGAGCAGCTACTTAAGAAAGAAGGCATTGCGTTCGAAAGCATGCGCGCATACGGCACTCCGCGCAGGCTAACGGTTGCTATCACAGGATTAGCCAAAGGACGGGCTGCCGAAACGACCGAGCGACGCGGACCGGCTCTATCCAGTGCTTTCGATGCCGATAAAAAGCCCACTAAAGCTTGTGAAGGCTTTTTTAAATCGATTGGCAAATCGATCACTTCCTATGACGCCATTCTGGACAAGTCTGATCCGGAAATAGAAATTCGCGAGCTCAAAGGTGACCAATACCTTTTTGCCTTTACCAAAACTGAAGGTCGTAGCACAGCTAAAATTTTGGCAGAGTCCCTACCCAAAATCATCGCAGATTTAGAATTCCCTAAACGCATGCGTTGGGGCGATGGTGAGTTGAGCTATGCACGGCCCCTGCGCTGGATTTTGGCACTCTTTGATGACACAGTTTTGCCATTTGCCGTCGGTGATGTCCTAAGCGGGCAAACATCCCAAGGACATCGTCAACGTTGTCCAGGGACGTTCGTCATAACTCATGCTGATATGTATGTGAAAACTTTGCGTGATCATATGGTAGCCGTCGATGCAGACGATCGCAAGGCAGACATCGAATTACAAATGACAGGATTAGAAACCGAACTCAATGCAAAACTCTTGTCCAAGGAACAAGTTATTTCGCAGGTGCTAAACCTTGTGGAATGGCCAACGTTGACGTATGCCACTTTCGACGAAAGCTTCCTAAAGGTACCTAAAGAGGTGCTGATTTCGGAAATGGTCGAACACCAAAAGTACTTTCCAGTCGCCACTCATGAGGGACAACTCAAGAACATCTTCGTCATTACGGCGGATACGCAGCCCACAGATTCCATACGTCAAGGTAACCAAAAGGTGCTTTCGGCGCGACTGAAAGATGGAGCGTTCCTCTATACGACCGATTTGAAAATTCCATTAGAGCAATTTAATGACAAGCTCAAACAGGTAACCTTCCAAAAGGATTTGGGAACCGTCTATGAAAAGGTGGAACGCATCCTAAAGCACGTCAAAATGCTGCATCAAATGCTGCCTTTAGGAGACCTAAAGCAAGCGGAACGTGCGGCCTTGCTGTGTAAGGCAGATTTGGCTTCGGCTATGGTAGGAGAGTTCCCAGAGCTTCAGGGAGTCATTGGACGCTACTACGCCACCGCTCAAGAGGAAATTCCCGAAGTCGCACAAGCCATCGAGGAGCATTGGATGCCGCGCGGCGAAGGCGCTTCCTTGCCAGCGTCAGACCCAGGCATTTTGGTCAGTCTAGCCGACAAAATAGACAACATTTTGGGATGCTTTACAGTAGGACTCAAGCCAACATCGTCCAGCGATCCGTATGCCTTAAGACGCCAGGTGCTGGGTATTGTGAGGATTTTGATTCGTGGAGGCTACCGCATCTCCCTGCCAGAGCTATTTGGGAACTGTTTTGATCATTTTCCAGAAAAATATCACAACCGCAAAAACGAAGTGCTCAAGGACGTCGAGGCATTTGTGACCAGCCGAGTAAAGACAGTGTTCTTGGAATATGACGTGAAGAAGGATGAAATAGAAGCCAGCCTAGCGCAAGCCGTAAGCGATGTTTATGACACCTTTTGTAGAGTGAAAGCCTTGCATGAGTTCCGCGCAACCGATACAAAGTTTTTGGGACTTTTCGAAGTCTTTAAGCGCGCTAAAGGTCAGTTAGACGGCCAAAAGATGGGAGCCTTTGCATCCACGTTGTTGAAGGAGAAGGCCGAGATCGATTTGGATAGCAGTTTAGGCGCAGTGGAAGGCGATTTCAAACAAGCGTTGGCGAAGCAACAGTATAGTCAAGCCTATAGCTTGGTGGCGCAGCTGCAGCAACCATTGGCGACGCTGTTTGATGAAGTCAAAATACTGGCGGATGATGCAGCTGTTAGACAGAATCGAATAGCCTTATTGCAGCGAGTGATGGCGTTATTTGGGCAGCTATTGGACTTCAATAAGATACAGGAATAGCCGCCTTTTTCTTGTGGGTCTGTCTCGCCGAGGTAGCCCCACAAGGAGAAGGCTGTGAATGTTTTGCGTCAAATAGACAAGTTTGGTGCTATTTGTCCTTTATGTCCTTTTTCCTAAGTCCTTTATGTCCTTTTCGTCGTTTACGTCCCTTGTCCTTTTGGTCCTTTCGAAATCACTCAATTCGGCACATTGTTACCTACTTTTAGACGGCGCCTGACGGCACCACTTTTCGCATTAATAAAGGACCAAAAGGACAAGGGACGTAAAGGACGAAAAGGACTTAGAAAGGTCGTTGCAACTTTGCTTGCCACTTCGTGCAAGCTGGAGCCATCAACAATGGAAATAATCTGGAGCATTAGCAAATCTTTAAAAACATATGCGACACCTGTAAAAGTTAAACCACAGAAGAACCCGGCTTCTCCCATATATTGAGTGATCGCATACCAAGTAGCCAAACCTGCAGAAATCATAAGCGCCGCACAACCGACAATGACCAGACTTCCTGATACTATGAACGCGACGGGCACATAAGATGCGACTGTCCAGTGTAGAAATAAGCAAAACAGCCTGCTTTCTATTTTGACCATTGACGCTTTCAGTAAAAATTCTTTTACGCAAGAAGGGTTAGAGCGAAATCTTCGGAGGATTCCTCTTCAACTGATCAAATTGTTTCAATAGACTGAGCGCTTCATCATCGCTGCATTGACCGCTTTGAATTTTCATGCGAATGTCCTCGCATTTGAGCATCCAATTGCGATCCAATAGCTTTTGTATCGAGGCTATTAGCAGCTGCTGCCCACGATTTTTATCTATCCTGCGCTGAAGAAGCTCATTGATGAGCTCTTGAATGCTGCTGTCTGGACTGGTTGATGCCAACGTTAACAAATCCCATCGCTCCCCATTGGCCGCTAGATGTTCTATCGATTTAAAAATCTGACGGCACACCTCCACCCGAAAATCATCTGAAGTGAGATGCTGCTGAACAATAGCTAGAAATTCTACGTTTTTTTCGCCGCAAACAATTACCCAACGCAGTAGATCGGCTTCAAGAATGCGATCGGGATTAATCTCTAACAGCCCCGCGCTAGCCGACTTTCGAATCAAATACTGACTAGGAGCGATCTGATTGTTTGTCACCATTTCTTCCGGAACTTGCAAAAGCCGGGCTAAACAGCGCAGACTTTCGTGAACCATCACCGCATTGTCCCATTGACGAATCTGCTCGGTAAGATCGTGAATCAGCTGTGTTTTTCCAGCCGGAGACTTAATATCTGTGGTAAGACTGCTTACCTCCACAAGAAACGTCAGATAATCCTGTGCATTTTCCATTAAAGCCTGAAAACCTTCAATGCCATCAGACTTTATGAGTGAATCGGGATCGCTCCCTACCGGTAGTCGTACAACCTTGACCTCGACACCGCGCTTTTGAAAGAGATTGCCGACTTTGCGTGCTGCTTCGATGCCAGCTTTGTCAGCATCCATTGCCAGGAAGATACGTTTGACACCTAAATCGATGAGTTCCGTAGCGTGGCTTTCGCCAAAAGCGGTACCCAGGGCTGCAACAGCCAGATTCAGTCCAGCATATATCAGCGATAAAGCATCCAGTTGGCCTTCTACAACAATGGCTTGCGACTCTTTGGCAATCCGGCGACGACATTCATGCATGCCGTAAAGGACGCGCGATTTTTTGAATAACAGGGTTTCGGCGCTGTTAACATACTTGCCGCCAAAGGTCTCTTCGTTAAACTTGCGAGCGGAAAAGCCTATGACTGAGCCGACGGCATCGCAAATGGGAAACATGATGCGTTCATTGAAAAAATCTTTGGCCGGTCCACCTTCGCGCATTCGCACCAAACCGGCGGATTCTAACAGCTCATTATCAAAACCTTTGGCGTGCATCGATGGAACGAAAAGGCCCGAATAGCGCGGAGAATATCCCAAACGAAAGCGACGGACAAAGTCCAAAGAAATCCCACGGTCAACTAGATATTGCAGAGCCGTATGTCCTTCCGCCGTATGAAGTAGCAAAAAGTGGTATAGGCGGCTTGCCTGTAGAAGACTCTCTTTGAGTCTGGCTTTACTCGGACCTTTTTGATCGGGTTCTGGCTCGCTATATTCGAGCGTGACCCCAAAGCGCTGAGCCAGACTTTCAATCGCTTCTCCAAAATTCATGCGAACATGATCCATCAAAAACTGAATGGCATCTCCATGAGCCCCACAGCCGAAGCAATGATAATGGGAATCACCTTTTTGAATGGTAAATGAGGGCGTCTTCTCGTCATGAAATGGGCAACACGCCTTGAAGGCTGCCCCCGCGCGTTTGAGGTCAATATGTGATCCTACAAGATCCGCTAAATCTACGCGGCGTCGGAGGAGCTCTAGGCTTTCTGTAGTGAAAAATGGCATGTGGCCATTATACGGTCAGTCGAAATTAGTAGCTAGCCTCGTCCATCCAACCTTCGGTATGTCTGCCTGGCCAGTCATAAGTAGGATCGCAGGGAGATTCGTTATCGTTATAGAGAGGGCAGTTGCGCTCATAGTCCCACCCATAGCAGTAGCAGTTGGTGCTAACCGGACGCCAATCGCCACTTCGTTCACCTTCGCAGCGACGGGCATCGACATCTTCAACGAAAACATAACCGCATTCGGAGTCTTCGTTGTACTGAATGGGAGCCTCTGGACCCGCATGAAAATGGCGAAGGATGTAATGCTGGTCGCCGCATTTGGGACTTCTGCATTTGCGGCGTGCCGCAAAGGCGTCGTCAGGGATACCAAGCACTAAAATAAGTAGAATTGGCCAAAAATTCATGGGATTATTCTCCTGTTAGGCTTTTTTCGTCATAGCACTGTCTTGAATAAAGAGACAAGGGACCAAAGGGACATAAGGGACATAAGGGACAAAGAAAATGTGCAATACTGGTCCCTTATGTCCTTTTTCCGAAGTCCCTTAGGTCCCTTATGTCCCTTTGGTCCCTGGTCTCTTTGGTCCCTTTCGGAAATCCATCGCAATAGATTAACAATATTGCTACTCTCTTTGCATACTATGGATTACTTACACGGTTACATCGAACGTATCACTTTCCAAAGCCCCGAAACAGGCTATACTGTTGCTCAGTTGCGTCCCGATGGACGCGAGCAACTAGTCTGCATCGTTGGCACTATGCCCGCCCTGCAGCCCGGTGAAACGGTACGCTGCAGCGGCGAATGGAAGCACCATCTTGTTCACGGACGTCAATTTGAAGTTTCCGAATGCCGCACCGAAATGCCGGCAGATGTCGTCGGCATCACAAAATATCTTGGCTCAGGCCTCATCAAAGGCATCGGACCAGTCTACGCCAAACGTATCGTAGAAAAATTTGGGACGGCAACCCTAGACATCATTGATCTGGCACCCGAAAAACTGCGTGAAATTCCTGGCATCGGAACGACACGTCTCGCAACAATCCAAGCCTGCTGGGGAGCCCAAAAAACCATCCGAGATGTCATGGTATTTTTGCAGCAATATGGTGTGAGTCCGGCCTTCGCCAACAAAATTTTCAAAATTTATGGCAACGCCGCCATCGAAACTGTCAAAACAAATCCCTATTCCCTAGCCAGAGATGTTTTAGGAATTGGCTTTAAAACAGCAGATAGTATTGCTCAGCGAATGGGCCACCTTCCCGACTCTCCTGCCCGCATTGGAGCAGGAATCGAATATGTTCTTTCCAGTCTCTCAGACGACGGCCATGTTTGCTATCCTGTTCAGCTGTTTATTCCAGAAGCAGAAAAGATTTTGGAGGTGGCACAACCGCTTATCCAAGATCAGCTAGACATCCTCGGCCGCGAACAACGCGTTGTATTGGCTCCCTTGGGCTTTGGAGAAACTGTTCAGCCTTTTGTGTGGAAAACGCCTCTATTTCTTGCAGAACAAGGAATCGCCAAAGAGTTGCAACGCTTGCGCAAAGGGACCTGCAACCTCCGCACAATCGATACCACTAAAGCGATTGCTTGGGTGCAAAAAGAGCTTAAAATCGATTTAGCCGCTAAACAAATCGAAGCGATCACCAAAACGCTGCAAGACAAGGTTCACATCATCACCGGAGGTCCAGGTACCGGTAAAAGCACTATCACCAATGCTATCCTGACAATCACCTGTAAGCTGACATCACAAATCGTATTGGCAGCCCCAACTGGACGCGCAGCCAAGCGCATGTCGGAGATTACGGGTAAGAAGGCGCAGACCATTCACAGTCTTCTTGAATTTGATTTTCGTGCCGGAGCCTTCAAGCGCAATCGCAATAACCCTCTGCAGTGCGACCTGATAATAATTGATGAAGCCAGCATGATCGATACAGTATTGATGTACCATCTGCTCAGGGCTATCCCCGACCATGCGCGCGCGGTGTTTGTCGGCGACATCAATCAGCTGCCAAGTGTTGGTCCTGGCAATGTCCTAAAGGATCTCATTGCGTCACAGCGTCTTTCTGTAACCGGTCTAACGGATATTTATCGGCAAGCAGCGGGTTCCCTGATCATCACCAACGCTCACGCCATTAATAGCGGAGTATTCCCCAACATCGATAATATTCCCACCGGAGACTTCTTCTTCATCGAAAAAGAAGAACCAGAAGAGGTTCTTTCCACCATAGTAGAATTAGTCACAGAGCGATTGCCTGCCAAATATGGTTTTGATGCCTTTGATGGCATCCAAGTGCTGGCTCCCATGCGCCGTGGAGTCATTGGCATTGAAAACCTCAACGTCATTTTGCAACAAAAGCTCGTCCCAAAAGGCACACCGCTGATGCGAGCAGGACGCTCTTTTTTGCAAGGCGACAAGGTGATGCAAATTCGTAATGACTACCAAAAAGAAGTCTATAATGGGGATGTCGGACGCATTTCGCGCATCGATGTGGTCAATCAGGAAGTCATCGTCTTGTTTGACGACAGACAGGTCATCTACGACTTTTTAGATCTTGACGATTTGGTGTTAGCTTATGCCGTTTCCATCCATAAGTATCAGGGCAGCGAATGTCCATGCATCGTAATCCCCGTACATACCTCACACTTTAAACTGCTTTACCGCAATCTACTTTACACGGGTGTGACGAGAGGTAAGAAACTCGTCATCCTGGTAGGCACCAAAAAGGCCCTCTCTATTGCCGTGCGTAATGACGAAGTAAGGCGCCGTTATACATCCCTAAGATATCTCCTACAGCAGCAAGGAAAACCGAAATGACAACGAAAAAAAAGCGTAGAACGCCACCGCGCGCAAAGAGTCCAAAGAGCCTAATCGCCACATTTATTGGAATTGTCATAGCCCTGATGGTTCTGGTCTCCGATCAGGTATCAGCCATTCGCCTTCCGCAAGGTCAAGGGCCTGTAGAGCTCTACTCCAATCAAGCTGGTGATGATCTTCGCACTACGATAGTAAAAGCCATAGAAACGGCTCAAGATACGATTGTCATGGCTGTTTATAGTCTTAATGACAACAAGATCATCAAAGCCCTCAAAGCTAAAGCAGACGCGGGGGTAGAGGTCTATGTTGTGGTAGACATCAAGGCTTCACCTCAAGCCCATAAAGCCCTTGGTCCCAACGTAACGACCATTCGACGTTCGTCAGCAGGGCTGATGCACCTTAAGATCCTTTTGGTGGATAGCAAGCAAGTGTGGGTAGGCTCCGCGAACATGGGCTATGAGTCGCTACGCATACATGGCAACTTAATGATTGCTATGGAAAACGAACCCCTTGCTAAATGCTTAGATAAGTTTCTGCGAGACATGCCTGACGCAGGCCCAATTACTCAAGCCTGTGCGGCACCCCTGCGCTTTGCGCAAGAGGGCCAAGATGGAGACCTGTGGATGCTTCCTGACTCAAAACAAGCGTTAAAAACGCTTCTAGGACTGCTTAATAATGCACAGGAATCCATTGAAGTAGCGATGTTTACGTGGACCCATCCCGCAATCACGGATGCCATTATTGCCGCAAAGATGCGCGGAGTTAAAGTCACTGTTGTCATCGACAGCAATCAAGGAGCCGGTTCAGGCTCAGAAGCCGTTGAAAAGCTACGTTCCTCGGGAGTCACCACCTATTTGAGCCGTGGAGAAGGACTCCTGCATTACAAAATGGCGATTATTGATGAGGCTACTTTGGTTATTGGTTCAGCCAATTGGACACGATCCGCATTCACACGTAACGATGATTGTTTTGTGGTACTATGGCCGCTTACAACCAATCAGCAGGACTATTTAAGGCGTCTATGGGGTGTAATCGTGCACGAAAGCGACCGTGGTACAAGGTATAGCTGTTTGGATGAGAAAGAGTGCGTCAACTTTTAGTGTTGATTTTTTAGGATTTTCATGCCATGAGGTCTTCAATGGTGTAGAAGCCTCGTCTATCCTTAATCCAGGCTGCCGCGACAAGGGCACCTTCCGCAAATCCCGTTCTCGAGCGGGCCTGATGCGTTAATGTGATGGTGTCCGCCGGCGAATCAAAAATCACGGAATGGGTCCCAGGAATGCTGCCACAACGCATACTACTAATCGGCACTTCCTTATCCGGGTGTACTTCCGAAATAACACGCGCTAACTGCAAAGCTGTTCCTGATGGGCTGTCCACCTTATGCTGATGATGAGCCTCCGTTAGCGCCACGTCATACATTGCAAAACGCGCTAACAATCCCGATGCATAACGCAAGATCTGCGATAACATATGCACGCCAAGCGAAAAGTTGGCTCCGTAAATCAATCCCACTTGATGCGTTTCAATGGTTTGCTTCACTTCCAACAAATGCTCATCCCAGCCCGTGGTACCAATCACCATACTTTTACCTAGCTGAGCCAAACGATGTATGTTCTTCACCACCACATCTGGATGCGAAAAATCCAGTACAACCTCAGCATCACGGAGTGCTTCAATCGAAATGTCAGTTCTATCAATAATGGAAACGATTTCATGACCCTGCTGTAAAGCAATTTCCTTTATCAACTTGCCCATCTTTCCGTATCCTACCAACCCCAGTCGCATTTCAACCCCCATCATCTTCTTTCATCGTTGGAAATCATATCAGTTTAAGTCTTTTTTTTGCGATTGGCATGACCAACAGATACTTAAATTTTGTAAACCGTCTCTATTATAAAGTACATATTTTACCTATCTTAGATAAGCACTCTAGAGTATATTGACAGCTACTTTTATGTGAGTTTGATACTCGTTTAAGTGCATGCCAGAATAGCCTAGACCACTTTTTTTGTTTATGAAAAAGATCATCCTAGTGTATCGTCTTGGGACATGTACTTCCAATGGCAAAAACTTATGAGAAAATTAATCCTGTCTTAACATAGTCTTAACGGGACTTATGTTTACTTTAGGCCAGATGGAGAACTTTAATTACAACATTGAACTTACTGAGAGGAGGATGTTCATGCAAGTAATCCCTAGGGACTTTTCGGCCACCGAACGTCTATTAAAACATGGCCAAGGTTGGGCCAATGAAGGCAGTTTCATAAAATCTACAGCTGCACACACAGTTGTTCCAGTGATGACTGTAGCTACTGCAGCGCTTGATGCGGTGGCACATGCTCTTGGTCTTTTAATTAAGACTGTTGTGTTTTTACCACGTGTTGTTGTTTTGGGCGTAACCTATCCTTTTGTTAAGGACGCGAAGACACAAGAGCGTGGTGTTGACTTTGCTCCAGGAGCAAGCCTTCCTGTAATTATCGAGCACACATACCGCGCAGTCGGTAATGTGGCTATGATCATTGCAATGCCATTAGCCTCTTTTTTCAGCTGCAGCTCTGCTTTGACTGTTCTAAAAAACTTGAAGCTTGCAACAGTAGTTGAAAAAGCAAAAGGTTTCATGGCTGGCCTAAAAGATCAACCAACCTTGCTAGGCAAGGCTAAATACCTTGTAAAAGAGCCTGCAATTAATGCTTGGAACCAAGCTAAGAGCATTAGCTCCTACGTATTGGGCGAAGTAGTAAATCATAAGCGTGCTGCGTACGTCTTGGGCGGTATTGCTATTGCTGGCGTTGCTGAGTATGCTATTGGTCACTACTATCGTACCGAGGCTTATTCACATGTTGGTACTTTAGCTCATCATGCATGGGAAATGGTTCCAAACCCATTGAACTGGATTGGTTTTGGTACCACAACTACCACAACTACCACAGGTTAATAGTCTTTTTCTTAACTATTTTCTGTGAACTCTAGATAGGGGATTGAGATTTCATCTCAATCCCCTACTTTTTTTGGAGAGTTCATGTTGGAAGCTCTTAATTCATCATCTTTTTTCACAGAAAAGCAATCATTAACCGTAGCCGTAGCTACACTTAAGTTAGGGCAATCCAGGAAGCAAATCGGCGGATTTTCAGCCTTGGGAGCACGCACCCTTCTTCCCTTTTTGACTTTCTTTACACAGATTTTTGATACGATGACACACACCGCCCTAGTGATCAGTAAGGGAGCCGCCGTTGTCGTAAGACAGCCTGTCTGGTTGATCAGCGCCAAATCAATCGATCTTGTTCCAGAGGTAACACTGAGCATCATAAAAGAACATCTGGCACGCGCCACCGGAGGCGTGCCTATGATATTCGTGATTCCCCTAACATGCACTGTTAACTGCGATATTGCCCTTTACATACTCAATCAAACATCCATTGCTCCTAATTCTTCGTCGAACATTGCTCTGGGAAGTATTTGGGCAAAAATAGACGCTCAAAAAACTCTTAAGCGTAAATGCATTTATGTCATCAAGCATCGCGATAAGGTTGCCAAGGAAATGGTCAAAGCAACCAAAGCTCACTTCCGAAATTGCGTGCGTAAAGCAATACACTACACACCGCATGTAATTGCGTTAGCTGCCGGAGGATTTGCATTACATCAAGCATGGTATGGCCTGTATTGTAAAGAACGCACGCTCACCTCAAGCATCTACAGCTGGTATACAAGCCAGCCTCAGCTTCCTTCCACACCGAAAGAAGAAGTCTTACCTCAACTACCGAGTTTTCTTGAAGATACAAGTAAAAACATAGAAGAAATGGAGACTGAAGTCGGTGCCACTTCCTCACCCACTCCTGTCAGCACCGTCTCACCGGTTCCTAGCGTAACGAATGATGCAAAGGAAGAAGACAAATCTACTCCTTTTGTTGGTCAATGCGCAGCGCACTCCCTCAAAGTGATCGATCACGTAGTGGGCCCTAGCCCCCTTCCTTCGTTTACTCCCTGCACGCCCCAGCCAACACCTTCAGTTGCACCCGTGCTTTCGCCCTATGGCATCGAGCACCCCCTTACTAAGGCAACGACTAACATAGCTGCCCTTTGGGAAAATGCAGAGATTGTGGACGTAGCAAAAGCTATAGCTAATAATGTTAGAGGTTTTGTGGATGACCTAGTTGCTGAAGAGTGACATTCAAACCAGACAATGCGGTTAGAGCAACCGCCCCTCCTATGCCGGCTTTAACAGGATGGCTCAACACAAACTCTTTGCCTTCACTGATTCGATTGAGAATGACTTGTTTGCCTTGCTTAATTTGGGAAAGAGTAAACTCACCAGCCTCGTGAACCTGGTCTAAAACGGCTTCAAATTTAGTCTTTGAACCAACAATAAGGTCTCGCTGACGATACGTTTTAACAAGATGTTCTTTGTCAGCAATCCTTACGAAAACTAACATTTCTGTGATTGGAGCTCCAAAGATGGCTACAAAATATTCCAGGCATTTGACAAAGTGAGTGCCAACTTCCTTGTAACTTACTTTTTCGCAGAACTTTCCATACTTATCGAAAGTAACCACCTGAACGGCTGATTTCGTAGTCATGACCGCTAACTTAAGAACACACCATGTCCCTTGATAGTAACAGTCCAAAGCTGCTGCAAAACTACCAATGATGCCCCTAGCTAGGGGAATGATCACGCTATCTAATGCACACACCAATTTGGACACTGTTTTCGGAGATTTCTCCAATGACTTAAGCCATTGGTCTGGCTTTTCAATCCAGTTACTCATCGCTTGGGATGCATCGACGGGGGGGAAAAAAACTGTTTTAATTTTGTCTGTCATGTTTACTACCTGCTATAAACTCCACTATAACATGACTAAAGTTTAGGATTAATAAAGAAAGCTGAACTCCAAAGAGTTCAGCTTTCCGATTTCCACACTCACAATGTAATTCTATTTAAACTTTTACGCAATTCTGCCAGCAACCCAGCCTCCCGCTGAATTTATTATTTTTCCCAGAGGGCTCTTTGGATCCACGTTTGCGGCTTCCGCAAAAGTAGGTACCGTGGGCAAAGGGCCACCAGCATTGCTATTAGCTACTTTTACCTCATCGCCAGGTATTGAGTCCTTGGATGGGGCAGAATCGCTTGGGCTTTGCGTCGCTGTTGAGGACGCGCTAGCCGGGATTGGGCTTGGGCTTTTCGTCGTTGTTGAGGACGCGCTAGCCGGGATTGGGCTTGGGCTTTTCGTCGTTGTTGAGGACGCGCTAGCCGGGATTGGGCTTGGGCTTTGCGTCGCTGTTGAGGACGCGCTAGCCGGGATTGGGTTTTGCGCAGCCCAGTGAGCCTCCCATTGCGCCTTGTCGTCAATTGTACTTGTTTCAGAAGTCCAGTGAGTCTCCCACAGCGCCTTGTCGTTTGTTGTACTTATTCCAGAAGCCCATAGTTTAGACATAGTAGTCGCACCGCGGAATGGTTGTACGGGTTCGGGTGTGATTGGTGATGCAAACCAACTTCCCATCCAATTAAGAGTATCGCCAGCAGCATTATAGGTGCTGGATACTGCAGCTTGAGGCGCTCCAGAATAATAAGCCAAACCAGCAGCACCAATTGTGCCCCCAGCGATAGCTAGCGCAGTTTTAGGGTTATTTACAGCAGCTGAATGCAGACGTTCCCAGAAAGACTTGATGTCCTGCGGAGATTTAGATACGCCTAAGAATCGACTTAAATCCACTAAGCTTTTTTGAGATGTCCAGCCACCGAGCAAGAGAAGCACTGTCATGACAGATCCACCTGCGGCTTGCGAAAAGTGATGCGCAGCTTCTGGAGCAGTATAGTGGCTAATCCCTAACCGATTCGCAATGTCATCGTTATGACCAAAAATGGCTAAACCTATTTCTAATACACTAATAACTAATGCTACTGCAGCCTTGGAGCATCCTGCCCCTAAATGAATAAGCGCACCACCAGCCACTGGTAAGGAAGAAAGCTCAGCAGCTACGGGCGACAGAACCCATCTCTTCACCAAGCTATCAGATTTAGCAAGACTATTTACACCTTCCATAGCCCAATCAGCAGGCTTCAGGTCTTGCGAGGATATATTAATTGCATTGCCCATATTGTGAGACTCCTAAAAATACATAGTAGTTTGCGAGGTGTGAAATTCCAAAATCTAACAACTCACCCACCTAGGCGGTGAGTTGTTAGGTTAGTAGTTATTACTCGGCTGCACACATTCTTCCCAACACAGGAAGACTGCAGAACACGCTAGTAGCAATACCGCTAACTGAAGTAGCAAAACCACTAACTGAGGTAGCAAAATTGCTTACTACAGTAGGTGTCCAGCTGTTAGCGTACGTTCCAGCACTAGTGAGCCATGGTCCAACAGTATCGCTAATAGATGAAGCCACATTAGCGCCCGTCTCAGTATACTTACCTGCTACGAATAACGCAATCGCAGAAACTGCAACTGCGGCCACTTTTTTAGGGTTGTTACAAACGTAATTAATAGTACCCTTACCAACGCTTTTAGCAGCATTGTAAGGTTTTTTAACGCAAGCAGATGCTAAATTTTTACCCTTGCTAGTCATGCGACCGATGAAGCCTTTTTGTTGACTATCAGCAGTTAAGCCAAGACCACGGTACGCTGCAGCAGTATGTGTTGGCACAAGTAAGCCATAAACAGCCAACGGAATCGCTAGCAGTGAAGTTACAGCCTTAGTGATATGCTGAACACCTTGAGGAGCTGTGTAATTAGTCATTCCTAACTTCTTACCAAGATCAATGTTAGGTTTAACAATACCACCAACAACATCACCACCGCGAAGAATTGCAGCAGCTACCAGCTTGATAACTCCTATTGCTAAGTTTCCAAGACCATCTCCACCGATAACCGTAATCATAGATCCGAAAGCAACAGCACGGGACATAACAAAGCCCGATGCGCCACCATACTTACTCCAGCTATCGATGCTGTTTGCTGTCGCTGTACCCATAGAGAATGTGTTTTTGCATTCAGGATTAAAGTTAACCATAGTAAGAACCTCCAAAACGTTATGTTTGTTGTATGGAAATCGAGGACTTGTTTAGTGTCCATGCGAATTCTTACCCACCATCTTACTAAAGCGGTATTTGTGTGAAGTTAAGCCCTAGTTAATATCGCATTAACCTCTTTACTATACGGACACAATGACATCGTAGAGCATGTGTAAACGGGAACTTAGCCACAAAACGGCTCTACCTCAATACCTTGCACGTGATATAAACCCCTATCTGCCATTCAGCTTTGCTAGATCTTGATATGATCTTTAGAGAAACTAAGCCTTTTAAGCGTTGAATGTAAGGTAGATCAATGATATAACCTCCGGAATTTCGATCGCTGGTAAAGGAGATCAAGACAAAATGACAAACATTAGTACCGCTTCAATTTTATGGAGCCTCTTTCAACCAACCTCACCTATTGTTTCATCAGGGCTTGGCGGCATCCTGTCTGATGCATACACAAAAACGAAGGAAGTAGGTGGAAATACGCTGGCTGGCATGGTGTTAGGAGTTACGCCCCCTCATAGGATTCTAACTCCTATGAAAATGGCCTTCAGCTTTTTTTTTCCGGGGCAAATATTGATGGCCGGAGAGGGAATGATACGTAACGGATACAAAATATTGACAACGCTACCACAAATCCCTTGGCTGTTTACATCATCTGCTAATACTAGTGAGTCTCTCAACGATGGTATTGTACAAGGGGCAAAGGCCGCCTTAAAGGATGAGGAAGAGGTCTTCTGGACAAATGCACCAAACAAGAAACATAAAAGTGCTTGGCAAGGCATCTTCAGCAACCCAACTGTTACAGCCCACCAGTTAGGACAATGGTCAAAAGGCTCAACAGCGGAAAATTTGGCTTCTCTACGCCCTTACATTAGCAGCGACACTCAACGTGGCGAAATGTTGACAGCCTTATACGCAAACAGTAGTCAACTAAACACTTACTTAAATGTAAAACGAGGACTTGAAGCATCACTGGTAGGGGCTCAAGCCAATAGCAAAGTTCTGAAACGGACAAGCCACCTACGTTCAGATGCCATACAAGTGGCCGGACATCGTTCAAAAGTTAAATGGGCGCTTGTTGGTATAGCTTTCGCGTCAACAATAGCTACTCTTGGAGCCCTAACAGCCCTCGGAGCGCGTTATGCGACGGTCTTTGAGGGACCCAACGGATTTGCTCAAAATGTTATGGGACAATCTTTGGATAATGCTACCGGATTCTGTGACGCTGCAGCAGCTAGCTCAGCTGCTAGCAGTTGGATAGGTAATAGCTCTATATTGGGCTATGGCTATTGGGGGGTTCAAGAATGGGTAATGCCTACAATCGGTCCTGCGCTCTTAGCACTCAATTTAGGAAGCGCTTTCATGAGAGGGCGTAAAGAAGGGTTTAAGACGAGTATCTATACTCTAGCCACCAGTTTCCATATGGGAATGCTACCGGAGTCTATTGGGACTGCTCTTGGTGGAATTGGTTACTATGGTATTTATGGTGCTTTTGGCCTCTTCGCTATCCCACATATGGTCGGTAAATGGGTAGAGGGCTATAGGCATCTTGATCAAGGCAATTTTAGCGGTTTCATGGGTTCGGTTTTTGCATCGCTCGAACCCATGAAAATAGGCGCAATGACAGCCGGACTAGTTCATTATGGGTCACAACTTTCGGGCGGTTTAAGAATATTAGCACACTCGGTCACGCGCTCGTTCAATTGCGCCATACTGGCCAACATGTTGCCAAGATGATTTGGTCCCATGAGTTTAAGGCTTGGCGACGTCTTTAATGGGGTGGCGCGGTCTGTCCCCAGACCGCGAAATCTAAAAGTTACTTACCATAGGTTTGCCCAATGGACTTCAAATTTCGGTGCCTGAGGACAGGCACCGCCACCATAACTACAGCGTCGCTAGCTTGTCTCCGTAATGGGAAAAGTTAGCCCAATAGACTTCAAAAAAGTCAGAATTAGTTTAACGCGTACGGGCTTTCGCACGGTCCAAATCACCATTTCAAGCCGCGCGTGGTATATCGCAATCGGTTTAAAAGCTCTGCCTATGCCGCTTCGCCGAAGCGGCAGCACTGTAGGTGGCAAGTGAGTTTTAATTTTAATGATCTCTTCTGCTAGCATGCGCCACCTTATATGACATGCTACAAGGAGATCTCCCATGCAACTACCAATCATTGGCGACACGGGATCAAACCCAACAACCAACCCTAAAAAATCGACTCAAAAGTCTGCCACCTTAGATTTCTTTCGCACAGTATCCTTCGACTGTGCCGGCAACTCTGCCATACCAGGGGCTATTGGCTATGCACTGCAGCAGTTGGGCTTTGCCCTGGCAGGGGCATTCTTCGGGTATGCCTGCGGAATGCTGGCCACTCGCCTTGTCATTAATATTACAAAGACCTATAATTCTTCTCAAACGCGTTTCCTAGATGAGTTAAGCGAAAAAGCTTGGAAGTTTCTTAGGGAAAATCCTGCTGTGCGCATTGCATGTGCTTTATTTGCTATGATTATTGCGAGCTTTTCGCTAAAAGCAGCCTTTGTACTAGGCGCTTTTTTAGGTGTTGCTGGGGCTTTGGCTATCGACATTGAATCAGCATCTAAGGAGCAAAAAGTGAATGACGCGATCGCCAGCGGAAATGGAGTCGGTGATCTGATAAGACAATGGGTATAGTGTGAATATTTTTGAACTGGCTTTCTCACTTTTTATCATCACTAACCCTATCGGAAATGCGCCTGCCGTTCTTGCACTGGTAAAGGATTTTGATTTTCGCCGTCAGAGACAAATCCTGTTACGCGAAACAGTGTTTGCCCTTCTTTTGGCTCTATTTTTCCAATTTCTTGGAGAGCCTTTCCTAGATGCATTAGGAATCAAAGATTATTCATTAAGCCTTTGTGGTGGCGTATTGATGGGTTTGGTGGGCATAGGAATGATTTTCCCTCACCACTCCGAAGAAGAAACTACCATCCAAACGCGCCAAGAGCCTTATTTAGTACCCATTGCAACCCCACTACTTTCCGGGGCCGGGTTGCTTACGTACATTATGATCAATGCCAAGAAATTGGATAGTACCATTGAAATGACCGGCGCAATATTGATCGCGTGGACCGGAGTTTTTGCGGTTATGCTCACTGCACCTTACCTACTGAAGGCATTTGGCAAGCGTGGTCTGTATGCTCTAGAGCAACTGATGGGTCTTGTGTTGCTAATGATCTCTGTTGAATTGATTGTGAAGGGCGCTGGTCTCTTTTTAAGAGGTCTATAAGGATTTATTATGTCATTAATTTCTACAACGTTAGTGCTCTTTTTTATCATTGACTCCATTGGAAACATTGGGTCTTTTCAGACCGTATTGCGCAACATGCCGCCAGCACGTCAAAAAAGAATCATTTTGCGAGAAATGCTGATTGCTCTCGGCTTTATGGTGGTTTTTTACTTACTAGGAGAAACAATTCTCCGATTGTTAAACCTGTCAGAGATCACTCTGCGCGTCTCTTCCGGTTTGGTGCTTTTCCTTGTGGGCATCACGATTCTATTTCCTGGACCTTATAGTATGCGACTCGCATTGCAACCTGAAGACAATCCTTGTTTGGTCCCCTTAGCGTTGCCACTCACTGCGGGGCCTGCACTTTTGGCCACTATTATGCTATATGCGCTGATGGATCCCTCCATCACGTCAGTCCCTACTGCCATTTTTATCGCTTGGGCTTTTTCGGCCATTATTCTTTATTTTGGCGCCGAGCTGCAGAAAATTGCAGGAAAGAACATCCTCATTGCTGGAGAACGGGTGTGTGGAATGGTGCTTGTGATGCTCGCTATTCAGCGCTTTGCCGAGGGCGTACAACTATTCGTGAACACATACGAGTCGATGCACTAGCTTGAAAAATGTGGCAATGATCGTCGCCTATGACGGCGGCGCCTATAGCGGTTGGCAGGATAATGGCCAAATCCATTCCATCGAAAAAGCCCTTCGCCTGGCGATCGAGCAGGTTCTGCGTCATCCTGTGATCCTTCAAGCTGCTAGTAGAACCGATACCGGCGTGCATGCTGAGGGTCAAGTTGTTAATTTCTTCACTCCCCGAGATAACCTTCCGTTAGAAGCATTACGGGAAAGCATTCAGGCTCTTGCTCCATCTTGTGTCGTCATTGTTAAGTTATGGGAAGCCGATCCTACTTTTCATCCCACATTAGATAATCTAGGCAAAGAATATCACTACCATCTTTGCTATGACCGTATCCAGATGCCTTTAAGACGCCATTGGGAATGGCATTATCCTGGCCATTTAGAAATACAGGCGATGCGTGAAGCGTCACAGTTTCTGGTCGGCACACATGATTTCCGAGCATTTTGCAATTCGCGTAAGACCTCGCAATACGAAAGTTATGTGCGTACGCTTTCTCGCATTTCCATCGAACAACCAGAGTCAAAACGGTTGAGAATCGAAGTGGAGGGCTCTTCGTTTCTCTTTCGTATGGCGCGCAATTTGGTAGGGGCGCTGGTTTATGTGGGATGCGGTAAATTATCTGTGGATGATGTGCCCAGAATTATTGCCAGCCAAGACCGCAAACAAGCAGGCATGACAGCTCCTGCCCATGGTTTGACACTAAAACGTGTATTCTATTAAGCATGTTTTAGGATTTTTACTACAGAGGCACAAAGATAGGAACCATCCTGCCTCCGAAAGACTTTATTCATGCCGCTTTGGCGAAGCGCCGCTACAACGTGTAACAGAACATGCTAGAGCTCTCTAATAGTTTTCCTTGCTAGTGAACAGGTAAGCGCTCCTGGTGCTTTGTAAAGGAATCGAACACCATCACCATAGCAAAGCCCGCTATCGCCAAAGCCAACGCGATCCAAAATGTGCCTGAACTAAGGTCTGGAAGGATAGGGGAAATTACCTCCAACTGAGGCCCATCCTTTAAACGCAATGGCATGATCTGAAAGTCATACGTCCAAAATGGCCACACAGACCGGAGAGCGCCAATCATAAAACCGGTGATCGCCGCTACAGTAATACTGCGGTAATGATGAAGTAGCCAACGTACCACTCGGGAAAAAGTAACAATTCCGACGAGAATCCCCGCGGCCAAACTCAGACAAATCCATAAAGCATCTGTATCAATGGTAAATTGTAATAGTCCATTCACCAGATCGGATAATGCGCCAATGATAATGGTGTATGCCCCTAAGATCATGAGCATATAAGAACCGGACATTCCGGGAAGCAGTAGCGCACAAATCGCGACGGCCCCACAGAACATCAAATAGAAATTAAAATAACTAGTCGATTGATTTTGAACAAAGTCCTGAACAACACCTTTCTGCTTCAGCTCGTGGCTATAGGCCTGTGTATTAGGTTCTATAACACCCGTAGATAGCATAGTTACAAGTGTGGATTCAGATACCCAAAGTAAACGCTCTGCACTTCTATCATAGTTTTTCAAAGGAGCTACGGATGCTCCAATTGCAATACGCTCTTGTGGCATGGCTACGTCAAACAGACGTTCCTGGTTATCTCTTTCGACGGCCAGAATGGTAAAAGAAAATGCGGCTATCCCTCCGATGAGCAATGCGCTAATTTGTGGCATTCGCCATTCTGTAACGTGCCGAGCGCTTATAGTTGCCGAGGCAATGACCAAGCCTACAAAGCTTGAAAAAAGGTAAGTACGTAAAAGAGGGTCGCTCAGAATGTAATGGATCACACGCACTAATGAACCAACAGAGATCGCAATACCCAGGCCCAAAGCAAGAAGAAACTCCCAAGCCACTAAATGGAAAAAAAGCACCAACCGTAAAGAGGCTAGTGCTTTTAGAGCTTTGCCATTGAAGCTAACGATGCTCGCCAAAAGGTCCGGATAGATGCCTGTAAGAAAGGCCACTGTACCACCGGAGAAACCGGGAACAAGATCCGCGACTCCCATACCCATTCCACATAACATGACGCGAAGCCAATCGCGACGCGTTTTGAGTTCTGGCTTAGTAGTTCCAGGCACTGACTTCATAGAACCTCCAGGTAGCGTGCAAAGGCCCATGCCACTAAACCTACAATAGTAAAGGCGGCTATCCAGACGGCATTGGGGAACCATTTAATCCCTGCGCCGGGATTTCCACGCACTTCGAGAGTTCCTATCCCATAAGAGAACACCTGCTGTTCAGCTGCAGGAAACAGATGCGCATTATCACGCACGATCATATCTCCATCGAAACCCAAAAATGTCGCATACTGACGAATAAACCCTTGAGCATATACTGACGAAATGAGTTGATCCATATCGCCTTCCTCAATAGCTTTTAGATGGCCCATACGGATGGAGGTGGCATTTTCTGCCTCTTTGAGGGATAGATTCAGTTCTCTGCGTTTCTCCTTCAGCATCTCGCCGATTTCTTTACCGGTATCTTCTTGTGTGACCATAACTTTAATCTTGGGTTAGAGCGTTGTAGCGAACATCACTTATACTAGAGCACCAATATGCATTGCAATAACTCCCGATCCCTACCCACTATTCAAATGACATCCTAATCACGCCCGAGCTCTTACCCGAGTCCGAAAAAAAATCTTTTCCGATTGGTAATAGATCAAAGCGTAGCGAAGCCAGGAAATAGGATAAGGATTTAGAAAATGGATTTGCGAGGCGAGGAGACGCGTTCGGAGCCTTGAATATTAATCTATTCTTCCTCTATGCTCAGCCACCATTTTTAGGAGAGTTTCATGTCCAAAGAAGGTCCTTTCGTCGCGACACTCGATGCTTCGCGGGCTGATAAACTACAATCGGATCTACGTGCTCAAGGTTTTGAGCTATCCACCCCTCCGCACACTCACTTTTCTGCCAAAAAAAAGGGCATCTCGGTCACGATGTATTTATCCGGCAAACTCGTGGTACAGGGCAAGGAGATGGCATCTTTCGTAGAATTCTATCTTGAGCCAGAAATTCTTCAGTCATTTACCTTCAGTTACAAGAAGGTACTGGAAACAGAAAACTTAGATCTCTCCCCACACATCGGCATCGACGAATCCGGCAAAGGTGACTTCTTTGGTCCACTTTGCATCGCAGGCGTCTACGGTGACAAAGCCACTATTTTAGAGCTGCAAAAAATTGGAGTAAAAGACTCCAAGCAACTGACTGATGTTCTGGCGGGAACGCTTAGCAAAAAAATCCGTGCGTGCTGTCCACATCATATTGTGCGTATTAATCCACCTAAATACAACGAACTGTATGAAAAGTTTAATAACCTCAACACTCTCTTGGCTTGGGGACACGCGACAGCCATAGAAAATCTCGTCACTCAAACGGGATGTCAAAAGGTTGTTATCGATCAATTCGCCGCAACTCACGTTGTAGAAACGGCTCTAAAACGCAAGCGACTGGAGGTGGACCTCAGCCAGCGCCACCGCGCGGAAGCCGATCTTGTTGTTGCAGCAGCCTCCATTTTAGCCAGGCACGCTTTTTTGGAGGGCCTAGCACGTCTTGGAGAAGACTTAGAAATTAAGTTACCGAAGGGAGCATCGGCACAAACTGTTGCGATTGCACGGCAACTCTTTAAAAAGTATGGTCCTGCGGTCTTCGGCAAGGTCGCAAAATTGCACTTTAAAACGTACCGAGAACTTCTCGAATAATGTCGTTTGACCAGCGGGGTTCATCATGTTATACATGTTGATCAAGCTAAAACAGGTAGAATTATAGATGAATGCGCGCTTCGCCACTTACGCTACTGCAATCATTGTTGTGATGGTTGGAGTTCTTTTACTTCGTGGTGCCATCAACTTCATTCCCGAAGGCGACAAGAATTTGTATGTCGACCCCTACAGCGTCAACGGCATTGAAGTCGTGTATAAAGGATTGCCCTACACGCTCAATTTTGAGCAGCAACAAGATATGGTGGACGCTATTAATCGTCTTCTGCCAATGGGAAAATTACGTGGTGAGGTTCTTGCGCCAGCTGGCTTCGAGAAAATCGTCCTGTATCTTTTTGACAAAAAGCCTATCGAAATGCTTCCGATAGATTTTCACGACAATGAACTCGCTTTTAAAGTGAAGGAGTGGAATCCAGACGGTTATTTAATGGATGTCAGTGCCGGCTCCATGTGGCGCCTCGTCGAATCTTCACATGATTAATCTATGTTAAATACCCTACGCATTCAAGACATTGTCCTCGTTGAGCAAGCGCAAGTCAGCTTTCGCGCCGGCTTTAACGTAATTACTGGGGAGACTGGTGCTGGCAAGTCCGCCATCTTAAAAGCTCTAGCTCTTGTGCTGGGACAGCGCGCAGATGCTCAAGCGCTGCGTAAAGGTGCGGAGAAAGGCATCGTCGAAGCCGCCTTCGACACATCCTATCCTCCTGCCTTAAGGCAACTTTTGGAGGAGTCCGGGCTCGCTTATGCTCTTGATGAGCCACTTATCGTCCGGCGAGAGATTTCCGCTGCAGGAAAAAGCCGCGCCTTTATCAACAACCAACTAGCCCAAATCACGCTTCTCCGTGCCATGGGCAGCCATTTAGTGGAAATCGTCGGCCAGCACGCTAACCAAGAACTGCGTGAAGTAGAGCAGCATCGTCAAATTACCGATGCCTACGCTAACCTAGCTACCGTCGTTAATACCTTCCAAGCCGCGTGGAAACTCGAACGCTCTATTGAACAGGAACTCACAGCCCTCATTTCTAGTGAAGTTCAACGCACGCGCCAGATGGAAGAATATGAGAGACAACTAGAAGAGCTTGATCAAGCTGCACTAAGGGAAGGCGAGGAAGAAGAGCTCTTCGCAGAATACAGTCGCTTAAGCAATGCCGACGAACTGCGCAGTCTAATAGATGGCATTTACCAATTACTAAGTGGTGAAGAGGGAGCGCTTGTCAGCCATCTGAGTCGCCAAGCCCCAGCATTCAGTAAAATTAGCCATTTAGATGCTTCGCTCGAAGAAACACGCATTTCCTACCACAATGCCGTGATAGAGCTTCAAGAGGTCGCTAACGTCTTGCAAAACTATGCAGGCAACATTGACAACGACCCGCATCGCGCCGCCTTTTTGAACGATCGCTTGGCGTTGATCACGCAGATGAAAAAAAAGTATGGTCCTACGGTTGAGGAAGCCCTGCACTATCACATACAGCTTCAAGAACAGGTCCACGACTTGAACAACGCTGATGTTAAGATCGAGGAATTGCAAACCGCCTTACACCAAGCTAAAGAAGAGACCACGCGATTAGCTACGAAACTTACAGAAAAGCGTAAAAATGCTGCCAAAGAGCTCAGCAAAGCTTTAGCCAAAGAACTGCGATCCCTCAATATGGCAAACGTTGATGTCGCTATTCAGGTGACCACTATCCCCAGGCATCTTCATGGTGATGATCATGTAGAAATCTTCTTTGCTCCAAATAAAGGTGAGAAGCTAGTTTCAGTGAAAGAATGTGCAAGCGGCGGAGAACTCTCCCGGCTCATTCTAGCTCTAAAAGCCCTCATGGCAGGTAAAGATAAGAAAGCCACTTTGGTATTCGATGAAGTTGATGCCAACATTGGTGGCGAAACAGCGACTGTTGTGGGTCAAAAGCTCGCAGAAATCGGAGCCGACCATCAATTGTTGAGCATTACGCACTTTCCCCAGGTGGCACGACATGCCCACCATCACATTCAAATTAAAAAAGTGGAGCAGCAGGGCCGTACCCGTACATACGTCACAACTCTCGATGGTCCGCAGCGAGATAGCGAACTTCAACGCATGGCTGGCGGAAAGGTTGACACCATTAGCTCGATTGTTTAAAAGGAGCTTCCAACTCAAACATTTGTTCAGGTAAGAAACTCGCGGAGGCTTTCCAGTGAAGGCGAAGAATTTTGTTCTTTGTATGTGGCTTAGTATTGCAACTTTTAGCTTACAAGCTGTAGAGCCATATGACGCTGCATTGGATACATCTCCTATTACTGGTGATACCGCTAAAGAGTCGGAAGAAAATGCTGATGTCGTTAGTTTTTGGCAGTTTTCAGCTGCCGGGGATTATATCAAGCAGTCGCACTTCCGCACCGGACTCCTTCCAGGACAGAAAATTGGCTTTTATGAAAGCGAAGAGCTCTTAGCTTTCAACCACTATCTAGATCGTCATAATGTGGTCAGTTTAGGTCTCGCTTATGGCAACACTGGCATTCAGTGGGCCGAAAACCCGTTTTTTCATCACCACAGTTTTGAAGATTTTTCGGTTACGGCGGCATGGCAAAATACGTCGTTTCAATCCTGGCTTTGGCGTGCCATTTTTACGGCGCGCTTTAGCTCATCAGCGCGGCGCGTTCCAGATTATGTGCAATACACCCAGACTCTGTGGGGACGCTATGACCTAAGCTCTTGTTATGGCGTACATTGCGGCTACATTGCAGAAACAGGATTGAGTAAAGATACCGTTTGGCCAATTATCGGTTTCGACTACAAGTATTCGGATTGTATAAAGTTCTATGCCGTCTACCCCATTGAAGCATCGGCAACCTATACGTTTTCTAAGCCATGGGGAGTGGAATTGGCTGCCAAACAGTTTCGCTATCGCCAGCGCATGAGAGTGAATGAACCGTTGTCCAAAGGTCTTTTCGAATATCGCAACTTTGGTACGGAACTAAGACTTGTCTACGAAATAAAGCCGCTTGTTTCGGCTAACGTGCATATCGGTCAGGCTTGGGGCGGTGAGCTAAGAATCGCTAACCATAAGAATCAGAACCAAAATCACTATAAGTTTCGTACAGCGCCCTACGTCGGTGGCGAAGTCACTGTACGGTTTTAGGCAAAATTACCAAAAATGGACTTAGTGAAGCAATTGCATAAGTCATCAAGTTGGCTTTTTCCGCTTTGTAAATAGCTGACTTAGAAAGACATCATTTGTTCGAAAACCCCGAACGAGACAATTGCATAAGTGACAATAAAATAATTGGCATCATATATAATTAATAATAAGCCGTCTCTTTCGAGGTCTTACCCATGGCTATTATATTGAAACCCCTTTGGGGGTTTTCAGCCGCTTTGCGGCTAATAATCAAAGACATAAAGAATAAATAATTTTATTGTCACTTTGGCAATTGCCTCTAATGGACCAGGGAAGTTAATCCCGAGTCCACAACAATCAATCTATCCCTCAAAAAAAGACGTACGTTTTAGGCATTCCTAAACAGCCCTCCCTTTCGCACCTTCTCATAAGCGTTGCATTTGCTGCCAATTAGTTTCGCTACCGGTAACGAAGAAAAGGAACCAAAAAGGGCCAGCGATTTCCGCTGGCACCCGGATTTCTATGCCGCTAGACCGATGCTACATAATCCTTTCCAATTTTTCTAAACTCATGAATGACTTCTTTTTTTACAAGATTTCTTAAAGCAATTTCCATAAGTGTTGCGGCCGGGTTATCGATAAATAAAAGATCAGAAGTACTATGTATATATCGAACTCTATACGAATTTAAACGTGACCTTCTTTGACTTACTTCATCTAATAAATTATATTCCGGAGAATCGACGCTAATAGGTAAACAATCAATCAGCACGTGCTGCCTATTATCTAAACCAATATCTTTATTATAATTATTAACTAATCTATGATTAATCTGATCAACAATATCTACATAAACTTGACTAATTTTTTTTATAGTAACAGGAGATAAATTACTATTGCTGTACCATTCCGAACTGTCTAATTGGACAAATTCATTCCCATTTATGATATTTTTTTTCGTATAGTAATCAATCAAATTATTAAATTTACCAACGCTTAATCTTCTACGTTCACAAGCCTCAGCCGCCTGGTCAGCACTAATCTGCGATTGCGATGCTATTTTCTCGACAAGCGTGCCGGCTAGACGTAGGTTGACCAAGCCTATTAAGCCTGTACTCAACGCATCGCCACAAAGCCCCTTTTCGCTTCCGTCAAGATGTTCTAGATCGAATAGGGCTACTTTTGTAATTAACTCTTCTTTCGTAACGCCTTCTTCAGATTTTATAACAACCCTTTCAGTAAAAAGAGGCATATTCCGATACTCGACATCGCTCCAACCACTTTTCAAAATAAACTGATATAATTGATCAATAACAGGATCAAGTTTACTACTATCCTCCAGATGAAAACTTTGCTGATAGGTCTCACTTGGATTAAATTGTAGCTTTTCTTCAGCAAGTACGAGACGTTCCTTACCCCCAACACAAACGTTAAAAACTTCGATATGAGGAATTTTAATTAAATCTAGATTTAATTCAGAACATATTTCCATACATTTGTTAATATTCTCAAGTCTTTTTTGAATGCCATCAAATTTTTTAGATAGTTTGAAAATTGTATCACCAATTTCATTAACTTCGAATACTATATTCTCGTTACCAGATGAGTAAACATTTACATTTTCTAATTTAACTTTATTGAAATTTGTTACATATTCAACAGCATTAGTTAATGCATTTTTTTGAATCTGATTACTTATAAACATTTAAACCTCAAATTTAATTAATTGTTTAAAAAAAATAATACAATAAATACGTATTATCGTCAATAAAAAAAGCAGTCTGCACGCGCAATTTAGTATAGCGGAACCCAAAATCAGGACACTCCATTTTTCGCATTTTTGTTAACTAAGAAGAACAAAATAGATATAAACAAATGATCAGTCCACATGATTTAGTAATGTATCGTCTAAACCCGACTTGCTACCCAATGCTGTCAACTTAAAATAAATCCTTGTTGATGCCGCTTCGCCGAAGCGGCATTAACAAAGGTTTATTTTAAGTTGACAGCATTGACTTGCTACCTACATCCTAGCTCCGGCTCACCCATTTATTCGAGATGTCATGGC
>CAYTFC010000010.1:0-54152 GCA_964436955.1 uncultured bacterium | reverse complement strand
GAATTCAAATTCAATGACTTGTGCGGCAAGTTTTGGTAGCAATCAGGGTCTGAGCTCCTGCGCTCATATCTTCTTAATGAAGACGTAGAAATAAACACGGATACACACATAAAAAATATCCTTGCTGTTCTTCGTGAAGAATTAACTATTGCCTTCGTGCTTACAGCTAAAAAACACTTATTCTCCCACTATGGGCCGCATCAAAGGAACCAAGTTTGGGCAATCCCCTATCATTTAGGACGCCCTTCTGTAAATTCGGAGTTTGGTACTGAACTCGAAATACTGAACTATACTCTGCAAATGTACCTTGAGATGGGCGTGTCCCCATCAATCATCCAAAAGGAAGTAAGGAGAATTGAAGCGTTTCCAATAGAGGACACAGCTCAAAAGGAAGCTTCATTAGCAATAGAAAAGCTACTTCAAGATACAGACCTTCAATTTTCGGATTTAACCTACCAAGACTATAATACAATAGCTTCACAATCTAAAAATGACCCAAACTACTCGTTAGACCTCGCTATAAAACACGCGCTTCCTGAAATTGTGACCTATCAAAGAAAGTTGCACTCAAATGCCCGCACATACCGCTTCCTGTTCAAAGATGTTGACGGCTTTACAGGAACCCTTTGGAACATAGAGGCATTTCCCCAAATTTTTGCTCAAATTATCAATTCCGACACACAACCCCAAACACTCTATTCTCTTTGGACCACCTCCGCTCATGATGTCACTATCGTATCTGAGGGAGATGTTGATCAAACACTTCAACAGCTCTATCAAGACAAAGACGATGGGTCTCTTATTGATCTAGCTGGCTTTTTTCGAGGAGTCGATAATCAACGCGTAGCGAAAAGGCTGCTAGAAATCCAGTGGACCCAGCGTGATGTACAAGGCGTTACTTAGTGAATTTATCCAACAAACCCTTTTAAAATGGAAACCCTACCGCCAAAAACACTTCCACAATAGCGTACTAGATCGCGCAGTGAAACATAAAAGCCACTCAGAACGCCACAAAAGTGGCGTAAATTAGTAGCCATGGGGTTAGGGTGTTAATTTTTAGGCCATAATCAGCTGCAGAAGCTGTTATTTGTGCCGGTGCTTCAACCCTGATTGCTACCAAGACTTGTGCGGCAAGTTTTGGTAGCAATCCAATGCTGTCAACTTAAAGAACATATTTACCACGCCAATTCAACAAAGTAGCGCTAAATGTTCTGTTACACGTTGTAGCGCCGCTTCGCCGAAGCGGCATCAACAAGGATTTATTTTAAGTTGACAGCATTGGGTAGCAATCAGGGTCTTCGCCGAGGCAGATCCACAAGGATAACAACTATCTTGTTTTTGTCTGGTTTAATTTTAAGGATTTTTACCAGCGAGATCACAGACTCGACTTTAGGTATTTTGCCTACACAACTAAATATAAGCTCGCAAGGCCTTACAAATTTAACTGCATTCATAGATAAAAAATTAACAATTTAAAAATGTTGACGCGATTTAATGGATTAAATATCATACCTCTTACGATTCGATAAAATTAACAAAGGTAGTGATTATGATAAATCCATGCGCAAATAATGACAATTTTAAAACCACTGAAAGTTTATCTAATAGCAATACACAAAATAACACTGCTAGTAAAAACACGACTAGTTTGAATACAGCACAACTCGCGACCAACATCATTAACAACTCAAATCCAGAGACATCCTCAAACGAACGAGAGTTTACCTCACTCATATTGTACGGACCTATTTCATCCACTGCAAAACGTGAGTTCCCCCTTGAATCGGAACATCCAAAATTCCTTAGGGATCAAAAGCAGGAGGACTGTCTTATATCGCTATCTTCGGACCTTCTGCGCTTGACAAGGCAGGCCGACCTAGGAAAGATTATTGACGATCCTGAGGACCACTATAATAATCATCCCCAATGGGAATCCGATATTCAAAACAAAATACCGATTGTTACTAAAAACCTTATCAATAACTTTATTTCTAACTATTCCGAACAGAATTTAAATCGAATAGAAGAATATATTAATTGTGTAGCCAGTTCGTTTGCAAAACTTTCCCTTCTCACCATGTACTGCACGGCATTACTGAAACTAGGAAAAAATGAAAAGGCCCAGTTGGTATACCAAAGGGTTGCGAATCAAGCAAAAATTCATAAAACTCGCATAATGGATGTGTACGGCCCCAGAAAAGACAAGAAATTGGCTTTCATACAAATATGTGACTGCCTCTTTCAAATACATGAAACCGACACCAAATCGATTCTTAATCTGGATCAAAAATCGGTACAACAGGCGGTACAACCGATTGTTAACTCCCATCATTCACATCAAGAAAAGGCCTGCTTATCCTTGCTAAAACAATATGGCTATCATCTTAACATCACCTCCGAAAACACTAATGTTGAGGAACTGATGAAAACCATTCACGAAGTCCGGCCATACCGACACAAAAACGATTTATCACCAGTCGACTTTGACTCTCTTTGTAATAGCTATCTAGCACTGATTACACAGAATGAAAAGAAACGCCTTGAAGCTCTTTTTCCGACAAACTCGATTACTGATCTTGCCATGAAAGTAACTGTCTGCATCGCAATTCTACGTTACAGGGAAATCCTCACAACGGAAAAATCGGAAGCAGGCAAGTGGAAAGCAATGCAGGAAGCAGTTAAAGTCGACTGTCATAAGAACATTGCATACGTTCTTAGCGTAATTTCGGATGCAGAGGGTGAAGCTATCGCCCAAGAAATGCTAGCCGAAGGTCTTGTTAATGTAGCATTAATTGAAGAAGCTACATGCAAATTACAAAAATTTAGCATAACTCCTGAAAATAAAAAATTCAATTCTCTTTTATTAACTCATTCCTACTTTTGTAATCTTGCGATAACTGATAGGAATATGCGAAAATTTTTGCATTACATCCCTAGCAAGTGGATGGATCACTACTTCGAAACTGTAATGCCCCCCCGTGAGCGAAAACGCTTGGAAGCTCTTTTTCCGACAAATTCAGTTACAGACCTCTACAACAAAGCAAATTTTTTGACATCTCTTTTGAAATATAGAAATAGAGAAGGAATGGCGACTTCGAACCAAGAGCTGAATTGCTGGAGACTCTTAAAGAGTATTGAATATAATAATTACGACAAGAATGTTATCTTACATATTCTTAGTGTAATTTCGAAAGAGCAAGGCCAATTAATAGCTAAAGGAATTCTGCAAGATGAACTGCCTTACGTAGAATCAGAAATAACTCAACTGGCTCAAAATCAGCTTATCGAAATTGATATAAGACCAGAGAATAATGTACATTTTGATTCCATTTTACTCATTCATACCTGTTTCTTAAACTCTCCCATGAACACGTTATCACGTAAAATCATTAACACACTTCCAGCAAGTTGGCTAGAAAGCTATCTCAGAACCGTCTTCTATCATCCTAAAGCCTTCCAACCAGTTATAGAGAACCTCTTTAAGTTAACCTCCATTGAACTTAAAGATGGTGGAAATGGCGTGGCCACATGGGTAGATACCGTGGAAACTCTCCTAACCGCGTTCGGTAGAAAGCAATCTTCTAAACCCACACCAACTGACTTAACAGAAGCTTATAAAAAAGTTACCGAAGCTTCAAATCCTCCGATTGAAACTATTGGTTTTACACAGTTGACTAATGGATGGGAATTTGACCGTGTGCTAGGCCGAACACTACTTTATAAAAACAAAAATGGCGGCTATCGCGCTTTTAAATTTCAACGGTCAACAGAATCTTTAGACACTCTATGGCATGAGCATAGTCTTGTCGATCTTCTGAATTCAGACTTAGCTAAATCTTACGGACTAAAAACCGTCTGGCCAAAGCCTATTAATGTGTATAACATTTCCACCCCCCCCACTGAAATAGAGCCGATAAAACTACCGCTCAAGGTAGATACCGATGGGGTCAACTGTTATGTTTATGAATATTCAGACTCAAGCTATTTCGTTTACCTACATGATCCGTCACTAAATGTAGGTGAATTTGAAAAAGCTCGACAAGTCATGCTACACGACGTGTTCGTTTTAGCTCGACACGGTATTGTCTATACGGCTTTGGCGGACCTATTTCACAACTTTGACCAAAAAAGATCCGACCAAGGACATTATTTGCCCATGGTCGATCTCTTCGCACGTCAACCGGGCCGATGGGGAGCAGGACGATTAACCGATATGTGGGGTGCTGTGGAATATCCCAATGCACGAGCATCCGGCCTCGCAGATCCTACAGACACCGATTTAGTAGATAGAATCAGTGCAAAACTTTCTAAAACGATATTTAACGGAAGAACGTTCAAGGGTCTGGAAGGAGTTCATCTATTTCTATTAGCCCATTTTATGGCTAGTTACCTTCTCGTGGATCAATTGATTGTAGGCCGAAGAAATCTGCATAACATGGATTGGAAAAATGAGACCGTTATCAACGAATTGGGTCAGAAGATGGCAAATGGATTTGCAATAGCCCTAGCTGCATATACAAATCTTCCAAGGGAAACAGTTGATAACTTTGTTCAAAACTGCGGCCTGAACTGGGCGAAATTGGGGCGTCAGATGTGCTTTTTTATGCGCAATGATGAGCAAGGATATGTCCCTTATGTTTCCAGAGCTCAAATACCGTCAGAAATTTATGGTGATGCGAAGTGCATTATAGATCCCGTTAGTAAGCTCCGCGGGTGGGATACTAAGGGTGGATTTATGCTTAATGGAACCCCGGATTCAGGTCCAGTGAATGGACAAACGATGGTCAAGGTTGGGGAACAGTCTTGGTATCTTATGGCTCTATTTTCGGCAGTCATGAAAAATAGTGAAACCAAAGCATATAAGTGGAAAAGTCGAGCTATAGAGGCCCAAAAGGATAATGATCAGTCGAGGGAAATTTATTGCTTAATGAAGTCAAAGCTATATGAACCTAGACTAGAATTGCTCCATGGTTAGTCCACGGAGTATTTGAGGTGCGCGCTCAACATAGGCTCTCGGAAAAGAAACTGATTTAGAACTAGGAAAAGGACGAGTACACATGGTGTCGTAAAAACCCGACTTGCTACGAAGGCCAAGTCGAGACTTGGCCGAGTAGCGCAACGTTTCAATAGGAAAGAACGGCTGTGTTCAAGCGCGATGTAGGTAGCAAATCGGGTTATAACAAGTCTCTTCCCTCGCTACATCAAGAGCCGAACTGAGAGCGGTTTTATGGTGAAGGTCCTTTGCCTTATTGTCGCTTACAGTGCTTCTTTTTTATGGAGGGGCTTACTCATCTAGCGCTCATAGCGATGCATCATCTGCAACATTGTACCTCTCGGCAAGAGATCACTCTTGCCGTCGAGGCACACTGCTGCATCTGATATATCGCTATGAGCGCTAGATGAAGTTTTGGTAGCAATCAGGGTCACATAGGGCTGCATATTGTGATACCCTATTTTATACACGGCATAGTGAGGGAAACCATTTCACCAACAAAATAATCATTATCTGGCAATCCATAATCTTCTAATATCAAAAGTAGGCAAGACCTTACAAATTTAACTGCATTCACAAATACAAAATTAAACTTTAAAAATATTGATAATATTTAATGGATTAAATATCATCCCTCTTACGATAAAATTAACAAAGGTAGTGATTATGATAAATCCATGCGCAAATAATGACAAATTTAAAACCAATGAAATTTTATCCAATAGAAATACACAAAATAACACTGCTAGTACAAACACAACTAGTTTGAATACAGCACAACTCGCGACCCATGTTATTAACAACTCAAATCTAGAGACATACCCAAACGAACTAGATTTTACCTCACTCATGTTGTCCGGACCTATTTTACCCACTTTAGAACGTGAGTTCCCCTTTGAATCGGAACATCCAAAATTTCTTAGGGATCAAAAGCAAGAGGACTCCCTTATATCGCTATCCTCTGACCTTCTGCGCTTGACAAGACCGGCCGATCTAGGAAAGATTATCGACAATCCTGAGGACCACTATAATAATCATCCCCAATGGGAATCCGACATTCAAAACAAAGTACCGATTGTTACTAAAAATCTTATCAACAACTTTATTTCTAACTATTCTAGACAGACTTTAAATCAAATAGAAGAATATATTAATTGTGTAGCCAGTTCATTTGCAAAACTTTACCTTCTCACCATGTACTGCACGGCATTACTGAAACTAGGAAAAAATGAAAAAGCCCAGTTGGTATACCAAAGAGTTGTGAATCAAGCAAAAGTTTATACGACTCGTATAATGGATATCTACGGCCCCACCCAAGACAGAAGATTAGCTTTCATACAAATATGTGAATGCTTATTTCAAATACATGAAACCGACTCCAAATCGATTCTAAATCTGGATCAAAAATCGGTAAAACAGACAGTAGGACAGATTGTTAACTCCTTTTATGAAGATACAGCAAAGACCTACTTATGCTTGCTAAAAGACTATGGCTATAATTTTAACATCACCTCCAAAAACACTAATGTTGAGGAGCTGATGAAACCCATTCACGAACTCCGCCAATACCGACACAAAAACGATTTATCACCAGTCGACTTTGACTCTGTTTGTAACAGCTATCTGGCACTGATTACACAGGATGAAAAGAAACGCCTTGAAGCTCTCTTTCCGACAAATTCGATTACTGATCTTGCCATGAAAGTAACCGTCTGCATCGCAATTCTACGCTATAGGGAAATCCTCACAACGGAAAAATCGGAAGCAGGCAAGTGGAAAGCAATGCAGGAAGCTGTTAAAGTCGACAGTCATAAAAACATTGCATACGTTCTTAGCGTAATTTCGGATGCCGAAAGCGAAGCTATCGCCCAAGAAATGCTAGCGGAAGGTCTTGTTAATGTAGCATTAATTGAAGAAGCTACATGTCAATTAAAAACACTCTCCATCTCCAATAAAAATAAAAATTTCAACTCTCTTTTATTAACTCATTCCTACTTTTGTAATCTTGCGATGGCTGATAGCGATATGCGAAAATTTTTGCATTACATCCCTAGCAAGTGGATGGATCACTACTTCGAAACTGTAATGCCCCCCCGTGAGCGAAAACGCTTGGAAGCTCTTTTTCCGACAAATTCAGTTACAGACCTCTATAAAAAAGCAAATTTTTTGATATCTCTTTTGAAATATAGAAAAGGAATGTCGTTAAATTATATTGCAATAAGTAATTACGACAAAGATATTATCTTACATATCCTTAGTGTAGTTTCGAAAGATCAAGGCCAACTAATAGCTAAAGAAATGCTACAAGAGGAACTGTCTTACGCATCGGAAATAATTCAACTGGCCCGCAATCAGCTTATGGAAATTGATATAAAGCCAGAAAATAATGTAGATTTTGATTCTCTTTTACTCATTCATACCAGTTTCCTAAACTCTGCTATCAACACCCTATCACGTAAAATCATTAGCACACTTCCAGCAAGTTGGCTAGAAAGCTATCTCAGAACCGTCTTCTATCATCCTAAAGCCTTCCAACCAGTTATAGAGAACCTCTTTAAGTTAACCTCCATTGAACTTAAAGATGGTGGAAATGGCGTGGCCACATGGGTAGATACCGTGGAAACTCTCCTAACCGCGTTCGGTAGAAAGCAATCTTCTAAACCCACACCAACTGACTTAACAGAAGCTTATAAAAAAGTTACCGAAGCTTCAAATCCTCCGATTGAAACTATTGGTTTTACACAGTTGACTAATGGATGGGAATTTGACCGTGTGCTAGGCCGAACACTACTTTATAAAAACAAAAATGGCGGCTATCGCGCTTTTAAATTTCAACGGTCAACAGAATCTTTAGACACTCTATGGCATGAGCATAGTCTTGTCGATCTTCTGAATTCAGACTTAGCTAAATCTTACGGACTAAAAACCGTCTGGCCAAAGCCTATTAATGTGTATAACATTTCCACCCCCCCCACTGAAATAGAGCCGATAAAACTACCGCTCAAGGTAGATACCGATGGGGTCAACTGTTATGTTTATGAATATTCAGACTCAAGCTATTTCGTTTACCTACATGATCCGTCACTAAATGTAGGTGAATTTGAAAAAGCTCGACAAGTCATGCTACACGACGTGTTCGTTTTAGCTCGACACGGTATTGTCTATACGGCTTTGGCGGACCTATTTCACAACTTTGACCAAAAAAGATCCGACCAAGGACATTATTTGCCCATGGTCGATCTCTTCGCACGTCAACCGGGCCGATGGGGAGCAGGACGATTAACCGATATGTGGGGTGCTGTGGAATATCCCAATGCACGAGCATCCGGCCTCGCAGATCCTACAGACACCGATTTAGTAGATAGAATCAGTGCAAAACTTTCTAAAACGATATTTAACGGAAGAACGTTCAAGGGTCTGGAAGGAGTTCATCTATTTCTATTAGCCCATTTTATGGCTAGTTACCTTCTCGTGGATCAATTGATTGTAGGCCGAAGAAATCTGCATAACATGGATTGGAAAAATGAGACCGTTATCAACGAATTGGGTCAGAAGATGGCAAATGGATTTGCAATAGCCCTAGCTGCATATACAAATCTTCCAAGGGAAACAGTTGATAACTTTGTTCAAAACTGCGGCCTGAACTGGGCGAAATTGGGGCGTCAGATGTGCTTTTTTATGCGCAATGATGAGCAAGGATATGTCCCTTATGTTTCCAGAGCTCAAATACCGTCAGAAATTTATGGTGATGCGAAGTGCATTATAGATCCCGTTAGTAAGCTCCGCGGGTGGGATACTAAGGGTGGATTTATGCTTAATGGAACCCCGGATTCAGGTCCAGTGAATGGACAAACGATGGTCAAGGTTGGGGAACAGTCTTGGTATCTTATGGCTCTATTTTCGGCAGTCATGAAAAATAGTGAAACCAAAGCATATAAGTGGAAAAGTCGAGCTATAGAGGCCCAAAAGGATAATGATCAGTCGAGGGAAATTTATTGCTTAATGAAGTCAAAGCTATATGAACCTAGACTAGAAATAGCCAAGGGTTAAGGGGCATCTTAGTGACGCTCACGATACACCCCTGACTCCGTACATAACCCGACTTGCTACACAATGCTATCAACTTAAAGAACATATTTACCACACCAATTCGACAAAGTAGCGCTAAATGTTCTGTTACACGTTGTAGCGCCGCTTCGCCGAAGCGGCATTAACAAAAGTTTATTTTAATTTGACAGCATTGACTTGCTACACCCTTCTATCATCGTTCGGCATTGCACATTAGGGCAATCGATTGGCTGCATTACCAGCCATGATATCTCGAATAAACGAGTGAACCGCAGTGAGGATGAAGCTAGCAAGTCGGGTTTCACTAATCGACAAATGCATCCAACATATGATCAATACCTACAAAATGCCCTCTTACACGTTGCCCACCGTTTTCTAAAGGCAAAAGGCGATGATAAAAGGACCCTAATTCATAACGGTACTCTAATATCTGTTCATTAAGCTCGGAAGCTAGTTTTAATTCAGAAAAATAACCCTGCAAATCCTCTACGAACTGCTCTATCTCACGCATATGTTTTTCCCAATAGCCATGCTTGACCCACTTTAAAATCTTGTTAGTCCCATGGCGCATGCGATCCAACTGTTGTACATGCTTAGAGTCAGCCAAATCAGATAATACTAATTCGTGGTGCACTCCATATAACTTGTGAAAAGCTATCTCACCGAACAATCCGCAATACTTTCGGTCATACTGTAAGGCTTTAGAAAGCAATTTAGAGACTGTTTCGATAGCGTTTGGCGATGCACTCGCTAATTCGTCAAACTCTTGCAAACCCTCAATCAGCCGCCGTGCCTCAACTTGCATGGCATGACGCGTCGTAAGTGGCTGCGCCATTCTATGCAAAATCAACTTCAGCTCCTGCTCTAGTATGAGGTCTGGCTGCCGATCTTCATCAAGAGGCTTGGTGGTTAAGGTATCAATGAGGTTGCTATACAAATTGTCCAAAGCTTCTAACTTATATTCAACCTGCAACAATCGACGACAGGTCTCCGGTTCCGGCCCCACTGCCCATTCGGCAAACCCCCAACGAGACCTTACATAGGGATTTGGGTCCGTTCTGAGCAAAAATTCGCGATAACGGGCCACTGTGCGCAACAAGCTATGTAGCTCTTCACGAGGCATCGAAAGCATTTCTATCCAATCGTGGACCGTTATACGTGCCATGTCAGCAGCTTTGAGGTTACGACTGATCATAAAAAGACGTCGCTTGATCGCTGTGTAATAATTCGTAAACACTGTGTAAAGGAGCTCCGGCTGAGCCTTTTCTCGCACTATTTGAACAACATCATCCAGCAAAATGGCTAGTGAATTGGAATCCCATTCCCAAATTTTCACCATATTCCGAACAAAATCATAGAGATCTTGAGATGACTGCGGCATGGCTAAGAAAATGTCATTTCGCCTAAGCCTCTGTGCACTTTCTTTGGCGCGCCTACTAAAAGTACCATATTCACTATATCGTCTTTCCCAACTGAGAAACCGAGATTCCAAAAACTTTTGCGTTTGCCCCACGCGAGTCATCAGTTGCCTATCCAGTGTGGATCGCCCCAACCCCAGAATTTTATCCATCCAGCCTAAAGCTCGCTTACCAGACAAAAGAGCATCAAGTTCAATGATGGTTGCTTTGATGGAATCCAACCGTGAGCGAAAGAGGGAAACTATTTCCTTAATAATTAATGCTAGCGAATCGTCCCACTTATCAAGATTTGTTTGTGCAATCTGCTGAAAAAGATCAAGAACGCCGCCCTCCAGAATTTCAATATAAGTCCACAAAGCCTGATTAATCGCGGTAATAACCTGACTTGTCTGCAATAGCCTCGGATTTGTCCTCAATGCTTTTAGAAATAGTGCTTTGGATGAGGGTTTATGCCCTAGAATAGTAGCTAAAGTCGTCACTAGCTCGGTCTCTTTCTCAGTCAAATAGTTATCCAGCTGCCCAACCAATGCATGGTCTAATACCGTTATTCCCTGGAATTCCGTGGCCGCCGCGCTCATTGCCTACCCTCATCACTGCTTTCTCTCTGATTAGCTCGGTGAGCACAATAAGAGCAAAAGGTTTCGCCCACCTAGGAAAGTGATTGATGGAATCCGTCTTAACCTGTTAGGATTTAGGTAACTTTTATCAGGAAGGATTTCATGGCTCAAAAAGGACACGTCCTACGCTTCGCCTGTATCAAATGTCATAGCCCGGTACAGTTTTCAGTGCTCCAGTTAGATGAAAGAGGTGATCGTGTGACATGTCCAGATTGTGATAAACAATATTCTCTCACCGATGAAACCCTCAATCGCCAGCTACGAAAGTTCGAAGGACTCTGCCGTCAGATTCTTGCCTCGGAAGAAATCCTTTCGGATGTTAATGTAGGAATTGATGTGGGCGGCAAACAAGTTAAGGTTCCCTATAAGCTTCTGCTAACACGATTTAAGTCGAGTTTGGACCTTAATATCGGCGGGACGCCTGTCACCATCGAATTTTGCTTAGAACCCTTAAAAGATTGCTCGACTTGCTAAACCACTAGAGGAGGCGACCCATGGATCAGCTGCAAGAACTACGTTCAATGACAACTGTAGTAGCAGATACCGGTGATATTGGAAGCATCGCCCGTTATAAACCACAGGATGCCACCACAAATCCCTCCCTCATTTACCAAGCCGTGCAAATGCCGCAGTATGAAGAACTTGCTAAAGAGGCAGTGAGCTACGCCAAGCAGCATTCTACTTCTCACGAAACTCTCTTTAGTATGCTATTCGATCGACTGCTCATTAATTTTGGGAAAGAAATTCTAAAAATTGTACCTGGACGCGTCTCTACCGAAGTCGATGCTCGGCTTTCTTTCGATAGGGATGGTAGCATTGAGAAAGCGCGGTCTTTGATCAAAATGTACGAAGATAGTGGCATTTCGCGTGATCGTATTCTCATCAAACTAGCATCCACATGGGAAGGCGCCCTAGCAGCCAAAGTGTTAGAGAAGGAGGGCATTCACTGCAACATGACACTTTTGTTCAGCTTGCCTCAGGCTATCGCTTGTGCTGAGGCCGGCGCCACATTGATCTCACCTTTTGTAGGCCGCATTCTTGACTGGTACACCAAAAATACCGATAAAAAAGAATACGCTCCCGCAGAAGATCCAGGCGTAAAATCCGTCCGTACGATCTACAACTACTTCAAAAAATTCGGATATAAAACTCAGGTAATGGGCGCAAGTTTCCGTAATAAGGGCCAAATCACTGAACTAGCCGGCTGCGATCTACTCACAATCTCTCCTCAGTTCTTAGAGGAATTAAGCTCCTCAAAAGATACGCTATCTCGCAAACTGAGTATGGAAAAAGCCCAAAGGGTAAACATAGAAAAGCTAACCATCGATGAAAAGACGTTTCGCTATGAGCTCAATGATGATGCCATGGCTAATGACAAGCTTTCCGATGGCATTCGCCGTTTTGCCGCCGATGCAGCGAAATGCGAAAAGTTGTTAGCGGAGAAATATTCTCTGTAAGGGGATAGACATCAATATTCGTCTTTAGCAGGGGTACCAAACGAATACGACTCTCCCATCGCTTTGGATTGACCATCCCCAATATTAATGTGAACTTCGCGTGTGATATTCATTCTGCCCACAACTTTAGACCCATTTCCGTCTTCTGCAGGGCCATCGCGCGCTTCATTATAAGGGTTAAAGCAAAAACCCTGCGTCACCTTTACTATGAGCGTGCCCCCCTCAACAGAAGTCTCTATAGATCGTGGCACCGAAATCCCCAGCTCCCTAGCTTCAAGAAAACCATTTTCCTTACCCCACTCACGGGCAAGCCCCCACCCTTTATCTTCAAAGGCTTGAGACATGGCGGTAATAGCAACATGAGCTGCATGTGCTTTTTGATCGTCGGCAAACCCGGGCGCGCCTTCCATTTTTTTTTGCAAATCTGCATAGACGGCTTTCGCTCTTGCATCTGCCATTAGCCTGGCTGAGTCTGCACCGCCAGAGTCTTTGACAGCCTTATCTACGCTCTTTCCAATGCCATCCATATCTACGCCCTTATAATTAAGAGCTCCTTCAAAATCCCTATGCGCCTGACCGGAAACGTCTCCAGCACCCGGAACATTGACTGAATTTTTTTGGCTTGTCCCGAGTCGCTCATTTAGTAAAAGAACTTCTGGCGAATTTTCTGGAGCGCCCCAACCAACGTTCGTTGGTTCGGGCATTTTTAGCCCCTCAATCGCTGTGTTTAATTGAGCTAGTGTGGGGGTATTGGTACCGCATTCCTTGGAAGCCGCGTATTTAACCATCTCCATGGCAAATTCTTTATCTTTCGCATTGGGCCTTTCCATCCCCTTTCCAAGCTTATCAAACACCTTGTCCGCTAGTTTATTACTATCTAAGAAAACTGTCTTTCCTTTGTCATCATAAGCCTTCATAACACCCGCCTTAACTAACTCTTCCGGCAACATTTGTTTGTGTATTTGTTGATTAGGCATGATAGAACTAGCTAGGGGAGATGGTGTGGATGAACCTTTAGACAAAAAGGAAAGGCGTCCTCCAGAAGTGGAAGGTACCTTACCCTTGGTAAAGCTAGGAAAAGTGGGCATTGTCATTGTAAGGCCTCGCACTCTATTAGCGACATTTCCGACCCCTTTACCCAGGCTGCTGCTAATTCTCGTGCCACCATCTATTATTGATCGCATAGTACTTCTAGCAGCCCCGATTACGGCACTACCCAAAGCTTTTTGTGCTGGCCCTGCTGCCTTAGGTTGTTCCGCTTTTGTCCAAGTCGAAGCCGCAAAAGAGTCTGTATGCCCAACCTGAGGCTGAACCTGTTGTTGTATCGCAGGCTGTTCTAATGCAGTAGATTGCGCATTACTGCTTATTCTGATATCACTCATGGGCATTTCCCCACAACAAAACTATTACACATAGTTAACACTATACTAATAGTTTAGCACAGTTAACTATATAAAAATTATAAAATAACATTTAAATATTTATCACATTAGTAAAAATATAAACATTATATTTGCAACTAAATAAAAAAATGATTCCATCAAAGACGTCATCTCCATATCGCGGCGGCGACGACAGAGAGGTAACGGGCTAACGCTGCGTCCGCAGCTCATAATTCTGAATCGTCCCTTCCCCACATTCCGCTCCGACCTTGCGGCCTTCGCTTCATGCGGGGGGGCTACCCACTTTTATCGCTGCCGCGATATGAAGCAGCCGCCATTATCTGATATTCCAAAAAAAAAGGACGAACCGGAAAGATCCGGTTCGTCCTTTTGATTTAGCTTAAAGCTAACCTCTAGCCCGTTGTGAAATCGAAGACAAGCTCTTCTTCTTTCTCTTCGTCCACGAACTTCTTCACACGTTTATGGTGCTCAAAGCCAGTACCACCAGGGATAATGTGTCCCAAGCAGACGTTCTCTTTAAAGCCCATTAGGTGGTCGACTTTACCGCAACAAGCTGCTTCCGTAAGAATCCTTGTGGTATCTTGGAAAGATGCCGCCGAGATAAACGACTCGGTGCTCAACGATGCCTTGGTAATCCCCAACAGAACTGGTGTTGCAACTGAGGCTTTACCACCTTCGGCGGCAACCTTTGTGTTCTCGATATGGAATTCCTTCTTATCGACTTCCTCACCAAACAACAAGCTGGTGTCACCTGGATCCACAACGCGCACCTTCTTGAGCATCTGACGTACGATGATTTCAATGTGCTTGTCGTTGATGTCAACACCCTGCAGGCGGTAAACTTCTTGAACCTGGTTAACCAAGTACTTTTGAAGTTCCCTAACACCGCAGACTTCCAATATTTCGTGAGGAATCACAAGTCCATCGGTCAACTGCTGACCTTTTACGACGTGATCACCACGCTGGACAATGACGTGTTTCGTGTGCGGAATAAGATGTTCTTCTTCCATACCCGAAATTTCGTCGCGAACAACCACAATACGCTTGTTCTTCTGCACACCGCGGAAGTCGACAACACCGTCGATCTTAGCGATTTCAGCAGAATCGCGAGGCTTACGCGCCTCGAACAACTCAGCAACTCGTGGCAGACCACCCGTGATGTCCTTCGTTTTAATCGCTCCGCGAGGTAGACGCGCTAGCAATGTACCAGCTGTTGCGTACTGACCTTCTTCGATAGAGATAATCGCGCCAGCAGGCAATGGATAGGTACCAACCAACTCTTTAAAGTTGGCGTCTGCATAAATAGCGATCTGAGGATGGAGCTCTCCACGGTGCTGTTTAACGAGCAATTCGGTCTGACCGGTTTGCTTGTTCACATCACGCTCTGTCGAGATACCTTCCACCAAGTCTTCATACTTAGCGTAACCAGGGCGATCGCAAATAATCGGAATGTTGTGCGGTTCCCACTCAGCAATCTTCTGACCTTTCTTGACCTTGGTACCATCTTCAACAAGAATACGAGTACCTAGTTCCAACGTAAAGGTCTGCAGGGCTTCTAATGAGTTGGTGCTAAGAAGTTTTTTGTACTCTTCTAAGCTACGGCCTTCATCGCGAACGATGTTAAGCGCACCATTCTTATTAAGAGCAATCCATACACCATCTTCGTTACGTACTGTACGCAAACCCGTGTAAATGACCAAGCCGCTTTCCTCACACTCGATCTCTGGGCTTAGTGTCGTTGCAGCGATACCACCCAAGTGGAACGTACGCATCGTCAACTGCGTTCCAGGTTCACCGATGGACTGAGCCGCAATAATACCCACAGCTTCACCCATACTGACTTCACGGCCATTCGCCAGGTTCACACCGTAGCACTTAGCGCAAACGCCGCGTTGCGTTTCACACGTCAGCACGGAACGAATACGAATGTTTTCGATACCGGAGTCATCAATAGCCTCAGCTTGCTGTGCATTTAAGACATCACCAACTGCAGCTAATAATTTGGTCTTATCGCCAGGCTGATAGATTTCGTCACATACGGTACGTCCGAAAATACGGTCGCGCAGTGGCAACAGCTCTTCCTGACCTTGCTTAACAGCAGAAACTTCAATACCATTCAGTGTTCCACAGTCAGGTTCAGTGATAATCACATCCTGAGCAACGTCAACAAGACGTCGTGTCAAGTATCCGGAGTCGGCCGTTTTAAGGGCGGTGTCGGCAAGTCCTTTACGCGCTCCGTGAGAAGAGATGAAGTATTCAAGTACTGTCAAACCTTCACGGAAGTTCGCTGTAATCGGAGACTCAATAATTTCACCAGATGGACGTGCCATCAAGCCTCGCTGAGCGCCAAGCTGACGCATCTGAGTCTTGTTACCACGCGCACCGGAGTCCATCATCATGAACAATGGATTAAGCTCGCCTTCCTTCGTTTGACTGATCAAATTGAACAGCTCATCAGAAAGAACTTCGGAAACTTCTGTCCAAATGCTGATAACCTTAGATTGTCTCTCACCATCCGTAATAATACCGTCTTCGTACTGCTTACGAACCAGGGCTACGCGGCGATACGCGTCTTCCAAGATCCTTGGCTTACTTGGCGGAATGTAAACGTCCTTCACACCCATGGAAACAGCGGCTTTAGTCGCTTCAAAGAAGCCCAAGCTCTTCAAGTTATCCAAAAAGCGTACTGTCGCTTCCAAACCTACTTTCTTATAGCAGGCCATGATCAGCTCGCTGAGCTTTTTCTTTGGCATGCTGTAGTTTTGGAATCCTAATTCCGGAGGTACGATGGTGTTAAATACAACACGCCCTGGAGTAGTATTAATAATACCATTCGGCGTGCGCACTTTAATAAGTTCATGCAGCGAGAGGCCACGACCAGTATAGGTCTCAGGAGAGGCATTCGGCGCTCTAACGGTAGTATCAATCTGTCCACGCTGTAAACCACCAGAGTGGATGGCCATCAACACTTCCTGAGCATCACGGAAGACCTTAATTCTTCCACCCTGATCTTCAGGATTGCCAATAGGATCATGCATCAAGTAGTACAGCCCAAGGGTCATATCCTGAGAAGGTACAGCAACTGGCTTACCAGAGGATGGCAAGAAGATGTTGTCTGGAGCCATCATCAGTAGCTTAGCTTCAAGCTGAGCTTCAACCGACAATGGTACATACACCGCCATCTGGTCGCCGTCAAAGTCGGCGTTAAATGCCGAGCAGACGAGCGGATGGATACGAATCGCTTTACCTTCGATCAAGATAGGCTCGAAAGCTTGAATACCGAGTCTGTGCAATGTAGGTGCTCGGTTTAGCAGTACCGGATGCCCTTTGATGATATCATCAAGAACGTCCCATACTTCTGGAGCATGTCTCTGGATCATTTTCTTAGCGGAACGGATCGTATAAACGTATCCAAGATCCTTCAAGCGCTTCACAATAAACGGCTCAAACAACTCCAATGCCATCAACTTGGGCAATCCGCACTGATTGATCCTGAGTTCAGGGCCCACCACGATAACGGAACGGCCTGAATAGTCAACTCGCTTACCGAGTAGGTTCTGACGGAAACGCCCTTGCTTACCTTTTAACATCTCAGAAAGAGATTTAAGCGGTCTGTTACCCGCACCCATGACCGGATGACCATGACGACCGTTGTCAAACAGCGCATCAACAGCCTCTTGCAACATCCGCTTTTCGTTGCGGACAATCACTTCCGGTGTCTTTAGCTTAAGAATGGCCTTCAGTCGGTTGTTACGGTTGATAACGCGACGGTACAAATCATTCAAATCGGATGTCGCAAAACGTCCGCCATCGAGCGGTACCAAAGGACGCAAATCAGGTGGAATGACCGGAATTGCTCCCATCACCATCCAACCTGGATTGTTACCAGAGGTGACAAAACCTTCGACAATTTTTAAGCGCTTAGCGAGCTTCATACGCGCTTGCTGAGACTTGGTCTTACGCAACTTGTCTTTCAAATCGATTAGAAGCGCGGGTAAATCTTCAGCTTCGAGAAGTTCGCGAATGGCCTCACCGCCCATCTTCGCAACGAATGCGTCACGTCCCCACTTCTCCTGAGCTTCACGCAATTCCGTATCATTAAGTAGATGCTTTTTATCCAGATCAGTTTGACCTGGATTAATCACCACATACTCTTCATAATAGATTACGCGCTCGAGATCCGTCGAGGACATCCCCAAAACGTTACCAATACGTGATGGCATTGTCTTGAAGAACCAAATATGAACTACTGGAACGGCTAGGTCAATGTGAGCCATGCGCTCACGGCGTACCTTCGATAATGTCACTTCTACGCCGCATCGATCGCACACAATGCCTTTGTGCTTGATCTTCTTGTATTTACCGCAGGCGCACTCCCAATCCTTTGTTGGACCAAAAATCTTCTCGCAAAACAATCCACCTTTTTCAGGCTTGAATGTGCGATAATTGATGGTTTCTGGCTTCTTAATCTCGCCACGAGACCATTTGTTACGAATCACCTCATCAGAGGCAATCCGGATGGAGATTTGGTCGAATTTTGAACCGTCTTGATCGTCACGATCGTACATGCTATCTCCTGCCCAAAAGCTTTACTGACGTAACTGTATGCAATCTATCAGCCTATATCTATACACCATCGCACCAGCAGATCCTATCCACTGGTGCGAGGGACTTAAACTACTCTTCTGCGGTAGCGATGCTCTCGGCGCGTACATCGAGGCCGAGACCTTGCATCTCTTTAATTAGAACATTGAAGGACTCTGGTGTGCCGCTGCGAAGGAGGTTTTCTCCTTTTACGATGGATTCGTAAATACGCGTTCTACCGGCCACATCGTCCGACTTCACGGTCAGAATCTCCTGCAGCAAGTGCGCAGCACCATAAGCTTCAGCAGCCCACACTTCCATCTCACCGAAGCGCTGACCACCCATCTGAGCTTTACCGCCCAATGGCTGTTGCGTAACCAATGAGTATGGACCAACGGCGCGAGCGTGAATCTTGTCGGCAACCAAGTGCATCAGCTTTAACATATACATGTAGCCGACAACAACCTTGCCTTGGAAACGTTCACCGGTGCAGCCATCGTAGAGATAGAACTTACCATCTTCTGGTAGGCCCTGTTCCTGCATCATCTTCCAGATTTCGTCTTCAGGGAAACCTTCGAATACAGGACTCTTAATCCAGATGCCTGCCTTCTGCGCGGCAAAACCAAGGTGAGTCTCGAACAACTGACCCATGTTCATACGAGAAGGTACACCGATCGGATTGAGGATAATCTCAATCGCGTTACCATCGGGTAGGAATGGCATATCCTGCTCAGGAACGAGCTTGGATACAACCCCCTTGTTACCGTGGCGGCCAGCCATCTTATCGCCAACCTGTAGCTTACGCTTAGAGGCTACATACACTTTCACCTGACGAATAACCCCAGGATCTAGATCCGTATCACCCTTACGCATGGACTCAATTTCAGTTTTGTACTGAGTCTCACAGGTCTGAATTGCGGTTTCATAATCATGCAAGATCTTCTTGAGCATGCGATAGATATCATTGTTAGGAACCAATAGGTCCTCAACAGATTCTCCTTCGAGCAGCTCAATCAGTTCCTGTGTAATTACTTCGCCTTCTTCTACAAGCACTTCCGCAGTACGGCGATGAACGATGGTTCCAGGTGCTTTCTCATTGAGCAGCAAAGCTCCTAGACGCTCACGCTTATCTCGCTCATGATCCGCTCTCTTCTGCTTATAGTCTCGTTGGATGTCCTTAATCTTGCCAGCTTCCTCAACTAACTCTTCGTCGGTCTTGGAAAGACGGTCGCGTCGGCTAAATACCTTCACGTCCATCACAACGCCCTCAGTACCTGGAGGCACTGTTAGCGATGCATCCTTCACATCAGCAGCCTTTTCACCAAAGATGGCTCTTAGCAAGCGCTCTTCAGGAGCCAATTCCGTTTCAGACTTAGGTGTGATTTTACCAACAAGAATATCGCCAGGCTTTACCTCAGCACCGATGCGGATAATGCCATCTTCACCAAGGTTGACCAACTGTTCTTCAGAAACGTTAGCAATGTCGCGAGTGATCTCTTCACGACCGAGCTTGGTATCACGTGCGGTGATTTCAAACTCTTCGACATACAGAGAGGTATAATAGTCCTCGCGAACCAACTTTTCAGAAATGATAATAGCATCTTCAAAGTTGTAGCCATACCAGGGCATGAAAGCTACGAGTACGTTACGTCCAAGTGCCACTTCACCTTTATCGCAAGCAGGACCGTCAGCGAGAACATCGCCAATATTGATCTTGTCGCCTACGGTGCAAAGAGGGTGCTGGTTGATACAAGTACCGGCGTTGGAACGCAGGAATTTCTTCAATGGATAGGTCTTCTTCTGAAGTGGGTGCTCTTTAGGACTAATGACGATACGATAGCCGTCTACATAGTCAACAACCCCTTCTTCTTCAGCGATCACAACCGCACCAGAGTCACGTGCAGCTCGTCCTTCGAGACCCGTTCCGACGATAGGCGCTGTAGGTTTCAACAATGGAACGCCTTGACGTTGCATGTTAGAACCCATCAAGGCTCGGTTGGCGTCATCGTGCTCCAAAAATGGAATCAAGCCAGTAACGATGGACACCATCTGCTTCGGCGAGACGTCCATGTGAGTGACGATCTCAGTATCTACCTCAGCGGGTTCGGCCAATGCACGTGCCCAGCAGCGTGGCTCAATGAACATTCCCTGATCATCGAGCAAGGTCGACGCTTGAGCGATAACACATCGCTCCTCTTGGTCTGCGGTCATGTACTCAATTTCATCAGTGACTACACCTTCTTTGACTATACGGTATGGTGTCTCGATGAAACCGAACTCGTTAATCTTCGCAAAGCAAGAAAGTGATGTGATAAGACCAATGTTCGGTCCTTCAGGTGTTTCAATAGGACAAATACGGCCATAGTGACTGCTATGAACGTCACGTACTTCGAAGCCGGCACGGTCTCGGTTCAAACCACCAGGTCCCAAGCACGACAGTCGACGTTTGTGAGTCAACTCAGCAACAGGGTTGGTTTGGTCCATGAACTGGGAGAGCTGTGAACGGCCAAAGAAGTCTTTCAAAACGCCGGAAAGGCCTTTAGCGGAAACAATTTTTCCAGGAGTAAGCGTGTCTGACGAAAAATCAAAAAGGTTCATACGCTCGCGGATGATCTTCTCCATACGAGCCAGTCCGATACGGCACTGGTTCTGGATCAATTCACCAACGGAACGCACGCGACGATTGCCCAAGTGATCGATGTCATCGATGGTGGCATACTGGTCGCCTTGCTTTAAACGAATCAAGTACTTTACAGCACCGATCACGTCTTCTTTAGTCAAGGTAACACAGCGTAATACTTCGTCGTTGACCTCGACACCTAACTTAGAGTTAAGCTTGTAACGACCTACTTTACCGAGGTTATAACGCATTGGATCGAAGAACAAACGCATGATCGCTGAGCGAGCGTTAGCTAATGTAGCTGGCTCACCTGGGCGAATTTTACGATAAAAGTCCTTCAAGGCGGCTTCATAAGAGTCTGTAGGATCCTTAGCCAACATCTTGATGATGGGGCTATTTTCATCGGCATCTTCAGCAATACGCACCACGTTAACGCCAGCGTCAACCATGCGTTTTAACATGGCTGTCGTTAGCTTTTCAGCAGCTTTACCGAATACTAGACCGGTCTCTTCATCTACGACATCTTCAGCTAGGATCTTACCAACTAACTTGGCAAATTCCTTTTCAGTCTTGATCTTCTCTTTACGCGTGCTGAAAAACTCTTCGATGATATCGGTGTTAGTCGAGTAACCCAATGTTCGAATAAAGGTTGTTGCCAAGATCTTGCGACGACGCTTCTTGCGGTCAATATAGATGTAAATCAAATCGTTCGTATCGAGCGCCCCTTCCAACCAGCTTCCCCTATAAGGAATTACACGGAAGGAGTAGAGCATTTGACCACGCTGGTGGCGCTCTTGCTCGAAGCAAATACCAGGTGAACGGTGCAACTGGGAAACAACAACGCGTTCCGCACCATTGATAATGAACGTACCTTTGTCGGTCATCACAGGGATTGTTCCCATGTAGACCTCTTCTTCCTTAATGCCTGTCTCGTCTGTTAGACGAAACTTAACCTTCAAAGTCACGTTGTAGGTGATTCCTCTACGAATGCACTCCTCTGGAGAGTACTTCGGAACGCCTAAACTATAGGATAGGAATTCTAAAACGGTCTTCTCGTCATAGGATCTAATCGGAAAAATTTCGTTGAAGACCTCTTGCAATCCCACACTTTCCCGTTCATCAGGAAATTTGTCAGCTTGTAAGAATTGGTCATAGGACTTTATCTGCACTTCGATGAGGTTAGGAAGATCAATGATCTCTTCCTTTTCCACGAAACTTACCCGTTCCGGCGGCCTTTTCAACATCTAGGACTCCCTGATCTGGGTTGGCATAAAGAAGAACTGCAACATACACCTCGACACTGTCCTCACCAACCGTGAGAATGGTCTGAAGTATAAACCATAAATTTTTTCTTAAAAGGAAACGCCCTTTTAAGTGTGTAAATGCGCACAACCACAAGATGAGGCGACATTAACTGTCGCCTCATCCGAGGTTTAACTAAATATGCATCTAGTAGAGAACTACAGGCCTTTCAGGGTTACCTGTGCGCCAGCTGCTTCGAGCTTCTTCTTAATGTCTTCAGCTTCAGCTTTAGGTGCTGATTCCCTAACAACTTTTGGTGCGGCTTCAGCAAGTTCTTTGGCTTCTTTTAGGCCGAGGCTTGTTAGCTCGCGGATAACCTTAATAACGCCAATTTTCTTGTCTGCTGGAACTTCTTTCAAAGTAACTTGAAATTCAGTTGATTCTTCAACAGCAGCAGCGGCACCTCCAGCAGGAGCAGCGATTACAGTTGCAGCAGCTGCTGCAGCTTTAACGCCCCAATGATCTTCGAGAATTTTCTTTAGCTCGGACATCTCAAGGACAGTCAAGCTGCTGAGTTCATCTCGCAATGTTTCAATTTTTTGTTTGCTCACGGTGTTACCTCACAAATTGCAATCTTTTAAATTTATTGTTGACTGTCGCTAGATCCGTCGGCTGCTTGGCTCTTGTTGTTCAAACAGTAGATCACGCTGCAAAGGATAGCCTCTACAGTAGCAAGTGTCTGCGATAGCGGAGCTTCCAGAACGGCAAGGAACTGGGATCTCATTTCGTTCATTCCTGGCAATTTCGAGAGCTTCTCGACATCTTCGCCGCTGTATAACTGACCTTCGAACCGTCCGCCAATGACTTGTACGGTCTTTTCAGAGGTTTCGCTATATCCAACTACAAACTTGGCAAGTTCAAGGGCGTTATCATCTTGTGCGATGACTAATCCAATGTGACCAGCAAGCTCGGTACGATCGAGCGTTAGTCCAGCTTGTAACGCGCCTTTCACCAAAACACGTTTGGGAACCATGGCAACGTAACCGCCGATCTTCTCGGCACCAGCGCGAAAATCGTTAACTGCATTAGCTGAGAGCCCTTTATAGCTCAAAATAACCAAGCCTTTAGCGCCTTCGATATGCTCTTGAATTCCATCAAGAAGGAATTGCTTTTCTTTTCTCATCTTCTACAACTCCTATTAACCCGCATCCAGGTCCTTAAGGTCGATTTTGAGACCAGGCCCCATCGTGGAAGAAAGAACCAATCCACGTACATAATGCCCTTTTGCGGTTGCGGGTTTCGCCTTAGCAACAGCACTCAAAAGCGCTCTTGTATTTGCTATCAAATGGTCAGAATCGAAGGAGAGCTTACCTACTGCATTGTTAACAACGCCATAACGATCTGCTTTGAATTCGATTTTACCTGCTTTGAGTTCGGCAATAGCCTTCGCTAGGTCTGTAGTGACTGTACCGGCCTTAGGTGTTGGCATCAGACCACGTGGGCCTAATACCTTACCTAATTTACCTACTTCACGCATCATGTCAGGTGTTGCCACGATAGCGTCGAAGTCAGTCCAACCCCCGGCAATCTTTTCTAGGAGTTCTTCATTACCTGCTTGGTCCGCTCCCGCATCGAGAGCTTCTTTAACTTTGTCGCCGCGAGCTAATGCCACGATGCGCATCGTTCTACCGGTTCCATGTGGCAGGGCTACAGTTCCGCGTACGTTCTGGTCAGACTTACGTGGATCTATCCCAAGCCTCAGGGCGATCTCGACCGACTGGTCAAATTTAACGCCTGGGCATTCTTTAAGTACGCCCATGGCTTCACCCAAGGTATAGACCTTAGTGAGGTCTAACTTCTTGGCTATGTCTTGAAGTCTTTTACTAGTCATTTATTCTTTCCTCATTCTTCCACAAGCTCTATTCCCATGGACCTGGCAGTACCTAAGACGATGTCTGTAGCAGCTTCGAGGTTACGAGCATTCATATCCTCCATCTTGTCTTCAGCAATCTTACGAGCCTGGCTTCGGGTGATCTTCGCAATCTTATCGCGGTTGGGAACGCCCGATCCCTTCTCAATGCCTGTGCTTTTTTTAAGCATCTCAGCCACTGGAGGCTTCCTGGTCACGAAGGTAAACGACTTGTCCGCATAAACGGTGATAATGACTGGCAATATGTCGCCAGCTTGACCTTGTGTCTTTGCGTTATACTCTTTACAAAAGGCCATAATGTTACAGCCTGCAGCACCGAGAGCCGGTCCTATCGGTGGCGCTGGCGTAGCTTTGCCTGCAGGAATCTGCAAGCGAATAATCTTACTAATTTTTTTCTTTGCCATCTATTCCTCTTACACCTTGTACTTGTGCGCACTTGTGGTATGCTTGTCAGTTCTGAACCTAAATCGCAACCCTAGAGGCTGGGTGACGATCTAGACTTCCTCCACCTCTGCATCATCAGTAACAGCTTCTACTTGTAGGAACTCCAAGTCATCAACTCGAGTATCGCGTCCAAATATAGAAACCATCACACTGAGGCGGCCCTTATCCGGAAACACTTCTGTAATTGTGCCCAGGAAGTTGACAAACACGCCGTCAATAATTTTAACGCGGTCGCCGACTTGAAACTTATGTTTTTCAGTCACTCGACCTTTTTTATTTTCAAGATCTTGCATGACTTGATCGACTTCATGGTCGGTAAGCGCTGTAGGCGCTTCGCCTCCTAAGAAGTCGATGACACCGGGAGTGTTTTTTACAAAACTCCATGTATCGTCATTCAGGGTCATCTTAATGAGTAAATAACCCGGCCAGAGTTTCTTCTCCACGATGTGCTGCTGTCCACGCTTGACTTCAGACACATTTTCGGTTGGGAATACGACCTTCTCTATAAGAAGATCCATCCCTTTCACATCGCGGTGGTCCTCAATGGCCTTTTTAACTTTTTTCTCTTGTGCCGACAGCACTTGGAGTACGTACCATTTATGCATGTCTTTCCCCTATAGTCGGCTCTAACCACCAATCAATCGTACTACAGCCCCTAGTCCCATCAGGACTCCTTGGATAATGAGGTCTACAAAGTAGATACCTAATCCAAATACCAGCGTCGACATGACTACAACTTTAATATACAGTTGCATCTCTTCGCGGCTCGTCCAGGTCACTTTGGCAAGCTCGCCCTTCATATCTCCGATGAAGGACCCTATGCTTTCAGTGCCAATGGTTTTCTCTGGAGCATTGGTACTGCTTTTTACAGCGCCATTCTTTTTTTGCTCTAGCACGCCCACCACTCCTGCTTGACTCATCCGACTTCTTCGCTCCTGCTTCAGTTATCTGTCCTTTGCGTGGACAGATTCTGTAGTCATTCTTCGATACTCACATCGAGTGCGGAGGGGTTCGAACCCCCGACCTTCGGCTTTGGAGGCCGCTGCTCTACCAGCTGAGCTACACACCCCTAGCAAAATATCCCGATAGGCATTGGAGCCTATCGGGATGTCGATCTTACAATCCCTATTTCAGGATTTCCGAAATCGTGCCGGCGCCGATTGTGCGGCCGCCTTCGCGGATCGCAAAGCGCATCCCTTTTTCAAGGGCAACAGGTGCGATCAACTTAACGATGATCTCCACGTTGTCGCCAGGCATAACCATTTCAACACCAGCAGGTAGTTCAACGGTTCCTGTTACGTCTGTCGTACGGATGTAAATCTGTGGACGATATCCGGTAAAGAAAGGCTTATGACGGCCACCTTCTTCTTTGGTCAAAACGTAAACTGGGCCTTTAAACTCTGTATGAGGCTTGTTGGAGCCTGGTGCGGACAAAACCATGCCGCGCTCAACATCATCTTTTTCAATACCACGTAATAGAACACCAACGTTCTCTCCAGCACGCGCTTCGTCAAGAGTCTTGTTGAACATTTCAAGACCAGTCGCAACGGTGTCACGAGTGGGCTTCAAGCCAACAAGTTCAATCTTGTCGTTCAATCTGATGGCGCCTCTTTCCACACGACCGGTACAAACTGTACCACGTCCGGAGATGGAGAATACGTCTTCGATAGGCATTAGGAATGGCTTATCGATGTCGCGCTCAGGTGTTGGGATAAAGGAGTCGACTGTATCCATCAGTTTCTTAATGGCTTCGACGTACTTTGGATCACCTTCAAGGGCTTTTAAGGCGGAACCACGAATAATCGGGGTGTTTTTGTAGCCTTTGGACTCTAGAAGTTCGTGCAATTCCATTTCAACGAGATCAAGAAGTTCTTCATCTTCCTCGCCGAGTTGGTCCACCTTGTTAAGGAACACAACAACAGCTGGTACTTGCATCTGGTGCGCAAGCAAAATGTGCTCGCGTGTCTGAGGCATAGGACCGTCTGTAGCTGCTACAACCAGAATCGCGCCGTCCATCTGAGCGGCACCAGTAATCATGTTCTTCACATAGTCGGCGTGCCCTGGGCAATCGACGTGTGCGTAGTGGCGACTTGCTGTTTGATATTCAACGTGCGACGAATTGATGGTAATACCACGAGCTTTTTCCTCTGGGGTATTGTCAATCGACGCGTAGTCTCTAAATGTTGCCCCGCCTGCTTCTGCGAGGACCTTTGTGATCGCAGCGGTAAGTGTTGTTTTACCATGGTCAACGTGGCCAATGGTGCCGACGTTTACGTGTGGTTTATTCCGCTGAAATGCTTGTTTAGCCATCTTGCATCCTCCAATAAGGCTCAACTCGTAACTTTCTACTTTTCTCTATCTCTGCCCAGAATAGGACTTGAACCTACGACCGCTTGCTTACCATGCAAGTGCTCTACCCCTGAGCTATCTGGGCGCACAATTCGAGGTGAAGAATTCTTTACCAACTCGAAAACCGATGAGTTTAGCGAGTCAGCCAAAAAAAATCAACAACCTTTCTCGGGTATGTTGTTAGTTCCTAACGTTGACGATAGATAATTCTAGCTGTCGTCAAGTCGTAAGGAGACATTTCAACGTTTACTACGTCCCCGACCAATACACGAATATTCTTCATTCTCATTTTCCCGCAAAGGTGAGCAATGACAGTGGGCCCGTTTTTAAGAGCCACCTTAAAGTTCATATTCGGTAGTAGCTCCTCTACGGTGCCCTCAAGTTTGAGCGTGTCTTCTTTCGCCATAAATTCAATTATAATTTGGTGCTGAGGACAATGAGGTTCTAATGTACTGCACTAAGAGGATACCAGGTTTGCATTAAATGTCAAGCCCACTTACAATTTTTCTGTTCCCATCTAGTCGATTGATGTGAGCATTTTAGCATCGCTCATTATGCCTATTGGCTGGAGTTTGCACATTGCAACCCGTCTTGCCACCACATCCTAGCTACGACTAGCATACTTCAGACGCGATAGATCACGTTAAACCCGACTTACAACCTACATCGCGCTCGAGCTTAGTCGATCTTCTCAAGTGAGAAGTTGCGCATCGAAGGTCAAGTCGAGACTTGGCCGAGTTGCGCAACTTATCAATTGCGAAGAGTAGACCTGTTCGAACGCGACTCAATTTGGGTATGATCTTTTTTGCAAAGGAGACATTCCATGAACGAAAAGATCATCTCTATCTATCCTAGGGGGGATTCAAACCGCTTTTGTTGCCTCAGACTCAGGCCTGTGGGTTCTTTGTGATCTCGGTGGTAGAAATTCTAAAAGTTCAAAAAATTGTCTGTAAAAGTTATTTCTCGCTGCTTCGCTCTGCGTAAACAATTTAGAGTCTTATGGTTTTATGCAGCTAATTATGACTTAAAATTATCCACAAAAACATAAGACTAACATAGTTACCAATTAGATAACATTGTCATTTTTAGCAAGATAGTACCAAACAGGAGGAAGCTTGCCCTTCAAACGGTAAAAAGCTAAAATAGAGTAAAATGGGAGTAACAATGTACGAGTCATGTTTGGCGAAACAGCAACATATTAAGGAGCTTTTTGATTCCTGTGTGGATCGTGAAGCGCGTTATCAAAAAATCATTGATTTGGGAAAGGCGTTATCCTCTCTAGACGGTACATACAAAGTTGAGGATAATCTCGTAAAGGGCTGTCAGAGTCAGATGTATATTCGTGCTTATTCTCAAGATGGACTTATTGTATTCGAGGGAGAATCCGACGCCCTTATTTCGCAGGGTTTAGCTGCACTTTTGATTATGGTATATAGCCATGAGATTCCAGAAGTCATTCTCAAGTGCCCACCGAGCTATCTAGATGAACTCGAAATCGCGGCAAGTTTAACTCCAAGCAGAGCCAATGGACTTTATAGTGTACACTTACGTATGAAGCAAGATGCCCTCAAATTATTAATCTCTAAATAGCTTCTACCAAGGACTGCGCTATGAATACGGAATATCTGGACATCCATGCGCTTCCATTCTCCAAGCCGATTATTTCCGCATCTTCTTTCGAAGGTACGCAACCGGCTTTTCAATTGCGAGGGACGGCTAGAAGGGCTTTTTATGGAATTCTTAGCGATGAACAGGTGCAAATTCGACTGATTGACCATCCTATAGGCACATTTCTGTGCCGCAGTCATTCTGACAATCCTTTTGCAGTAGGCATTAGCTGGAAGAGTGCCAATGACGATGTCTCCACAACATGGTTCGATCGTAGGCCCGATCCCCCACTGAACGCGCTCCCTTCAGCCAATCTGCCACACTTACTTTTAGAGTTGGGCGACCCATTAGATAACCCTGCTATTCTGCGTCTTTTTGCTTCAGTTAAAGGTTTGCCGGGATACTGGGAATTAGGGTCCAGTCGTGAGGCTGTGGAGCTACTGGAAAAGGCGGGGCACGGCTTTTTTGTCATTAAAGATCATTTTTGGAATGCTAACGCGGTCATGATCTATTTTAATGATCATAGCCAAGTCAGTCCTTACCCCGCATACCCCGCAGGACCGGGAGACAGTTGGGAGGTTTCTCTGGGCTCTGGAATGGGATACGTCGCCCTTTCCCATTTATCCCAACTCAATCGCATTTTTGCAGGTGCAAAACCTCTAATCGCTTAATTTAGTTGAGACAAACATGGAAATACAACTGACTAGCAATTTAGAAACAATACCAATAGCAGAAAGTAAACTAAAATCTTGTAATGAAAAGTCCAAGAAAATTATTCCGATTCCCATAAGTCAATCACCTCCGGAACAATCCGAACAACCTTATGCGATGCCCCTTAATGCCTTCGCTCAAATAGAGATTATAAGGGGGGTGCTGAATTCACAAAGGCCTGGCACATATTTCCACAATGGCAATACGGTGATGTGGAAATCTCGCCTGGGTATCGTGAAAACTGAAGAGTTTTTCGATGAAAACCGTTTAAAAACTCATCTAGCCTACCTTTACGAGCCTGTCTGTCACGAACTAATACAAAGGGCAATTGAGTTTGAACTGGCCAAGCATTGCCCTTGGTTCTATGATATCACGGATGAGGCGGCTAAGGCCCTTCTGAGAGAGGAACCCCCTGGAACTTTTCTAATGCGCCTAAGTCAATCTCAACCTTTACATGTGGCGTTGCATATTCAAGGAATAAATCTAGCTGTTCTGTTAACTCCCACAGGCAAGGACGGTAAATGGAGCTGCTTAGACATGGCCGATACTTTAAGCAAACTGCCTAGTCGATTGCGAGCAGACGCTACCCCTTATAGCCACTACTATCGATGTCAAAACCTTAAGAACCTTTCTGAATCCCCTTTACTAAATGTTTCAAAGACAGTTACAAAGCTAGAAATACATAGCGCCACGTTCGAAAGACATTCTCCTGGCTATGCGTTTGAGCCATTTGTAGTAGAACCAAATTCTTGGCAGGAAAAGAATGTGAAGAACCTTTGCCTATCTAGTTCCCAGTTCTACGGGGCCCATTCTCTAGCCAAATTGATGAGCCACTTTCCTAATTTAGAAAGTATCGAGTTAATAGGGTGCCAATTTTTCTCTTGTGCAACACATGTGCAGTTGGTGGCTAACGAAAATCAAACAATAAAATGGAAATTGACAGATTGCGTTAAAGTAAGCCGCGCGTATACACTTGGTGGAATAGATACCGTCTATTCACCTCTAGTTATCTAGAGTCGTGGCCCAATGCTCGATTTGTGCAATTACCCTCTTAACGACCAAATAGACGATATAAAGGGCATAGAAAGACCTCAGGGCTATGCCTGAACTCGTCTAAGATCGAATTCAAGCTTCCATTGGCGTCCATCGGCTGCTTGGCACCACAACTCTAAAATTCCAAGTGGAGTTACCTTTGAGCGCAACGTCACACGAACCGAACGGCCCTCCAAAGCGCCTTGGTCTAAAAGAGTTTCGATAGGGTGAAGCTCGGTAAGCTCATTTTTCCAATTTCGGACTGTTGTGCCAATTACAGGTTCAGTTCCATCGGATAGTGTCGCTATGGCACGGCTAAAGAAACGAAATGTGGCTGTTTGGCCGAGGGTCAGAGCAAACTCTTGAGAGTCCAACACCTTATCTGAACCTTCTTCCATCCCAAACGGAACTACACAGACAGCTTTTAGAGGTGTTGAAAGGCCTGGAACAGCTGGTAAAGCCTCTTCTACACCAATAAAATAGCTGCGGCTAGTGCCCGCTCGAATGCGGATCCCCTTTCCATTACGTGCCATGCCATAGTAGGCGGCCCCACGACTGACGGCAAAGTCGTAGTCAGCATCGGTAAGTACTTTTACGGCGGGTTTTGAAAGTAGCTTTGCCCAACTGTTTAACAACTCAACTAAACGCTCACGTAATGCGGCAGCCTTTAAAGTACCTCCGTTGAATAACACGGCTGTGGGCATCATGAACTGAGCCATATCCAGGCCTTCACTCTCTCCTGACATACTTAAAAACTTAGCCAACTGACAAGAGACTCTGGGGTCTTGTGCATATGGCAAGCCAACTTGCTGGATGCCTAGGCGTCGTTCCTTCTTAGAGCGTTCCTGAGGCGTCGTTAGGGGAAAGAAGCCCTCAACAATGACTGCATCTACTTCCTGTTTTGTTAACGTCACCGATAGCGATCCACCGATCAACCGACTACTTCGACGACGTATTGCAATGTCTAAATTTTCGGGCGGATTTTCGCCTAAAAAAGCCTCTTTTGCTTGCCTGCAACCATGAACCAAGGATTGCATTTGCCAGTTGTCCAGCTCGTGTCCCTGTTCGTCTAACTTTTCTTTCGCAAGGTATGCTAAGGCTAAATCGAGGTTATCCCCGCCTAACAAGAGGTGCTCTCCAACGGCTTCTCGGCCCAAGCTCAGCTCACCATTTTGTTCTCCGACTTCAATTAAAGTGAAGTCAGTCGTACCTCCTCCAATATCCACCACGAGGATTCTATCACCAAGGTTGAGCTGCTCGCGCCAAGATTCCGCATGTTGCTGCAACCATGCATAGAATGCTGCCTGAGGTTCTTCAAGAAGAATAATTTCAGGAAAACCGGCTAGTTCGGCCGCCTCTTGTACGAGCTGACGTGCACTGGGATCAAAGGATGCGGGTACAGTAATGAGTATTTGCTGCTCATCGAAAGGAGCGTCAGTTTTTTGTTCATTCCAGGTGTGCCGCAAATGAGCTAAAAAGGCCGTGCAAGCATCTACAGGACTAAATTTTTCACAATTTTCAGCATTTAATGGAAGGATTTTCTCACGTCTATCTAATCCTTCACAACACAGCCAAGACTTAGCCGACATCACAACTCTGCCTGGGACTTCGGCCCCTCGATCGCGTGCATATGCTCCTAAGAAATACGCTTCATTGTCTAAGCGTTCTTCTTCCATGGGAACATAGAGAAAGGATGGCAATACGGGTAAAGATGCTTGGGTTCCTGGCGCGGTAAATTGGGGAACACAAAGAGTTTCAAACGTCCCATCCTGCGAGGCGCAGGTTATGGTACTGTTGGTGGTTCCTAGATCGATGCCGATAAGATATTTCATTTTACTTCTACTTCTGCTGGGAAAAGGACTTCACTATGTTGCTCTCCAACGGCTTTAGGTAACGATCGCTTGTGTGCTTTCCAACCTGGATGAACCAAAACGCCATCGAATGGAGGGTTGCCTTTCACGTTGCCGATCACCTTGACGGCAGCAGAATCATATCCAGCAGGGATGCGTATCTTCGTTCCTTCTTCCTGCTCATAGACCGGTCGAATGGTTACAATGTCCTCCAGCAAACTAGCGCATTCCTTATGCACTTCGCGCGCCGCGGCACCCACTTGCGCATCTGGAAACCCTGAAATGTCTTCCTTCAGGAAGTCCAATAGACGTCCAGACCGTTGTAATAAGCCTAGCAAGCGTAAGTGACCTAAATCTTCAGCACCTTCGAGCTGCTTCGATTCGGTGCAGTCGCCTGCTACAAAAGCATTGGCACCGGATGGGTCTTTGAAGGCTCTAAAAAAAGCTTTAAAGGCTAAACCGAGGCCCATATGATTCTCCTATTCTACTAGTTCTACATGAGGTATTGCCCGTACAAATCCGCTATGCATTCCAATTTCCATTAAAAAGGCACACAGAAAAAATAGTCCCACTGCAACAATAAGGGTTTTGCCGCCTGGAGTAGGCAAAACTGACTTTAGTCCCAGTCGATAGCGCCCAATCCAGAGCATTAAAGCTGGCATTATTCCATTCAAGATGGTATCGCCATATCCACCAGAAGTATCTAGCGCAATTAAAAATGCCCTTTCGTAATTGATGGCAAAAAACAGTGTGGGGATGGCTACAATAAGGGTTAGCAATATCTTTCCCTGAAAATTTTTCTTAATACGTAATCCATCTGCCAGAAAGTCAAAGAGTCCAAGTGCGATACCCAAAAATGAGGTTACAAGTGCAAAGAAGGCAAAATATTCTGCGATAAGAAAGATGTAGCCAGCACCAACATGCTGCTTCATGTAATGTGTTGCCGGCTCGCCCCTAGCTAACGCTGCTGCAAGACCTGTGGGGCCTTCCACTGGTACAATGCCTAATACCAACCACTCCCACACAAGGTACACGACAAAAGTAATCGTCATCCCACCCACAATAGCCCAACGCAGTGCCTTGGCATTGCGACGAAGCATGGGTGTAAGGCTAGGAACCATCGTTTGAAAGCTAAAGGAAGTTAAAAATAGCGGAATAGCCATCCAAGCAGTCGTCCACTGGCGCTGCATCAGTAGATCACCGTGCACGTGATCCAAACCTAGTCCCACCAGGGCAAAATATGCCACGATCAAACCGGAAAATAGGATAGTGTTGACACGTCCAACAATCAAATGGCCTAAGAAGATCACCGCACCGAAAACGACAAGAAAGAGGGTGCTGCAAATGGCCTTAGATATGTTCATGTCTAGAAGATGCTGGAACAGATGGGTCAACTGAGCCCCCCCTCCGGCTGTGTAGGCTACAATGGACGCATAACAGATGAAAAGATAGAGTGTCCAGGCAACTATACGTCCAGGGTTTCCTAGAAAGCGTTTTGCCATGGAAATCACGTGGGCGCCTTCATCCATCCAGAGGCTGATCTCCAATAGGAATAGCCCTGATAATGTCATGGCAATCCAACAGACAAACATCACTACAATGGCCGGTACGAAGCCAGAAATCCCGGTAGCGACAGGTAACGCTAACATCCCGCCACCTATACAGGTACCCGCCACTAGGCAAACGACTGATAAGACACTAGACTTAGGCTCATTTACTTCTACGGCTTGTATGTTATCCACTAACTCTCCGAAGGACTATTAATTATCCCATTAAGGATACTGGCCCTAGGCCTTTGATGCAAGTAGAAGAACAGAAGGGGCTGAACGCCAAGTTGGAGATACGGTTCAATTGCCGCTACAATCGCAAACTTATGCAACGAATATGGGACTGAGAGCCGCCCGTAACTTCGACTTCGCCATTGTAGTGCACAAGCACATCATATTCTAATCTGACGCCAAACTCGCCAGGAAGATAAATTCCAGGTTCAATGGAAAAACATGTGCCACTACGGACATGGCGAGTGTCATGCGTTTCAAAATTATCCATATGTGTACCGTCACCGTGATCATTTTCGTCGATATTATGCCCGGTTCGGTGAATAAAGCACTGACCATAACCGGCTTGTGTGATGACATCGCGCGCGGCCTGGTCGACCTCCCAACCCATTAGTTCGTCACCTTTTGCCATGCGATCGCGTACTAAATGAGTGGCGGCCTCTTGCGCTGCTTTAACGATACTAAATATTTCTCGCTGTTTAGGTGTAGGTTCAGGTGCTATAACGCCTACACGACAAATGTCGGCATAGGTTGCTTTGGGCAAGTTCCTTTTACACCAAAGATCTATCAACAGAAAATCGCCAGCCTTTATCGGTTTTTGATGTGCTTGGATTGCGGAATAATGTGGGTCGGCTGAATCCGCATTGATCGCACAAATAGGGGGGGCATTTGTCACACAATTTTCTTGGGCAAAAATCTGCATTATAAACTGTTGTACGCCATAATCGGTCGGTGCCCGTCCCGATTGTAATTCTAACTCTATCCACAACCAGGCCTTCTCCACCGCTGCGTCAACAACATAGGCGGCTTCTTTGTGCAATCGAACTTTCTCTTTATCCCAGATGCCCATAAAGCGCTGCAAGAGATCGGCTGAACTCACGACTTCCACTCCCTGATCACGAACAAAATCGACCGTCCCCGCATCGACTTTGGAAACGTATGGCAAGGCATTGCGCGGAGAGTATTCCATTGCAACGGTAGCGCTTCCCTTCAATGCTGTGGCCACACGTGCCTCCAGCTGCTGCCACGAGCGATACAAAAGGATTTCACCGGGAAGATGGTCAAGATGATGTGGTTCTATCGCATGCACAATTTTCCTAGGCTCTCCCGTCTGGGGAATCCAATATAACAACCGTCGAGTGAGTAAAGTATCGCTAGAAATTCCCAGAAAACGACAGGCAATATCGTTGCTTCTCCGAAAATCATAAAGCAACCATCCATCAACATTCGCCTGCAAAAGCGCGTGCTGTATGCTAGCTATATCCATTTATCTACGCTAAGTGAGTTTTTAAGTTTTTCCTGCCACATGCCCATGGATGCAGCATCTTGATGAACATCAATAGGGATAACCCATTCCTTTGAAATCGTTCCACTAGATAAACACATTACGCGATCAGATAGAACTAATGCATCGCGAAAATCATGTGTCACTAAAATAACCGTCGTCTTGTTTCTTGAACACAACTGCCTAAGCAGATGATATAGCTGCTCTCTTAATAGAACATCGAGAGCAGCAAAGGGCTCGTCCAAAAGTAGAACAGGGCGCTGTTGCAATAACACTCGTGCAAGTGCCACACGTTGACGCATCCCCTTGGACAAGGCATCAGGAAATAAATCTCTGCATTCGAATAAATTAACAGCATGCAGTAACTCAATAGCTTCTAGCTGAAGATTAGCAGAATTTATGCCTTCGATTTCTCCAGCTAACATCACATTGCCAAGTACGGTCCGCCAAGGCAATAGCAAGTCTTGCTGCATCATAAACGCCATCTTGTGCCGACTCGAGGGCACAGAATTTTCACCAAGACTCACGCGCCCGCTCTGAGGAACCAAAATGCCCGAAAGTATCTTCAAAAGAGTAGTTTTGCCTGAGCCTGATCCACCAATTAAAGATACAATTTCGCCCTTACAAAGCGACAACGAAACATTTCGTAGAACGTCTCGCATCGGATAGCAAAAGCAAAGGTTTTCAGCATGAAGATATGGTAGTTGTTCTGTCGTCATTGCAGCCTGATGTTGTTAACTCACATACTTATACCGCCACACGGCAATAAATCCCACGTTCCTTTATACTCTCTTGACCTCTCAATGTTAATATCATTAGCTTTATAAAATTATTTGGTAGAGAGGACCCTTACATGACACAAATAGCTGGCTTTGGCTTAAACCCTTTTAATTTTTGGGCCGCAAAACCTTCTCCCAGTCCTGTCCAGAAGTTTGAAGCATACTTTAAAGACATGTTTGATTGGATCTCGGCAGCTGACTTAAGGACGCCGCCACCTTCTTTAACAGACAGGCTAATCAGTTGGTTTCAAGCTCTGCGTTCTATGATTACGGGTTACAAAGCCCCTGTTGAATCCCAAACCCTTAAAGCCACTTACCGCATTTTCACAATCGCTAAGCGCATGACGATGGTCGTTGCGGCCGCTACGATATTATCTACGGTTTGTTACGGATTAGGAGCAGGCTTTCAAGAAGTCGGCCGTGTTTTACTCACAGCAACAGCTGAATCGATAATTGGAATGGGCGCACGCGCTTCTGGCCACGCGTTTTCCTTTCTAGGTACGGGCATCAGTACCATTTCTTCCGTCCTCTACTATGGAGTCACTGACCCTCTCCTAAAGTTCTGTCTCTTTAGCCCAGAGCTTTTTTCAACCTTAGGTAACACGTTCATGACATCATTTTTTAACCCAGCTATACAACTAGGCCAATATTGCGCAGCCATGGTAGGCGATGGCCTATTAGCTTGTGCAACATTCTTGGGGAGTCGTATTCTTTCTCCGGTATTCGGCGTCATATCGGACTTTGCTGATTCTATATTTAAACAAGGTATTAGTGCCATTTTCGGCGCAATCAGTTTGGAGAATATTGGAAACGCCAGCTGGGCAACACTTACGTGTATTCCGGCATCGGCCTCATTTTTATGGACCCATGGAAGTTCCCTAGCTTATTACGCCGTCACCATCATCATCCCAGCGGCCTGGGAAACCATCATTAAATCCTAATACCCCAGAAACAAAACCTCAATCTCCCTTCAAAACGAAGTGAAGGTTTTTTATGCTAGCTAGTAAATCAAACACTCATAATCGCTTAATCCTTTCTGCATACTCATATGTCATTATTAAGCATTACAATTACTAACCATTGGAGAACAAAAAATGCAACCAATCATATCAATCAAAGATTTATTCAATGATGCCGGTCAACTAGCCGCAGCCGGCTATAATAAGGTATGCGGATCATCCAAACCAACTGCATCATCAGGCATCGGACAAAAAATTGTCGATGGTTGGCAATGGATCATTGCAGCGGACACCAAGCCCGAGTTATGGGGAAAAAGTGCTCTCACTCGCACCGTACAACTTGCATACAACATTAGCTCCTTTGTTATGGCTGGTTCTAATATGCCAACAAATGCTAGTAACTGTAAGGTTTTAGGGTACAGCATCCCCCTTACCTCCTATGGAAAGGGCGTTGTTCATCGCGTTAAATATCTTCATGCTGGTAACTCACCTACCGGTCCCCAAGCTCCTCACGGTATCAACAGGGCTTTAGTGATCGCTCTGCGCATGGGCATTGTCGCTGCTGCTGGAGTCGGAGTAGCGGCTATAGGTTGGGTATCTAGCCGTGCTTTGGAAGCACTTGGAACATCGCTTTTGCAACATTCCTCCACTCAAACCGGTTTGGCTGCTGATATTCTGCAATACAGTGCTCAGGCATCCGCTTGGTTAAGTTCAATGCTTGGCGCTGCATCAAACTCTTTGTATCTTGGAATTTCGGTACCTTTCTTCTTGGTCACCCATACCTTCCCAAAATACTGCTTAAAAGAGCTACCTAATATTACGGCTGCAGCCACAACAGCACTGAGCTGGCTCAACACAAACGTGGGTAAGCCAGTGGCTAATGTGTGTGGTAATGGCTTTGAAGCCGCAACGCAATACCTGCCATGCTTGAATGACACGGTTAAATGTGCTAACTATATTTCTCAAGAGATAATCACGCCGGCATATAACTTTGTATACAGCCTCTTAGCTAAGGCTATGGAGACATTCGCCTAAATAAAAAAATCCCCTGATGATAACATCAGGGGATTTTTCACCATCATTAATCATTCTTTGAGACGGCCCTCGCCAAAAACCCCGTCACACTGTGCCATGTTTCTGAACGAGGGCTTACTCATTTTTAGTACTTATTGATGCAAGTTTCATGCCAATCAAATATCTCCCTAGAATTGACTGATAAATATTGAGAACTTTTAGTGAATTTTCACTATCTCTTAACAGAGCATTTATGCTGATAGGCTATACTTGCAGCATCTAACAAAATGAACCATAATTAGAGAGGACATTATGAAGGTTCCATCACTTCAAGGGTTAATGCCCGATTTCTTAATTGCAAAGCCAACTCATCAAACTGGGATTGTGGGCAAACTAGCCCAACCGTTTGTCAAAGCGGGTAACACTGTTGATCGCTTCGTTCACTGGCAGCTTGCAAGCCCTACCGCATCTGGTAGATCCAATATTAAGCTTATTCGCTTCGTCCAAGATCTTATTTGGGGTCCAGAAGCCCGCCAGACTAAATTTCAGCGATGCTGCACGATCGGAAAGCGCTTAGCGATAACGACTCTCGCATTAGGAGTTGGAGCTGGCGTGACATATTGTGCAGGTATGGGTGTGAAGGCTGGTGCAGATATATTAAAAGGCAGACTTGATTTACCAGAAACATGCAAGAATACCTCATTCGAAACGCCTGAAAAACTTATAGAAGCTGGGTGTGGAGCACTTCTAAGCACTACGGCCATGACTGCAGATATGTTAACTAAAGCTGGTGACGCCCTTATTTCAGTAGCTCGTGGAACGTTTTTGACAGCATCAGTTCCTATTTACAGCCTAGGCTACGAATTGCCTACCTGGGTTTATAATACTGGAGCTCCAGATGCCATCGCATGGGCAAAACTAAATATTGCCACACCAGTCAGTGATTATTATCCCGGACCAACAGCTGAGACAGTCAAGGATTATATTGATAATTTTTCAAATCCGCTCATCAGCATGACTGCAGAAGCAGCTAAAAGTGTATACCAAACGATAAGCTTAGGCTATTTCAAAAGCTCCTAGCACTTAAACACATAGTAAATAGGCTTTAGGATACTTCCTAAAGCCCATTTTTTTTGTAATGTCAATCCAATGTCGTCCAAATAAAACAATTTGTCATCTATGCAAGCAATGCGATTATTTGTACGTGCGTACATTTTTCGCCGCCTTGGCGAAACATTCAAAAATGTCCTTTTCGTCCTTTCTCCTAAGTCCTTTGCTCAGTGCGCCAAAAGCATAGCAATAGCAGCGCCTTCTTAAACAAGGCAAAAATGTACTGGATTAATCACTTTGAAAAGGACCAAAAGGACAAGGGACGTAAAGGACGAAAAGGACATAAATGACTTAGGAGAAAGGACGTAAAGAACCAGTTACGTCATATTTGTCTATGTCTATACAAGATTCATTGCATTTTCAACTGTTTACAAAGCAAAAAAGCCCAGCCTTAGTCGCTTGGAAAAAGTTCGTTCAGATCAAATGGATAACCTATTAAGCCTTGATTGCGCAACCAATCATAATAATGTTCCCAAACAGGCAGATCATCACTCTGATTTGGCGCAATTAACTTCACCGTCTCGCCCCACGAAGGGCGTTCCCACTCGAGTGTCGCTTGTGTCTTGTCAGGATTAGCCGCAATATATTTAGCAAAAGCCTTTTCAGGATTGGCACGACAATACTTCATGGCTTCATCTAATGCGGCCTTAAATCGATTAGTAGCCTCTAGCGTAGCCAATGGACTATCCTTAGAAGCTACTAGAACAAGTTCAAAATGATGAGGGACTCCCAAATCTTTCATTCGAAAATAGCCGACATCAAAACCCTTAACATGTAGCTGCTCGGCCTCAATATTCCAGTAGGCGCCGAAGATGGCATCCAACTGATTATTTACAAGAAGTCCAACTAAATCAAAATTTACTGTGGGCAGGTTAGCAGGCTTCACATGATTTAATATGAGAATGCGTCGCAATAATTGCGTTTGAATACCATCTGTGACGCAACCAATGACTTTTCCGCTGAGGTTTGATGGGGCCTTAATCTCTTCTGAATCATTATAAATAATGCTATTTAGCGGCTCCTTAATGAGATAACCTATCACCTTAAAATCTGCTCCATGCTGCTTAGCTCCCAGCAGCAGGCTTGTCATATATGTGACAGCAACTTCCGCCTGTCCAGAGCTAATATAAGGCACTATGTCGCCGGGATCATGGACCTTCAAAATTTCTAAATCAATTCCATGCTTAGCAAAGATCCCTTCGTTCACAGCAACAAATAAGGGCACATGGTTGGGGTTTGGCATCCAATCGAGCATCAGACGCACATGCGCTCTAGGGATATCTTGCACCCTTCCTATTTGACTTATGCCACCAAGTCCAACAATTGCCGCGAGGGTTAATAAAATAGTCATTCTCATGGAGGAGTCGCGCCACAAAACTGCAAGTGGACGCCTTAGCGTTGCAAGGTGCTCCAAACTGCTTGTTATGGCATAAAAAATAAGTGTAAGCGCTAATACGCAAAGAATCGACCCGAAGGTGGTAACTAAATCTGCCCCTCTACGACTTTCCAACATTAGCACGCCAAGACCCTGCTGACCGCCAGCCCATTCCCCTGCTACCGCTCCCATACCGGCAAAGGCTGCAGCAATACGCAAACCTGAGCACAGTTGCGGCAAAGCCCACGGTAAACGAAGCATGAAAAAGGTCTGTCTTGAACTGGCGCCATATGTTACAAATGACTCTACATAGGCTTGAGGAACAGCTTTTAGGCCTTGATAAGTGCTCAATGTCAACGGAACAAAAGTCATTAAAACAACAGGAACCACAACGCTAGTATACGACCAACCAAACCAAATAACCATTAGCGGTGCCAAGGCAAACGTTGGAAGACACTGACTAAGCACAATCATTGGATGCAGCACAACTTTTGCGCTTTGCCAAGTCATCATCGCCGCGGCTAGCGGAATTGCTAACAAAAGTGCATATAAGATTCCGCCCAACATTTCACGCAGCGTTACCAAGCTATGCAAAGCAAATCGATCGGCGTGATGCCACATACCCATTAGAATGATGCTTGGTGCCGGTAGAACAAAATGCAGGCCCGCAAACGTGCGGCTACAGAATTCCCATATAGCCACTAAAAACAGAATCCATAGTACGCCACGTGTCACAATTTTCTCACTAATGGTTCAAGCATTGTAGTAGTGCACAGGCCGCAAACAACCGTAGATTTTGATGGGGCCCGGCTAACTTATCGACCAGAAAAGGTACGCTTTCCATCTGCCCTATGCGTCCTACAGCCTCCAAAACCCTTTCTTTCATGGCGCGGTCGCCCGATTCAAAAGAGTGATGCAAGACAGTCAACGCTCTTGTATCAGATCCAAGCATTCCCAACACCAAAGCTGCTTGCATACGCACCTTGGGTTCGGGGTCCTCTAGCAACTTTGCCACAAGTTCCACAGCTTCATCATTTCCTTCTGCCAAAAGCACCGCCGCGGCGACTCCACTAATTCCCCAATTACGTTCTTGAAGAAACCGACGAATGGCTGGAAGCGCAGTTGGGCTTTTCATCATAGCCAATACATTCAGAATTTCCAGACGCACCAACTGATTAACAGCCTCAGGATAGTTAGGTATTCCATCGCGATGTTTCTCCTTGCTTGGAGTAACATAACGAAACAGTCCGTCCTGCCCCCACATCCAACGCTCTGGCATCTGGAGCCCATCACGCAATGCTTGACATGCCTCCAGCACATCTGTGCGTTGGCCAATGAGTCCAAATGCTAAATTCATCTTCACATAGGAATCGGTTGTTGTGACAAAAGCCTTTCGCATTAAAGGCAAGCCATGACGTCCGGTAGCTACCAAGGCACCGGCAGCTTGCAAACGGACTTTGCGCTTGGAATGGTTTAGCCAGCTTTGAAGATGCTCTTGACCATCTTCGGCATCAGTAAGAGTTAGGAGCCAGGCAGCACTAATAGCCACCAAAGGATCGTTATCCACTAAACGTCGGCGAGCAATTTCTTGCAGATCGCCATTTGCAACGTTTGTGCCGCGCAAAGCTCCTATCACTTGCAGGGCAATGCCACGCACTTCTGCATTAACATCTTGTAAAAGAGGCAACAGTACTTGAATATCCTCCTCACGTCCGCAATAGATAGCTGCCTGACAGGCCAACAGACGCAATCCTGCACGGCGATTACGTACTAGCGAATGAATTCTGTCTTCGTCAGCATTTTCGAGAAGATTAACAAGCGCTTCGATTGCTGCAGCTTTTTCTTCGGCAGCACGCGAAGAATCGGCTAATATCTCTTCTAATACCCCCTGAGCCGCCCCAAGTTTCATACCTCCAGCAGCACGGATAGCTGCGAGGCGTACCGCCCATACACGCTCTTGGCTTAACAAGCGCATCACTTCATCCAACAACGCAGCATCTCGCATCTGCGTACACAATTCCAAGGATAGGCCGCGAATGATGGCATTATTGTTTTTTAGACCCTCACAAATAATCTTTACGCCACGGGTGTCTTGTCCCTTGTGAGCGGCAACTAATGAAATAGCAACTGTGATAGGGCTCGAGGAACGGGACCCTTTTTGGATGATACCCCAAGCCATCGTTTCTAACAGCTGGCGATCTTCTTTCTCTTCCGGGTATTGCTCCATTAAGGCTTGCCATGCCTGCAACATGCTGCATTCTTGCCCCAGAGCAGCCAAGACTTCAATATACGCTTTCTTTAAAGATAAACTGTCCGAAGATTCGGCTAAGGCTTCTTTAACCTCGCTCAAAGCTCCCTCATTATCGTGAATAGCAAGATGCGCGTGCACGCGCCGCAACTTATCCTCTAAAGTGGTTGATTCCGAATAAACGGTTAGAGGCACACACAAAGCTAGTAATAGCCAAACGGTTAACCGCACTTGATCAGTTCACTAATTTGCTTGAATTCCGGAGCCTTAGAATCATGAACGAGTTCAAATAAGACTGTTTCTACGCTACTAATCCGCGCGCCTAAATCGCGCAGCTCAGCGATTGCTGTAGAGTAATCATAAATGGATCGCGAGGAAATGCAATCGTTAAGCACCGTCACTTGATGCCCTGCGTTTAATAGATCGCGGGCTGTTTGAAGAATACATACATGTGCTTCAATCCCCACTAAAACCCATTGATCGCGTTTAAGTTCGGTCACAAACTTGTTTATTCCAGCATCGCACATTGCGGAAAAGGTGGTTTTTTCATGAAAAGTTTGCTCGCTACCTAATGCCTCTTTCACGCGGGCTTCGGTAGACCCTAACGCTTTTGGATATTGCTCTGTAGCTATAATAGGCACATTCAAAGCGCGAAAACCACGAACGGTTTTTTTGATGCCAGCTAGCACATCACTCCGTCGTTCAACCACATCAATCAATCTTTGCTGCGCATCAATAACCATTAATGCAGCGCAGTCTTTAGTCAGTCGCTGACTGGCCATAAGAAATACCTATTCCTACTCTTAGGCCATCGCTCCTAGGCGACGTCCACCGATTAAGTGAAAATGTAAATGAAATATGGTTTGACCGGCAGTAGGACCACAATTGGTTAACAAACGGTAACCGTTAGCAATTCCGAACTTTTCTGCAAGTTGCTGAGCAACCTCAAAGATCTCTGGTAGCAAGGCGAGATCTTCTGCAGATGCTTGCTGAATACTCCTGATCTCCTTCTTAGGCATAATCAAGACATGAATTGGAGCCGCTGGATTGATGTCTTTAATGGCTAAAATGCGCTCATTTTCAAACACTTTTTCACTGGGAATTTTGCCTTCAATAATCTGTCCAAAAATTGTCATCCTCGCTTAGCTCCCTTAAGCACCAATTCTAGCGCTTTCATTGCGTCTTCTTTGGTTTCCCAAACAGAAATAAAGCGTTCCTTGTGGCAAAAAATCGCTCCAGGAATACCTGAAATACGACGCAAATCATCCTCCAGAAGCCCAGCCCAATGAGCAGGAAGGGGCACCCTTACCTTCATCCGCTCTTCAAATGTTGGGGGAATTCCACGCAGCTTCCAATGGTTTCCTGATGGCATCACTACGAAGAGCGCGGGATGCTTTTCACCACCTAAATCGAAAAAGCTCTCTAACCAGGGCATTCCGCGATCAAATGCGAGGTATTCCACGCCCTTGCGCATACACTCTTCCACCGCCTGACGGCAAGACTGCATGTATTGATGGCGCTCTAAAAGGCGGCTAAGATGACCAACGACGAAATGCATCGCATCTCGAAACGCCAAGTCCTGCGCGGGCTTACTTGCCTCATACTCAATTGGAGTAAAATTCGATACAAGGTTGGAAAAAGAACAAAATCCAGAAAGCTGTGGCGCTTTCCCATTATCGTGTGCATCAACACCAAAAATGAGGGACTGATTAAGAAATCGGTACTGTGCGTCACTAATGACGCCCCGATTTTTAAGAAAAAGTAAGATCATTCCCGCACTGCTAAGTGGGCCTTGATAATCGGCTTGATGATGGTCAAATAGAAGTTTGGACGGGTCGTAAAAACCACCCACATCGCAGATATACTCGCATTTTTGGAGGATTTCCGGATCGCGAGTGCGATAAATTTTATCTTCGTCAATTTGATCGAATAACACTAACAACGCGCAGGCAGTCACTTCATCTGCATGAAATGTACCATCGTGTGTTCCAAAACTACGTGCGGTCTTCACCATATTAGATCTCCGAACAGAACATTATGACACAGCGGGCTTAAAAAGGAAAAGATTCTTGGTGTTGGGGGATAGTCTGTGCAAACCAGCCATCCAAATAACATTCCAAATCGAGCCCGATGTGGGATGTTATTGGCGTGGTTAATGGGGATCGGGGATCTGAAGTCTCCCAACGATTTGTAATAAACCAGCATCACAGGTACAATTACCATCACGACCCGATACGAATAAGGCATATTACTAATGGAAACCTACTTAGATCCCACACAGTTTGATCTAATCACGCCCGATGGCATGATCACTCGTCTTGATCCTGTAGATGAGCGTTGCGCTCAAGCAACGGTCTTTATTGAGGGTATCGCTCCCACTTTCATCGGGTTTGAAATAGAGCCGGAACTGGTATTTTTCAACGTCAAAAGTCAGCTGGCTCAGATCGGTTTAGATGCAGTTGGCCACGGCTTTCAACTAGATAAGAAAACCTGCTGTGCCGAAGCTCATGTGACAATCCACGCCTATGGCCGTTTAGCTCGCGAAATGCTTAAATTTATTCAAGTAGGCGCCTGCATAGGAAAACTTTTCGCTGCTGATAGACGACGACGCGTGCGAAATCCCGATTATCTTTCCCGTATGTTTGGGCGGTCCGATCGCGCTGGTAAGCCGCTCCTGTCTCTTGGTGGCCTTCATGGTAGCAGCGATCTTATTTTGGATAAGGTAGAAGGAAGAACAGTTGCTTACTTAAGCCTACAACATGGCCGTCTAGTTTACGATGACTCGATGGAAGGTTTTTTACCTACCTTGGGTAAAGGATTGATGACAGGTGTCACAATGCGCGACTTACTGAAACTTCATCAAGAATGGAAACCTCATCTCCCCCGTAACGTAGAGGACGACGAAATACTTCTAGTACGCACACTCCCCCTTCATATACGCACTGTATTTGGAAGGGTTGTCGATGAACTGCTAAGCGAAGGCTATCACCATACCTCGGCATCCATTCTTCAACCCGATACACAACACTCCGGAGACGTCTACGAACTCTATGGCACAAGCAAGCGCGAACTAACTGATATTCCCCTAGAATTCTATACGTTAGAGCCCTACCGCGAACACGTCTTTTTTGCGGATCGTGACCAACTACAATCGTGTTTAGAAGATGATGACACGCTATTTCGCTCCTTCGAAACGGCTCCTGAGCCTTTAGATTTACGAGCCGCTGTTTTTATTGCTAAGGGCGAGCAATTGGTAAATCTAAAGCCAGAACAATGGATCACACGCGAGACGCGTTATCACGAATTTCCGGGACCCAACGCTGGCGACCGACAGGCAGCAATGCTTGAAAGGTTTATTGAGCAACAACCTTCCTACCCGTTTTTGAAGAGCATTGATATTGGAGGGATTACCAGCCAAGGTGTTTTGCTTACAAGGCATTTTCCATCACCTCTAATGAAACGTTTGCTGCTGAGTGATCAAGTTCAAAACTGTCTAAAAGGTATCTACTTTCAGAGGCCGTCGTCTTCATCACAAGACTTCTTTTCGCACGAAGATCGTGCACTTCTGCATGACTTATATAAATTCGCTATCCCGGTCTATTGGGTTGATCCTGCCACGAAGCATATCTTAAAATATGTGGAACGGCCCTACCGCGATACGGGAATGTTCGTTCCTAAAGAAAGCGTCGAGACGTTCCTACAAGCTACCGTCTTTGGGATCTACGGATCCAATCTTCTTGAAGGTCTTTTCGATGTAGAACTACGCAAACTTCTGAGTGGTATCTTGGCCATGCGCCAACATGTTTCTCATCCATTATTGACAAGCGACACTCCTTTAGCACTTGTTACCGGAGGCGGTCCCGGAGCAATGGAAGTCGGCAACCGTATAGCTCGAGAGCTTAACATTCTTTCATGCGCTAACGTTCTCGATTTTCGCATCAGGGATCAGTCTGTGGTCAATGAACAGCGGGCAAATCCATATGTGGAAGCCAAAATGACCTACCGGCTGGATAAGCTGGTGGAAAGACAGGCGGAGTTCTACCTAGATCTACCGATCTTTTTGACCGGTGGAATCGGTACAGACTTTGAGTTTAGCCTTGAAGAGGTGCGGCGCAAGGTGGGAGCTACGGCCAGCACACCCATTCTTCTTTTTGGCGAGATTGATTATTGGAAGGCCAAAATCACAAGCCGCTTTCAATGCAATAGAGCCAAAGGAACCATTAAAGGCTCTGAGTGGCTTAGCAATTGCTACTATTGTATTCAATCCGGAGAACAAGGTTTACGCATATATACCGATTACTTCTCCAACAAGCTGCCGATTGGACACACTGGACCTACTTATGATGACGGCTTTGTGAAAGTTGACATTGATTATTAGTTTTCTAACAGGGTCGAAGGCGCTAGGATTTAAACGCAAAGGCGCAAAGGTTAGGACCTGCGGTTAGACACGGGTTTTAGGGACTTTTTCTGGCCCTTGAGAGGGCCAGAAAAAATAGCCTCAAATTAATTGTTAAATTAGGCTGGGTGTATTGGCCTCTCAAGGCCAGTACACTCCCTCAAACAGTTTCCAATCTAAGGGTCCCACTTTGCGCCTTTGCGTTAAAATCCCGGCGCCGAAGGGATGCTCTTACTGATTTTTTTCGGCTTGCTGATAGTTGTAGAAAGCAACTTTAAGAAATGGAGTCAACTCATCGTTAGGGACTCGCTCATCCGAATCAGCAGTCTCCGAAGTGACACTCTTCAAATATTGTCTGCGCCCAGAATCCACAATATTTCGCCAGTAACTACGTCCATAATGGGGATAGACTTTTAAAAATGCTGTAAGATCTTTGTAAGTGGGACTCGCAGCCTCAATCTTTTCGCCTTCATAGCGAAAATTCTTCCACCCTTGGAATGCTAAACGTACAATCCTAGGAAACGTGTTTTCCGGTAACTTCTGCAGATCATCCTTCGACAAAGGATTCATTGATTTTACAAGGTCTTTATAGCCTGCTGGCGCGGTAGGCCAATTCTCTGGTTGCCACTGTTCATCATACTCTAGAAATTCCATGAACTCGGTAGCAAAGATGGGTCGCACAGTGATCTCCCCCCGTAGCAATCTCACCCATGTATGATAGCGAAATAATAGTTCCGGAGGTCCCACAACCCATTGCTGAGCAGCTTGAGGGTTAACGGTTACCTTTCCCAAGTACTCAAAGGCAGGCAAATAACCGCTTTTACTTTTGACATTCGCACGCATAAACTCAGGATTTTGCCACAAAAATATCGACATATCTCTATTGCTAACCTGCAAAAATGGCTTATCCTGTGTGCGCTCAGATAAATAGGAGGAATATTGCGACCCTATACCCCAAATCATAGCCAGGAACACGGCTATAAACGCGAGCCAAATCCAAAGGGTGCCTGGATCGCGACTATAGCCTTCATTAATGAAATCCTTTTCAGGAAGCTGTGGGTCTTGATCGGGTTGCACCATAAACTAGTAACCGTAGGTTATCCTGAAACTAAGATAGTCCGTTCTAAAGCGCGCAAATTGACCTTCGAGAGAATTTCCTTTGTGGAATTCCAAAAAGGCTCGCAAACGCCCCTGCATTCCCGATAGCTTGCGCAATTCGTACCCTAACACAAAGGTACTATCCTGACGATAGTTGTCGTCCTCTAAATACCGAAAATGCATAGCATAAAAGGGCTGGCCCAATACGCAATAGCATGGCGCATCGTAGCGTAAGTATGGGAAATAAGTCTCTAGACCCCATTCAAAATAGTTGCGCTTAACCGGAAAGGATTCATCGGTCATAAAAATACGGCCATAACCGGAATAGATTCTAATATCGCGGCTCAATTGATAGGCCAAGAAGAAGTCCAAATATTGAGCGCTGGGATTATGACGCTCAAAACCCGGGCGCAATAGCAAGTATTCATCACCGATGTGAGAGCTGATATGAAAGCCACGCAGTCTCCACGACCAAGGTCCGTAAGCCCAGGTTAAGGGGAAGCCGATATAGTAGTCAGCATTGACTAAGGGCGACGATTCATGCAAAGGAGCAAAGATTGCCCATAAGGCACCTTGCAAATCGATTTCCATCGCATCCCCATCACAGAACACGTTAAACCAGCGCCAAATCGGGAAGGGCTGACCATAGGAAACATCAATGATGTTATTATCAAAGACGTGATCATTCCAACGCCAACCTACCGACAGATTTATTGCACGTGGGTCTGCCATAAACTCTGGGAACAGTGGTGGATAGTCCGGCATGAACATGCCATTGCAAACCCAGTCAGGGTCAGGAGGACCGCCACAAAGAAAACGGGGATTGAAGCCGTACCAAACGGAATCAAATCCGTATGGCTCGCTCCAGCAATCATCTAATTCCCAAGTATCCCAGGAAACGTCCTCATCATATTTAACGTCGCCGGCCATGGGATTGCGGCATTCTGCGGGCCGAATGCAATAATCTAACCAATTTCTATCGCCGTCGGAACATTCCTCACTATCGGAAACACAACCCTGGTCGGCAATGGAATCACTTGGAAGGGTTGCTGCAAGGCATGCAAAGGAAAACAATAAACGGACGATGTATCGACGCATTGTGGTAACCACTCATTTTTGTAATAAAGAAGGATAGTAATAGCCAAACCTCAGTTTTTTGCAAAGCTTTCCGTCCCCAGTCCGGCATTTTATTCCGGTTAGCTACCCAATGCTGATTTTGACAAAAACGGACGCTCGTAGTACGTATGGATAAAATGGAGTAACTTGATGTTGGTGCCGATTAGTGAGTGAATACGATGCCATAGTAGTGGGTTCGGGTCCTAATGGATTTGCTGCAGCGATCACGCTCGCTCAAGCTGGCCTTTCGGTGGTAATGTACGAAGGCAAGGAAACGATCGGCGGAGGAATGCGCTCTGCCGAGCTCACAGAGCCAGGCTTTGTTCATGATCTCTGCTCCACAATCCAGCCTTTAGCAGTCGGATCTCCCTTCTTTGCCTCTCTTCCGTTGGACAAACATGGCTTAGAGTGGGTCTTTCCCGAGGCCGCATTAGCTCACCCGTTTGACGAAGGCTCTCCTGCTCTCTTGGAAAAATCCATCGCAAATACCGCAGCAACTCTCGGCGCCGATGCCGAGGCCTATAGTCGTTTAATGTCTCCAACTGTAAGGAATTGGGATAAACTCGTGGATAGTCTGTTGGGCCCCTTTATGCTTCCGAGGGACCCCTTGGCCATGCTGCAATTCGGATATGTAGCCATCCGTTCCGCTCAAAGCATCTGCCATTGCCGCTTCTCCGAAGAACGCGCTCGTAGCTTTTTTGCGGGGTTAGCCGCACATTCCATCCTACCTCTGAATAAAGCTGCTACAGCCGCATTTGGCATCATTTTAGGAGCTTTAGGCCATGTCATCGGCTGGCCAATGGCGAAAGGGGGATCGCAAAAAATAGCGAACGCACTAGCATCCTACTTTAAATCCCTGGGAGGTCAGATCGTTACGAATCACCCGATTCAGTCACTTGATGACCTGCCACCCTCTCGATTAATCATGTGCGATATTGGTCCGCAGCAACTACTAAAAATAGCTGGAGACCGCTTGCCCAGTGGCTATAAGCATCGCTTAGAGAGCTATCAGTATGGCCCAGGAGTGTTTAAAATAGACTGGGCTCTGAACGCTCCCATTCCATGGAAAGCTAAAGAGTGCTTACGTGCCGGAACTGTGCATGTGGCAGGAACAGCAGAAGAAATATTCTTGTCAGAAAGCCAAGTTTGGAAAAATGAGGTGCCCCAAAAGCCCTTTGTGTTGGTGGCACAGCAAAGTTTATTTGATCCAACACGTGCTCCGGCAGGCAAGCATACGGCCTGGGCCTATTGTCATGTTCCCAATGGCTCGTCAGCTGACATGACTTCTATTATCGAAGCGCAAATCGAGCGCTTTGCTCCACATTTTCGCGATTGTATCATTGCCAGAAGCACACGGTCAGCGATACAAATGCAAGAATACAACGCGAACTATATCGGAGGGGATATTAACGGAGGGGCCCAGGATATTTGGCAACTCTACACGCGGCCAGTAGCGCGCTGGAATCCTTATTCGACGCCGGTGAAGGGTTTGTATCTATGTTCCTCATCCACGCCTCCCGGTGGCGGCGTTCATGGCATGTGTGGGTATCACGCAGCCAAATCAGCAATTAGTTAACATTCCCTTTTTATTAAATTCATGATATAGTCATGCCGATTTAATAACATTTGAGGGACTAATGTTTTCAATACAACGCGAATCAAATATCAATATATTTGGACTCACCGTAGCTACCGGACCCGAGACAAGAGCGCGAATTTGCGCGCTAGCCATAAAGGTCTGTCTCGCAGCAGCAGCAATCTCACTGGCGTTGACCTCTGGGATGGTTCTCAACGCCCTGTGGTGTTTGGGTGGACCATCTATCTTCCTGCCAAATGCGGATTGCGCTTTCCTGCTTTGGTCAAGTGTCGCGGGATGTGTTACAGCTCTAGGAACGGCAATGACAGCATATAGCACAACAACAGTGCCTCGCCCGTGGTTTGCTACAGTCCTAGGTAGATAGATTCAAGTGCGTTAAAAATTAATCTTGCAGCAACTTCAGGACCTCTGAAAGACCAATAAGGACCTCTTCCGGCTTGTTCACCACGAACTTTTCAGAACTCTTCCTTCCAAACACGATAAAATGATCGATTGCTTTTGAGAAAAACTGCCCTGGAGAAATGTTCGTGCAATACGGCGTATAGAGGGTAAAGGACTCATCAATAGGCTCAAATGCCTCTGCAAGGGCTTCTGACATCTCGCATTCGTTAAAATTCATATCACCCATCGCGATCGTAGTCACTTTTGGATCAAAATCATCAGCCAAGAGTTTTGCGAATTCATAACGGGCAGGCATTGTAGGATCACCGGGAAGATGGGCATTGTATAGACGATATTTCTGTCCTTTATAGCGAATCACTACCTCTTGCAAAGATCTTCTTGGGGATTGTGAGAACACATAACTGATGCCACTGGCCTTTAAAACTTCTATTCGGGTTTGGTCTACAACCAGAGCTTCTCCATGATGCGCGATGACCGTCCATCGAGAACCTAACCGCTTTGCTAATTCCTTTACAAAAGGTCGACTGCATTCCTGAAGGGCTAATAGATGTTTTGGATGCGTTGGATGGTTGATCATCTTCTCTATCACGCCAATCACATATTGATCTCGAATCGTGAGTCCATTTTCATTGGCCACAACATGCAGATCCTGAATTAAGGAACCCGAAAGGCCCTGGGAATTGTCAATTACCCAATGCATCGTGTCAGCATCCAACACGTTCCAGGATACGATATTTAAATCATCAACGGCTAAACCAATGGGTAAGTGATCGGAAGGAAACTGCCAACGTTCATGAAGTTCGCCAACATAGGTACCCATTACAGTTTTTTCGGCGGATAGACCGCTAAAAACTAATAAAAGAGTGACCAACCCTAAAACATATCTTGACATCGACTGCATTACAACCTCCGGATAAGGCTATAATTCTATACCGCGAAAATTAAGATTCAGCCAAAAAGGCTGCATTCTTGACCTTTTTATATGCTTGCAAAGCAATAGTAGCCTCCCTGGAATGATCTACTATAGGTGACGGGTATGAAGGGCATTGGGACCAATATTGCTCCATATTCCAACGGTGTATCACGGATGGTGCCACACCACCTAACTCTGGAATCCATCGTTTAATATAGATGCAGTCTGGGTCAAATTTGGCCCCTTGATTCCATGGATTGAAGATACGAAAATAAGGCTGCGCATCGCATCCTGTACTCGCAACCCACTGCCAATTGCCGTTGTTAACAGCCGGATCATAGTCAACCAAAGTTTGAGCAAAATACTTCTCGCCCCACCTCCAGTCGATGTGCAAATCTTTCACAAGCAAACTCGCAGCAATCATACGCACGCGATTATGCATAAAACCCGTAGCTTGCAGCTCTCTCATCCCTGCATCAACAATAGGAAAGCCTGTTCTCCCTTCGCACCAAGCGCTAAAATTGTCAGTACTGTCGCTCCATTCAAGTTGATCATACTTTGAATGAAAGGAACCAGAGAAGACATGCGGAAAGAAAAAGCCGATACAGGTAAAAAAGTCGCGCCAAAACAACGCTCTAATCAGCCCAGAAGAGGGGCCCAATTGCTTTGCCACTGCCCAATACAGTTCCCTGGGCGAACAAGTAGTAAATTTAAGGTGACTTGAAAGAAGGGTGGTCGAAAGCTCAGGAAAATCGCGCTTCTCTTCATAGGATGTATAGTCTCCTATGGTCTTCAAGATCTTGATCGCTTCGGTGCGTCCACCGCACTGTAAAGGAGTTCTTTTTGGTAAGATCTCCTGATAAATACTGATATCTACAGCAAACGGAATGTCTTCCACATAGTAGTGACCATGCGGATTTGCAACAGGAGGTCGCACTTCTAGTTGACATGCATTTCGGTAGTAGGGAGTGAAAACTGTATAAGGTTTTCCATCCTTCTTAACCGTTTGCTCCGGAGCATGTAGCAAAGCGTCGTCTAGTGCTTGAAAAGCGACATCATGCTTTTGACAAGTATTATAGATCTTTTGATCTCGCCTAAAGCTGTATGGCGTGTAGTCCCGATTTACCACCACGAGGTCTACTCCAACCTCGTCAATGCAGCGCTTCACTATATCCTCAGGCTTCCCGAAAAATAAATAAAACTCTCCACCTTTGGAATTAGCGGTTTTTTCCAAGTCTTCCAAAGACTCGATCATGAACTGCAGGCAATGATCACTACGATAAGGATTGCTTTCGATTTGATCAGGTGTAAAAACAAACGCAAGAATGACCTCTTTTGCATTTTTAAGTGCATAAATCAGGCCGGTATTATCTTCTAAACGTAAGTCTCTTCGAAAAATAAAGAGTGCGCGTTGAAATAACTTAGTCATATTTCTTTCGGACATTTAAAGCCTTAAATGATAGCACTTAACCTTGTAAACAGCAATGAAATGATGTATATTTTTGCGTAATCACAACCCAGGTTATAGCATGGAAGGGAATTGTCCGTTTTGCCAGCCAGAGTCGCAAGTAATCATCCAGCGCTTTCAGCATTGCTATGCAATCCGCGATCGCTTTCCAGTATCTCCAGGCCACATATTGGTTATACCCTATGAACATACCCTGGATTGGTTTACGGCCTCCGAAGACGTACGCCTGGATATCATGAAATCGGTACAGATACTCAAGGAACACCTAGACAGCCAATTCGCACCCGG
>CAYTFC010000009.1:0-54667 GCA_964436955.1 uncultured bacterium | reverse complement strand
ATAAGGCTTAGGAAGAAAAGATCTCAAATTTTACAGAAAAACCGTTGCTTAATCGCTACAACGTGTAACAGATCAAACAACAACATCGTGTGATTTATCTTGAAATCTCAGTATTTGAACGCCACTGCCAGTCAGCATTGTTGTCGAGCGACTTCCAAAAATGTCCCACACCGTCCGCAGTTGCTATACGAAACTCTTTAGCCATATTGCCTGGGCCTGTTTGCAGAAGTGTCCACTCTTTATAATTAACATTACTTTGATCGATTCCTGTTAATGAAATGTCTGTCCATTTTTTATCTGGAGATAATCTCCTATAGTCTTCCGGGTAAGCTCGTGGTGCGCGTCCTATGGAAACTTCTTTCTTCACATTTTCTAAGTCTATACGAGGTAACGCAATATTGATGTCCATGCTATCGAAATCTGCCATCTGAAAACAAATACGCCGATTCCCATTAGAATCTGTTCCTGTCATAGCCACCATTCCGCCACTGGCAGCTAGTCCTTCAAAATCAAAATTCGAGGGAAAGTCTATTCTCTTATCAGGGATAAAAGGCGCAGACTTTTTATGAAAACCAAGCGGCAGCCAAGCATCAGCAAAGCGAATAAAGCGTTCTCCAGCATAAACCGCATATATAGTAGTCACTCCGCTGAAGTTGTCCTTCTTACTACCCGGAAATTCGCTACCGGGGGAGCAAGGGTGTTCACTGTTAGCAAAATCTGCGAGGTGAGCAGCAAACGCTGCTCGATGACCCACTGCAAAACCAATAGCTTCTTGGGGTTTCTTTAATTTGTGATATCTTATAACGTTTACGGCATTACCTAATACAGGTGTCGTTAGAAATTGTTTTTTCCAGTTAATTTTTTTATCTTTTGTGAATGCGTGGTAATCGCAGTGGTTATGATAAGGATGACGTTGCCCTTCTAAACTATGTAAAACACTTTGTTCAGACACATCAAATTCATAGACATTTCTAAAGTTATCTGTCACATATAATTTATTATTTTTAACATTCAAGGTCATAGGCTTATAATCTGGCCAACCATAATCAACAAAAAATGGCTGCCATTGCCCTCCGGGAACTCTTACCCAAATAAAGCCATATTCAATGGTAAACTCATGTGCTTCACTCCGACCAAAGACAGGTTTATCAGGTTTTACTGGGGGATATTGCATAGCCTCTATTTCATATATTGACAAATATTCACTCAGTATCTTTTTATAGAGTACGGTGCCCTTATTGTTAACACCGAAGAAATTGGCTCCATCAGCATATATCTCTACAAGATGGGTATCACCATATCCTTCCACGAACATCACGTTCCAATCTTGATCCACCTGATTCCTTCTACGATAAAAAACATCGCCATCGTAGAGCGCATAATCGTTTACATGATTGAATGTGCGATCTTTTGTTTTGATGTGGAAAATAAGATTTTTCGGTGGCGGCTTCGGCGGGTTCTTTTCCATCATCTCCGTAAAAGCTAGGTAGCTTTTCTGCGCATTGACAATGTCTTTTTCTTTAAGCGGAGAAACCATAGCGTGTTTTAAGTGTTCTGCAATATGTGATGGTGAAAGCTCTTTTGCGAAACGATGTATAGTTGAGACAGTCTCCTCAATTTTTTTTGCTTCTACCGCTGGCGGGTATTCACGTTCGTATATCTTTTTTCCCCATGTTTCAAAATTCCTATAATCCGTATACATTACTTCTCCCCATTGAAATATTACGTTCAGAGTGAAAGTATCTCATATATGCGATGCGGATAAATGGAGTATATTTTTTTTCTACAGCCAAGCAAAATATGATAATTATGCAACTGGCCTGGCACCAAGGATGTGTTATCGAATGTTTTGGCAGGCCCCAGCCTTCGCCAGCTCCTGGCATAAGGAAATAGACGATAGACTCAGCCAATCGCCGTGTCTATCGTCCTTATTACTCTGAAGCCTTAAGCTAGGTCGCGTGTCACAAAACGCAAGGCTAGTTTGCCTTCACCTGGCTCAATACGATATTTCTTTAATAGCTCTAGGACTGCTGTGGCTACCAAATACTTGACAACGACAGACCCTACACACTTATGAGCTCCATAGCCAAATCCTAACCACTTTACTCCATTCCATTCTCGTACACCCCCTGGAAACAGAGTTTCATCACGAAAGCGGTCTGGATTAAATATTTCAGGATTAGCTCCAACGAGCTCTGCGCTGTCTGCAAAGCCTTGTAATTTAATACTGTCATAACCTCGTTCTACAACTGGTTGAGGAAGATCGAATCGAATAGTTTCAAGGATAAAGTTTAGTAGATCAACGCTGAATTCATCACTTTCTTTTTGCTCGTTAAGAATGTGATCCTGCCACTCAGGCAAGGTTGCAAGGTGAGATAGCACGTTAAATGTAACACTATAAGGCGTATTAATAGTAAATGGTAATGCCAAGTCTTTAATAAAGCACTCAATTTGCTCTCTATTAAGCTTGTATGAATCTTCGCCAATTTTGCACTTTTTTTTATTCATAAACTTAATCAAACAGTCATCAGCAAGTGCGCCTGAAACTAAGGACCGTGCTATCATCTGCGAATCCTCACCTTTAGGTTGCTGCGGAATACCGCATAATAAATGGCTAAAAATGTTCCATCCGTAGGGACGTATTGTAGCAACAAACTGATCCTTACTAACTTCATCCTCTGGAATATTATTAACAAAACTTTCTGCATATAATCGGACGTCTTTCGCCTTTGCCTGCAATGCGGTCTCACCTAAAAATTGGCGAGCAACTTGATGATAGACCGTCGTCAGTTCTGGGCAGCATTCCTCTGTTCCTCGACTGAATAAAATTTTAGTATTTGCGGACAACTCGTCGCTTGCCAAATAGGGACATTTCCTCCGCTGTAGAGCCTGTTGTGTTGCTTCTAATGATCCCGAAGAAAAGACGCTTTTAGTAATGATATTCACGGTCTGAATACGCTTCCCCTGCACTGGTTGTGCAATCTCTACCGGATTGGGTAGTTGCGATTGTATCGAGGAATAGGCCTTCTCAATAACACTTTGTCCGAATAAAATAATTTGTCTATTTACATATTCTAGAAACACAATATCTCCTTTGTTCATTATTATTATAAGTAAAAATAAAAAAATGCAGAATTAAAATCAACGATTTTTTTTACAATTTAAAATATTTCATATTCTTTATATCTTAAATTGGCAATGCTTTTTTTTCGATAAAAATAAAAAAGACGATAAATCCGTGAAGTACCGTATTTATCGCCCATACCTGATGTCCAACAGTATTAAGCCAGCTCTCGTTCTACAAATCGCAAAGTAAAACTTTCTTCACTTTTTTCAATACTATACTTCTTTAATAGCTCTAGAACTGCTGTTGCTATTAAATACTTTGCAACAACAGATCCCATACACTTATGAGCTCCATAGCCAAATCCTAACCACTTTACTCCATTCCATGCTCCTACACCCTTTGGAAACAAAGTTTCATCACGAAAGCGGTCTGGATTAAATACTTCAGGATTAGCCCCAACAAACTCCGCGCTATCTGCAAGGTCGTGTAATCTAATCATCGTACCAGAGCGTTCAACAATAGGTTGAGGAGGACAAAATCGAATTGTTTCAAGGATGAAGTTTAATAGGTCAACACTGAAATCGTTGCTACCTTTTTGCTCCTTAAGAATTTGCGCCTGCCACTCAGACCCTGATTGCTACCAACTTAAAATAAACCTTTGTTAATGCCGCTTCGGCGAAGCGGCGCTACAACGTGTAACAGAACATTTAGCGCTACTTTGTCGAATTGGCGTGGTAAATATGTTCTTTAAGTTGACAGCATTGGGTAGCAATCAGGGTCTTTCGCTAAAACTTTGAAGGAGCTAAACAAAGATAAAAGAAGCCAAAAAAAGGTTCTTCTGCTCCATTTTTTCTTCAAGCTAATATCTCATTTCATTTTTCTAAATGTCACGGACACTGATTGTGTCACTTCGACCCATTTTTCATAAAGCGAAGTTTTTAATTTTTTTTTCAAAACAAAGCCATTTTTCTTCCTTAAGCAGTTTAACATATCATTAAGAGCTATACTTCAACTTTCTTTAATATTAATTCCGTGATTAAATAGATGCTTTTAGACTATTTTGACGTTTTTTTGCTAAATACTCACAGATGGTAGCAATTGCGTCTATAAATCCAAAGATATAACCAAATTTAATAAATCATAATTGAAGTAAATTGAGTTACGCAATATAGTATAGGATAAATAAATAAATTCGAACTATTTAATGTAAAAATAACAGGAAAAACATAAAATGCACACAGTCAACTATTCACTTACTGGAGAACTTTTTAACACAGAATACTGGTCCCAAACAAGTAACCTCTTGTGCGACGTCATAAAATCCTCCACTGAATACGTCCTGGAACTAGCAATCCAGGTCATTTATGATGTTGGAATAGCAATCGGATTAGATTCAACCGGTGTTATTAATAGCCAGACCCCTATTATACGTGCTTTAAATCATTGGAATTTTCAGATCATATGGCCGCTGCATATTGTGAGTCAAATAATCAGTGCTATCTCTCTAACGGTAATAACATCTCCCGTAATGACCTCCACCATGAATCCAGATACGTCTGCACTATGTCGTATCCAGTCCTATCTCATTGGAGGTACTTCATTCGCCGCAACCGTAGTAGCAGTGACCATGCCTTCTTCAGGATGGCTAACAAATAGCATAGTTTCAATCTTTACCGTTGCCCATGCCGCAATAGCACTTTATGTCGTCGCAAAAAAATTGTGTACTCCAGCAATACAACACCCCGTGCAACCTGTTCCTATACACCCTGCTCATCTAGAGGCGCAAGCTCTATTGGCGCACGGTCAAGCGGTGCAGGCTTTACTTGACAACCAACACCCTCCTGCTCCTGCTGCCTAGATCCGCAGAGCACAGTCAAGAAAAGGGAGCTCGAGACAATTGAAGGATTGCCTAAAGCCAGAATCGAACTGACGACCTTCGCATTACGAATGCTCGACCCACCTATACTGACAGCAGAGAACAATACTTAACAGGCTTGTTCTCTGTGAGTTGGCATCCTAGCATTGCTGCTGCTTTTGTCCATTACGGAGTATTTTGGCAGGTTACTGTGAATAAAATGTGACAAATCAACCGCTTTATAGTTTTAGTCCGGAATAGCTCGAACCATGAATTCATCAAAAAGAGGAACCGTGAATGCAAGCTCTCCATAGGAGGGACTATAGATCATCCCCTTTTTGATCAAAAAAGCTCTAACGGAGGTAGCGCTAGTGACCTTGATATGTAGAAGGTCTGCAATATCTCCCGTTTTATAAGGGCCTGCTCCAAGCCTTGCCATCTCTCTTAAGAAATTCTTTTCACTCGGAATCAAGCGGTCAAAGCGCACTCTAAAAAAGTTGTCATCCAATCGTTTGATGACCGCATTGGTAGCGCTCTTAACTGTTTGCAATGTGATCGGACTTCTCTCGGCATGATTCCAAGTTTGATAACCCCACTCCTGAAGGAAATAAGGATAGCCCTTGGTAAGGCTAAATATTTCCGTCAAGGCGGCTGGATCAAAAGTAACCCCTTCCTGTTGTGCTGGTTCTTGTAAGGCTCTTGCAGTGTCCACTTCCGATAGTGCGCCGATGTTGGGAAAATTAAAGAGACGTTCAGCATACGATTTAGAATCACCAGCCATGCCGGGGAGTATGGGTAAACCGGCACCCAAGAGTATTAGGGGAAGTTGGAGTTGTTGGATTTTATGCATAGCCATGATCAATGCGCCGAGTTCCTTTTTGCTTAAAAACTGAATTTCATCAATAAAAATGGCAATGGCGCTTTGACGCTCATTGGCAGCTTCTGCAATGGCAACAAATAAATTTGGTAGATCTACTTCTAAATCGCCGCTATCACCGGTACCTCTTTCCGGTTCAATGTCCAACCCGATGGTTACATCATTGACTGTGATTTTAAGGGCGCTGATGAAGCTTCTCAAGACCGCAAGACCACGCTTTACCTTATTGCCAAATCCTGCAGTGCGATCCAATTCGAATAGAAGTTTCCAAAGATGGGGTGCAATCATTGGGCCTAGTGCCTTTCCTTCATGTGCCTCGATGGAAATGGTCCGATACTCCTCTTTCAACGCCATTCGTTGCATTTCGTTGAGCAACACCGTCTTTCCAACTCCGCGAAGACCGGTGAGTAACATACTTTTCTCTGGGCGTTTTCGTTTAATTCGCCTCATTAAAACGTGGGCATCCTCGAGAAGAGAATCCCTGCCAACCAACTCTGGAGGGGGTGCTCCAGCGCCTGGTGAAAATGGGTTTTGCGTCCGATCCATAATTTCTCTTCCAAACTTATTGTGAGTTATAGCAAGTTATACATAAAATCGACAATAAGTGTGTATAACTAAGAATATCGCGAAGAACTGGTTGAGCCTCCAAATAGGGAATATAGTACGTGCATTGCGCTGGTTATAGCGAGTTATTGACACTTATTGATGAAATGACCAATAACTTGAAATAACTAGGGCTCAAACAGACAAGATGGTTCATAAATTGGGTTAACAGTAGGGGGGGGTCACAGACACTTGATGTGTAGAGAGGGGCCAAATTTTTGCTGACGTGGCATCGTGCCATGCCAGACACCTTCCCTAGTCACCTACTAACCAGCTTTCTCTAAGCATACCAGATGACCAAAGATTCCGGCAGTGCTCGAACGCTGGTATTTGATCTGCTTTTTTTGAACATTTTAGGTATTGCCTCGCTTGCCTGGCATGGTCCGTATCGTTGCCATCTATTTTATCCTTTGATTTTTTGTGTATGGCCTATTAAATGCGCAGCATGTTGCCTGGAGTTCCCTCGTAAACTCAACATCAAACAGCAGACTGTTGAGCTATTTTTCACACCAATTCTGTGATTCAATGGATGCTTTGATAGTTTTGACGTTTTTGACTGAATCGTGAAGGCAATCTCAGTCATCATGATAAATTGTTGTGCGCATCTGTCCTCACAGGTTGGTTACTGTGATAAAAGTGTGAAAATCTTTCGGTTTGTGAAAGGAATCTAAAAAAGAAAACCCAACTAAACCATTCAGTTTAGAGGAATTGAGTGAATGCCTAAAGCCAGAATCGAACTGACGACCTTCGCATTACGAATGCGCTGCTCTACCAACTGAGCTATTTAGGCTTGTCTAAGGCCATATTGTAGCCAGCGTACCCTTTTTTAGGACAGCGCTAAGAAACAAAAAAAGACGATAGAGAGACGCCCATTTGTGCTAGGCCCTTGTCATCCGCGGGCCATAGTTCTCAAGTCTCGTACTTTATAAACCCGACTTGCTACCTACATCGCGCTTGAACATAGCTATTCTTTCCTAGTGAAACGTTGCGCATCGAAGGCCAAGTCGAGACTTGGCCGAGTGGCGCGACTTTTCAATTGGGAAGAATAGGCCTGTTCTAGCGCGACAAACTAGAGGTAAAACTTTCGGAATAGCGTTTTTTTTCAATTTTCTCGGTGAATATTGTTCGTAACTCGCTCTAGCTCTGGCTCACTCATTTACCTGATCTATCTTGTCTGGTAACTTGAGCTATTTATGCAGGAAATCGCTCATATCATTAATCGCGCACTTTTTTTTGAAATACAAGGACGAAGATATCCGAAATCGGAATATCTATCGTCTCTAGTGCTACTGCCTAATTGAATACAAACCTGACAGACGTTCCATGCGACGAGAAATAAGTTGTTCCAGTGTTTGATCACTAGCCCATAACTCCACATTGCGTCTTGCTCTCGTGATTGCGGTATATAGCAGTTCTCGACCAAACGCCTCGGAGCGCGGAGGCAATATCAGCAAGACTTGGTCATATTCACTGCCTTGACTCTTGTGCACAGACAAGCAATACGCGTATTCAAAGGAAGGTAAGCTAATTGCAGGAATTGGCTCTTTAAGCCTCTCAAATAGGGCGTAATCCCTGTCGGTGCCATGACTACCGAATGAAACTAGAACTCCAGTATCGCCATTAAAGAGTCCCTGCTTAGGGGCATTCACCGAAATCATTATGGGAATGATCTTAGGCAAGGCGCCAGGCGTATTCCATGCATTTTCAAGAAAGAAGCGATTTAACTGTTCCACGCCCCAGGGACCTTCACGCAAGGGTGTTAATAGGCGTATCTGAAGAGCCTCTGATGGGTTGGTGAGATGCATTAGGCCTTGCATACGCTCCAAGAGGGTGCTACGCAACTGAGAGGCTTCTGACGGCCAGTCATTCAATATTAGGTCGCCATGCAAGTTTGCCTTAAAACGCTCCAAGTCACCCATTCGCACGCTATTTGCAGCTTCTAGGATTTGCTTAGACTCGGTCCGCATGCTTTCGGTTAGGCGAACAACGTGACTGGTATCCTGCAATGCAGCAACAAGGTCAGCAAAGACTCCTCCCGCCTGCACGGATGGCAACTGATCAGGATCACCCAGCATCACTAATCGCGATCCCGCTTTTACCGCATGTAAAAGACGTCCCATCATATGAACATCAACCATCGAGCATTCGTCGATGATAATGAGATCATCTCCAAGAACCGTAGTGGACCAGTCGCTCCCTCGTTGCTTACCGAGAGATAGTAAAGAATGAAGTGTTTTGGACCCTTTACTCACAATATTCCCAATACCATCCACCGCCTTGGCCAAATTGGCAGCGGCTTTTCCGGTTGGTGCAGCGAGAGATACTTGTAAAGGGCATTCCGAGGCATACGCTAGCGCAGCCACGATCTGTTTGGCGGTGTATGTCTTTCCCGTACCTGGTCCACCAGTGATCAATGTAACAGATTGATTTCTAACAGCATTGATAGCTTCTGCTTGAGCAAGACGCAGATTAGGAAAGTGCAGCATCTCCTCCAAAATAAGAGAAGGGGGCGATTGTAACAACCGCTGAAATTGATCTTTGATGCACTGCTCATCCGTCCAAAATCGTTTAAGATAGACTAAAGATCCCTCTTTGATTAATGGCCCCTTGAACTCTTCCTTACTACCTTGACAAATGAGTTGCGCAAATCGCTCGATTAAGACGGGATCGAGTTGAAGTTTATCTGCAAATACCTGCGCACACAATTCGTTAGGCCTAGGCCTCATTGATCCATCAACGCAAACGCACAGATGGCCTTGGCGTGCAGCCAGCATTAAATAACAAAGAAACGCCGCCGACGATTCTGTATGACTGGAATAGGTTAAATAGTGCTTAGCAAAGGCTAATTCCAGCGATAGTGGTGCTTCAGCCTCAAGTAGGGACTCCAAAACAGGCCATGCAACCACTTTATCGTCTTTCCAGGGCAGTAAACCATATCGCTTCTTAAACAAACGATGCGCTATTCCATACATAACGAAGCTCCTGAAAAATAGTATACACCACTCTGTGGAATGCTAGCATTCATTCCGCGAAGGAAAAGATAGAAGGCTCCCCCAAATGATTCCTCAATCGGTCGCTCGTCGAAAGTCTTCACGAAACGACAAAGAGCTGAGCTATAAATACGTGCCTGCAAATCATATTGATGACTGTCGATAGCGCTGGTAATGGACTCTGGAGAATAGGAATCCAGAAGGTTTGTCTTCCAGTCCACAATATAGTAGCGGTGGCTATGACAAAAGACAAAGTCTATGGAGCCTTTCAGGAGGTTTAAAGAGTCTTTGGTTAGAAATTCCATTTCCTTAAACTGTTTCGTTGGATCGATCATGCAAAGAGGTAATAGATCATCTTTAATTTGCAGCGGGGTTTTCAGGGTATTAAAAATGAGATCCGCAAAAGCTTCAAGACAGCCTTCATAAGGCGTAGCTTGCAAATATGGTTGGATGTGCGGGATCAGATCGCTGTGTGATGCACAATTTATCACAACTTCAAAGGCTAACTTCTCCAATAGTCCATGTACAAAAACACCAAATTCACGACCCGCTGGAAGGATCTGTGGCTCGCCAGTGGAAAAACGTTCATCCTCGCCACGATAGGAAGCTAGCGAAGTAAAGGATTCAATCCATAATTCTTGTCCAGGCACAATCACTTGCGGTGGAGCAACCAGCAAAGGAGGTATCTTTTTTGGAACGGCTCTATTTAGAGCAATAAAATCAGAGAGGACTTCACAAGAAATACGTTCTTCGGGCGCTGTTTCTTTTAAAAATGCGATTAAGTGCTCTTCAGAAAGGTTTTCCATCAAACCATGGAGTTCATGACGACTGTTCCATTGTCGACCTAGACCAGCCAATAGAACTTCTATAGGAGACGCTTGTCCATGATTGAGTTCAGACTTATCCGGAATAAGAAAAGGCACATAAAGACGCTCTTTAGCGCGTGTCATGGCAACATAGGCCAAACGAACCTTTTCCGCATCGGTTTCATAAAGATACGCTTCAGAGGCTTTGGGATTAACTTTCGCTAAAACTAGATGTCCATTAGACGGCACCAATACTTCATTAGGGTTTGTTGGTCGCGCTGCTACCCCATTTGCAAATACAATGGGATACTCTAAACCTTTGCTCGCATGTATCGTCAGAATACGCACCGCGTCCTGCTTGCCGTCAGCCCTAATTTTGGTCCGCTCATCATCTTCATCAAAATCTTTAAGACGCATTAATCCTTCGATTAGGCTACCCGAGCAATCTTCTGCAAGCAATTCCGCAAGATGTCTTAGGTCACGGTAGAGCTCGGCTCCGCCTTCCCTGGATAGGACATATTCAATGACTGGTACCTCAGATGGCGTAAGGGGGCTTTGCAAAAATTCTTCAACAAAAAACGAAACGCCGGAAAGATGTAGTTTTTCCGAAAGTTGATGTATAAGCGCCACTTTTTCTGGCCGTAACAGCCATTCAGTTGCCTGCTGCTGAGTAAACCGAAGTAGTGCCCCTCCCAATAGTTGCATGGTGGCCGAATTGTCCCAAGGATGCATGGCAGCATGAAGTAGTTCAGTTAACATAGCAAAAGCTGGGGAGTCCGTAACACGCCCACTACGTTCAAGAATAGCTGGGACGCCCGCATTGGTAAAAAACTCTAGCAGTCTGGATGCCTCTACATTGCCGCGAGTAAGAATAGCAATATCGCGATAATGACGTTCAAACCGCACTAACCTAAAAATCTCATTTGCGATGTAGGGGTAGAGAACACTTTGCTCGAGCTCATTTGTTGGCCATCGCTTGCTTAGTCCCTTTTTTGCTTTGGCGATGAAGAAGTGTAAAGCTCCACGTCCATCTGGAATAGTCTCTGAATTGGCATTGGGAGCGGATAGAACCTCTAGATAAGCCAAACTACTGTCAACAGCTGGTATAGAGAGCAACTTGGGATTATATTTCTCACAAAAAAGATGATTAACAGCCTCAACCAGTGGTTTACAGCTGCGATAGTTTGTCACTAGAGATGCGTGATGCTCTTGAGCAAAGCTCTGTACGGCATTGATGTAGGTGTAAATATCAGCTTGCCTAAAGCCATAAATAGCCTGCTTTGGATCACCAACCAGAGCGATATGTGTTCCTTGCTGATTTAAAAACAGCTTTTGCAAAATTTGCCATTGTTGCGCATCGGTGTCCTGAAATTCATCCACAATAGCAAAGCGATAGCGGCTAGACACACGGCTACAAAAGCCCATGTCCAATACTGCTTGCGACATTTGCAATAGCAACTGATCGGAACCAGAAATGCCTTCTTCCTCTACATAACGTTGCAGCAGATTTTGACAACCCTTTGCCATCCATGCAAACACAGTATCCTTATCTCTTGCTTGTTCTACGATTGGAGCAAGCTCCTGAGAAAGGATCGTGGCTATCTGTGAATCAGGACTCTTTTTTTTCTTCTGTTCGGGACCCAAAACATCACAAAATACAAGACCATGCCGCAAGACTTCATCAAATTCACTACTCGTCCATGATGTTTTATCAATCAGCGATGCAAAGTAATAGGCTTGCTGTCTAGCTAAGGAAGCCGTTTTTTTGCCAGGAGGAACTTTATATAGCGGAGCGGCGTTATCATAGTGATCGATGAGCTCTTGAGATGTCCAGCCATATTGCTGCTTAAGCTTACCCATTACACTATTGAAACTCTGAAAAAATTCTTCATAAGTTGGAACGGCTGCGATAGGTGTTGTTTTGGTAATATGTCTACGCAGATTACGTTGTAGTTTTTCCAGGTCTCCTGCTAAGGCTAACTGGGCGGAACTACAATAAGGCAAGCGCACTTCAGTACGGAAAAAGTCTAAAATAATCTGATTGAGAAGTTGGTCAGAAAGCCCTTTTTCTTCCACTCCATGACTGGCGACTGCCTCCTGACATTCGCGCAGCATTCGCGCACAAAAGCCATGAAGGGTGAATATTTGAGCTTCATCGTAATTGGCTAGTGCCGCTTGAAGACGCTTTTTGGCGGCTTTACCATCCATCTCACGAATGGCAAGGATATAGTCAGGAGCTGTAGGTTCGTCATTACATAGCCACGTCAATGCCTTCTCAATATTGGCCCTTATACGTTCCTTTAACTCACGCGTAGCGGCTCTAGTGAATGTAACGACCAAAATTTGAGATAAGGAAAAAGGTTCCTCTGTATTTTTTGGCCTTTCAATCAATAGACGCACTACCAAGTTTTCAATAGAAAACGTTTTTCCAGTACCTGCAGACGCTTCCAAAATGTGATTTTGAAAGACATTAAGATTGCGCTTTTGGACATCAAACGTCTTCATGACTTCTCCTTGTCCAGCACATCACCATAAATGTGAAAGGCTACCTGTTTCCAGTGCTCCAATGATTGATCATCAAAGCAGTCGCAGTCTTCACGTAACAGCCACTTGGCTTCTATATTGTGAAAGTGTTCGTCATCCGAACAGTCCTTAACAAGAGTCTTTTTCAACGAGTCTATCGGCTTTTCAATAAATTGAGGGACCCATTCTTCAATAAGGGGAGAAGGACATTCCCTAGCTAATAAATAGTACTCCACAAAGGACTGCAGGTGTGGCAGCGCATCGCAAGGAGCTGCAAAGGCCCCGCCATCCTTAATGAAGACGACTCGCTTCTGAATATCAAGCTGCAGGAACGCTAAAAGCAGGCTCGAAGGCCAGCCTCGTACGCGATAGTTAGGCTTATCATTACCAATGATAAGTAACCCTTTTTCAGATAAGTTGGATATTTTACCCACAAGCTTAACCTCGCTGCCAATCTCCAATTGGAGTTGAATGGGAGGATGCCTCCAGACCGAATCACTGATTTGATGTGGGTTCTTACAGTCAGTAGCCAATTCCACAGTGAAAATGTTGTGTGAGGGCAAGTGGTAGGCTGCCATTTCATCCAAGAGTTTTCGTTGGCTCGCCTCGCCAAATAAGCCCAGAGGTAACTTTCCCGCCGCTTTCAATCTTTCACAAGCTTTTGTTGGCGAACACTCCAGCGAAGCTTTGTAAACTCCGTAGGCATCTAATGCATTCACAGAAAACCGCTCATCACCCGATAGCATATTATCGTCAAAATTGCGAATTCTTAGATCTAGATAGTTCTTTAGATAGAGTTTAAGTGGATTTTTAGCCGCTTTAAGGAGGTCATTGACGTCTATGATAAGCTCTTTCGGATGCACCTGATTTGCGCTGCCAGCAACAAGAAAACCTTGATTAGGACGACCCACTAGATTTAAGCGCGCTAGCGCAGCACGATAGTGACTGTCACGATAACCTTGTAGAGGGCTATTTAACGCAAAATAACTTTCATCAAAAGGATAATAAGGATGATGGATGGTGATCGCATTGCCGGCTGAGCAATCTCCCATTAGATAGAACCGGTTGAGGTAGCTCAAAAGTTCACTGACAACCAACGCAGGCCCCTGCTCTTTTCCATCACGCGTCGATAATCCACAATAGCTGAGAATCAGATAGTCACGCACGCCCTGCATGGCTAACAAAAAGGCATAGCGATCGGTATCCGAATCCTTTGGTATTTCATCAGCAAGGGGATTATTGCGTAGAAGATCCAAGGCATGCAGCGCATGCGGACGCGGAAATGCGCCATCATCCATTCCTACAAAAACAATTATACGTACGGGTTCTGTAGGCAACACAATGTCTTGAAAGCGCACTGTTTGCAGTCGATTTTCCTGCGAAATCGCCCTTGCAGCATTGATTTCGCTGAGCAAGTAGTGATGAACCGTTTGAAAGTCAAACGGTGCGTCTGGATGCTGCTTAGCAAGATGTTGCAGCTGATCGAATACTAGAAAAAGGCGCTCTCTGTCTTCTTTCGACGAAGAATCCGACGGGACAAAGTATCCATCGCAAAGGCATTTCAAATAGGATGTCCAGTGAGACAACGATTCTGGTGAACCATCCATTATCGGCTGCAAATCCGTCCAAAGAGATTCTAGAAGTGAAATCCATTCGGCAATAACATCAGCATCACCGAAATCCACAGACGAACTGTCGGAAACTAAGGCTTCTATAAGCATACCAAGAGCATAATCCCAAGTGCCAATGAAGCCATCTTCTTGCATTCCCTTACTACAATGGGCCTTTTTGAGAAGGTCATTGCGATGTAAAAGGTTTTTACCCCAGGTTACGCCCCATAACTGCATCAACTCACGTACTCGATGAAGCTGCTTTGTGGTCAGTTGGTGCTTCTTTTGGCTATGCGGACCATTAAATACATTCAGAATATTAACAATATCCCATCGACTAGCCGAAATATCCAACAGGGTCATAATAGCGTCGATATAGGAACTTTGTTCTCGCCATGATCCACCTGCAATTCGATATGGAATTTGGCTTTGCCCGGCTCCAAAGACCGCATCAATTAACGTTCGATACAAATCTATATTGGGAGCCATCACAATAATGTCTGAGGGATATATGGGATCATCCGCTTGACTGTGACGATGGATTATGCCCAATAAAGTGTTATACAACGCCTCCACCTCACGTATGCGAGAGTGCGACACATGTACTTGTATTGAATCATCAGCGACTACTCCAACATGCTGTCCCTGGACTGGAGAACGCAGGAGAGATAGATCTGCCTGTATATACTGCAGTAATGTTGTCTTCCTGCGATCTTTCAGATAGATATCTGGAAGCACCAATTCAGAGTAATAGGGAAGTTCTGATATGGCCTTAGGTAGTGTATAAAGGCTTTCTATATCTATATCAGAACTCTCCAACTGGATCGCCATAAGGCGTCCTGCCCGACCTAAGCTAGACAGAAGTGGATTCGTATCTTCTAACAATCCATCCAGAGTATCTTGTTGTCCTTCTGACACCCCGTAGGATTTCATTAATTTTCTGTAGTTTTTTCCTTCACGCGGAGTGAGAATATCGCTCCAAAAGTGCTGACAAGGTGACGGGACAAAGGCCGCTACCGAACCATCAAGTTTATGAAGAACTTGATGGTAAACGGGAATTAGGTATGGAATCCCAAATAACGCAATGGATAGATTCTCTGTGGGCGCTACATGGCTAAGCTGCTTTGAGAGTGGTTGCCAATGCGGCCAACGCTCGTAAATTTCTTGATAGAGCTGTTCTTGCCAACCAAAACTATTTTGCCATTGCGCAGTGACGGCAGAGCCATACCGTCCGTAGTTATCAAATAGAATGGCAAGTTCATCTGACATTGCTAGTAACCGTCGTCGGTGCCCCGTATTGCCACCAAGCAGCTGATGGGCTGGGTGCGTTAGGGGCTTTTCTTGCAACAGGACTCCAATGGCGATGGAAAGTTCTAGGCGGCTAGGAACCGAATACTCAGGATGAGCAGAGAGATGCCGAAATGCGGAGTCGACAGTTAAAATCTGTATACCAGCAGCAATGCCCATTTTTGAAGTGGCGAGGCGCAGCTGTAGCCATGTCTTTAGAGCCGAGTGTGGAACAATCACCAATCGCGGCGCAAAGGGATCGCGCATGGCGTGCGAGAGCCACTCTTCGAAGCAATTAAATAATACGTCGAGTTCGTTCGAGAAAAAAAGCTGCATACGATCTCCGTAAAGAGATTTTCCTTCTTTGCGTCTCTGCGCCTTTGCGTTGAAAAAAAACAAAACGACATTTTGCTATTAGCGATGTGTCATAATTTTCAACGCAAAGGCGCGGAGACGCTAAGACGCAAAGAAAACAGGAATCATTTTTATGCATTCCTTAGACTAATGTTAGGGACAGATTATACCGGAAAGGTGTGAAGGAGGAAAGCTTTCATCCATTGGTAAACCAGTTAATTTGCTTGTGTATTATGAGACGATCAATCATTATTAAAGGTGATATTTTTTACGAATTAATCCGGAATAATAAACATGGCCGATGCTGCTGTCGAAACCCCTCCGCGTCGAAGTCCATTTCAGGTATTGAAATCGTTCGTAACGCGGCAGTCTTCCTCATTTACCTATCTCAACGTTACACAGTTCTTAGGGGCTCTCAATGATAATGTTTACAAATTCCTACTAGTCTATTTTTTGATTCAGCTGGAGGGCCTAGAGAATAGTCCGCGAATACTCGCCATCACAGGTGCTGTTTTTGTAGCTCCCTTCCTTCTGTTTTCTTCGACCTCGGGAACCCTCGCCGATCGCCTAAGTAAACGGAATATCATCGTCTTCACCAAAATTCTCGAGTTTGTGATTATGGCCGCCGGAGTGCTGGCTTTTCTCTTCGCAAGCAAGGTTTGGTCATTGGCGATCCTCTTCCTCATGGCAACAAGTAGCGCTATTTTTGGCCCTTCTAAGTACGGCATCATCCCCGAAATTGTCTCATCCGATCGCATAAGCAAAGCCAACGGTCTACTTACCTCATTCACTTTTTTGGCGATTATTGCCGGTACATTCCTGCCATCCTTTCTATTAGACCACACCGATAAAAACTTTATCCTATGCTCTTGTTTCTGCACGGGAATCGCATTTATAGGCCTCCTAACAAGCTTTTGCATCGAAGAGACCCCTCCAGCCGGATCCTTGAAGAAAGTCAATCCACGCATCTTAAAAGACGTCTATCAAACCCTTAAGCTGGCCAAGCAGGAACCTTCCTTGTTAATGGCGGTATTCGCCTCAGCCTACTTCATGTTCTGCGCAGCCTACTTCCAGCTCAACATGATTCCATTTGCTGTATCCATCCTTGGATTAACGGATATTCAGGGCGGTTACCTCTTCTGCTTAACAGCACTCGGAATTGGAATGGGTTCTATGATTGCCGGTAAGATCTCTGGTAAAGAAGTTGAATTGGCACTGGTTCCTCTTGGTGGTATAGGTCTTACGGCTGGATGCTTTCTGATTAATGTGTTCTCGCACGACATCTTTATGGTAGTGCCGTTGGTAGTCCTTTTGGGAATTTTTGGCGGTATCTATGTTATTCCCTTGGATTCGTATGTTCAGCTTGCTAGCCCGAAGGAAATTCGAGGTCAGATCGTAGCAACCGGTAATTTTCTTAGTTTCATTGGAGTATTGCTAGCCTGCGGTTTTTTGGACTTTATCTCTCAGGGGCTGAGTCTTAATCCAGATCAAGGCTTTGTCATCATTGGAATACTTACCTTGTTAATGGTCAGCTTCATTGCGTATCACTTTTTCGATTACGTTACGCGCTTTGTAGCAATGATTTTAAGCCGCATGCGCTTTGCTCTTACATTCGCCGGACGAGAGCATATCCCTGAAGTTCCTTCCATCTACGTCTGCACGCACACAGCTTGGAACGATACGTTAGTCATGATGGGCGCACAGCGACGACGTATGCGCTTTTTTATCGAAAATGAGCAAGAGCATAACCGTCTATTACGCCGCTTATATCGTATGATGCGAGTAGTTATGACTCCACCTATCGAAACGTTAGAGCACAACCAATCATGCATTGAAATGCTCCGTACAACACTTAAAAAGGGAATAAGTGTCTGTCTATTCGTAGAAAGCGAGAACGTCGCTGAAGAGATTAAGCGTCTCAGCCATACCTTGTATGAAGTTCTCGACGGCACTGACACCGAAATGCTACCTGTTTTCATCGATAAAGGGGAAAAGCTCAAGCAACCACGGTTCTTTGTGCGTCTTTATAATGCCATTCGTGTTCCGGCTCTCGTCACATTCGGTCCCTCCGCAAAACCTCCCGAACCGACATCGATCTAATCCATGCAACATAATTCGATTATGGAAACTCCCATTTATCCCTTTAACATTCCCACAAGCTGGGGCAAGGTGTTGGGCTCAGAACTCGACAGAGCCTACCTAACTGAATTGGCGGCCTTTGTAGAAACCGAGAGACGCCTCAATGGCCCCATCTATCCGCCATCAGATTTGGTATTTAGTGCTTTACAACAGACAACCTTCGATGACGTTAACGTTGTTATCATGGGTCAAGATCCGTACCATGGAGAGGGCCAAGCCCACGGTCTAAGCTTTAGTGTGCCGTTTGGCGTTCCACCTCCTCCATCACTTAAAAATATTTTTAAAGAGTTATCTCAAGATGTAGGGACTACCTCGCCGTCACATGGATGTTTGTTAGCCTGGGCCAAGCAAGGAGTGCTCCTACTTAACGCAACCCTTACCGTACGTGCTGGACAGCCTAAATCTCACTATGGCAGGGGCTGGGAACGTTTCACCGATGCCCTTATCGCCGCTCTGATACAGCGGCCGGAACCCCTAGTATTCCTATTATGGGGACAATCAGCCAAGGAGAAGCTACAGCAGTTCCAAACCTCTCATCACTTGGTTTTAACGAGCGCACACCCCTCTCCCTTTTCAGTAACGAGATTCTATGGGTGTAAACACTTTAGCAAGGCCAACGCGTTCTTAAAACAGCAAGGACGACGTCCTATCAATTGGCAGCTTTAAAACCCGACTTGCTACCAAAATCCAGACAAGCTACAAAAGAAGTAGAGGCTAATATAGCTCCCCCAGGAGACAGGGTTATGACAGAGCAAAGCAACCAACCTATTTTTCGCACAAAGGATGGTAGTAATAGACTTGCAGATGACTACACCCTATTTCAGCAACTTCAAAAGACATCGGTCGGCACCAGCCCTAAGTCCACCATGGACCAAGAAAAGCTGGGCCAAGTTCATCAATCTTTAGAGCAGTGGGAGTCAGCTAGAGAGACGCTGTCGGAGATTCAAAAGCTCCTTATCCAGGCCTATCAAGAATTAGAATTGATGAAGGTAGAGAAGTAAAAACTTCGCAAGTCTAAAACAAAAGTATCTAATGTCTGTTAATTACTTTCGTTATTTGTAATTTATATGAGATTTCTCATATAATAATTATGCGGACTTATTTATGAGGTCGTAACATGACACAAAAAGCGGCTATTAAAGAATTGATCGACTACCTGAAACTCTACGGAAGAGCGCAAGTTCCTTCCAGCGGGTCGAACGTTGTCGTCGAATTCTCGCGTGCTGCAGATCAACTGAGTTTTGAGACTCTCGTCTATCAAGGAGAGAACTATATTCCCCCTAGCGTACGATTATGCCTTTCTCCTTCATTTCGTGGCCCAGCAAGCAACTTAAAAAGTACGTTGTCAATCGACGAAAACTCCTATTCCGTTTCGTTGCACTATCAAGAGAACACCCCCCTACTAACTCAAGACATCTTAATGTCACTATTAGAAGAGTTTAGCTGGCTATCCGAAGAGTGGCGCCGAGTGTTTGACGATCATGACAAACGCGATCTAGTCCACGTCAGAGTAAAGTAATCCTTAAGTTCAAGCGCGATGTAGGTGGCAAGTCGGGTTTCAATCGCAAACATGTAGCTTATGTTAATGATTCTATCGTCCGTAGACGGGCAATCTTTGACGTTGCCGCCATCTAGCATATAGCAAAATCAGCTCATACATAGCCAAAAGAGGGATTGCCATGAGCAACTGAGTTAGCACATCAGGCGGAGTCAACAGCGCGCTCATAACAAAGATAAAGACATACATGATGCGACGTTTTTCACTCAGCCACTGGCCCGTAACAACACCATAATGTACAAAAAGAAGTAGCAATGCGCTCATCTCAAAGGCCAGAGCATTAGCAAGCAGTAAAACGACTGTGTAGTCAAGATAGAGAGCTAGACTCCAAAGATTTTCCCCAATAGCTCCATTAAAGGCGAAGAGCGCTTCATTCGCAAGCGGAATGGTGACAAAGAAAGCAAATAACAACCCCAACACTAAAAAGACCATGCAGAACATACTTACCGGCAAAGCAATCCGCCTCTCAGATGCATAAAGGGCAGGGGCAATGAATTGAAATATATATAAAAGCCATAGCGGAGAGCTGACAACCAATCCAAACCAAAAACAGGCCTTTAAAACGGTCTTAAAACCATCAATAGGCCCCAACACAATAAGCCGATCCGGCTGAGAAAGGCGTTCAACCTCAAGGAAGCCTCCTGGTGATAGAGCATAAAGTTTACTGTCCTCCAGTTGAGCTCCTTCAGTCGCTACAACACGGTCTCCAGCACCTAATGAATGACGTTCAATACCAGACGATGGATTGCTAATGCGATGGCGAGTAAGGTGATACGGAGTGATCACTAATGAACCTTCAGATTTACCGTTAGCAATCACAGCCAGGGGCAAGGTGAGCAATGACAAAATTTGTTGGTAGAAACTAAACGACAAAAATGTAGCGGCTAAAATAATTACTAATGACCGCAGGATGGTCTTGCGCAACTCTTCAATGTGTTCCCAAATGGTATACTGAACTGTACTATTCCTTGGGGTCCAACTCATCGATGCGTTTATCTTCCACAGGAGATTTAGGCTGGTCTATGCCATGAAAAGCGCTCTTAAATTCTCGAATAGCGATCCCCAGACTTTTAGCTAACTCCGGAAGACGCTTTCCACCGAACAACAAAAGGATTACACAAAAAATAACAATCAATTCTCCAGTGCCAATCATCCTGTGCTTCTCCTAGTTTTTACCATAGCTTACCTGAGACTCTAGAAAGTTTAAACCTCGGATTACTTGTCCCACAGTCAGCAGTTTTTTCCAGAAACGCTGCTTTAAATGTGATCCTGGAAGCGAAATAAAGGGAGCAACCACAATACCAGGCGCCCATCCAGGTTTCCACAATCGCAAATAGCTCAACCGTGCACAGAGAGTTACGGTAGGAACACCCAAAAGGGAAGCTAGATGACCTCCACCGGAATCATTCCCTACAAAGTATCCTGATTCGTAATAGAAGGCCGCAGTATCATCTAATGTAGAAAAAGCCTTCAGGGGCACCCCGTGATCTTCTACCCATTGCCAGTCTGGAGATTCATTAATGCTCACGGTTATCACTGGGGAAAAGCCATTTTGCTTAAGCTGCAACGCTAATTTCACAAACTTCTCCGCAGGCCAATTGCGACGTTCAGCGCCGCTTGTAGGGTGCAATATAACACGTTGAGGGTATTCCCTTAGCTTAAGTTTGCTAGGCGGCTTAAACGCCGGTAAAGGCTCTAATGAAGTGTCCCATAAGCGATGAGCTTGCTGCAAGAGATTGCGCAACATCGGCTGTTTCTTATCAAATTTCGAGTGAGATAGAATGGAGACTTTCTCATCAGATTGATAGAACTGACGCACAGGAGTATAGTCCGCAGCAATAATATGATCGTAGGCTTTCAGTTCGGCGTCTAGCTTTGACAAATCAGGATAAGGCTTAATCACGACTTCCGGGAACCAAAGCGCCATAGAACCCAGGACCGAACTGTATAGGGTTAGATGATGCCCTTGCTCACGCAATTGACGGGCCAACTGCGCAGCAAGTACTGCATCACCCAAACCGCTGGCAGCATAAACAGCCACAAGCTTAGGAACTTTATTGGATAAAGTTGACATGAAACTACTTTTTATGCGAACCGGTCTTAGAAAGTAGTTGCTGCAAAGAGTGTTTTACCCCTTCCAACTCCTTAATTGATCCTTCAATACTCTTTAAATCACTATCACTTTCCATGTCGACCAAACGCCCCACAAAATGCTGAAGAAGATGGACAGTGCTTTCCACATCAGTAACAAACTGCAATTCTTCACCATCAATACGACGAATACGATTAACGAACAGGGGGTGATCCTGGCGTACCAGATCAGATGTAATGACCTGCAAAAATTCTCCGCGCTCATAAACATCACGCGCTAAACGTGCAGGAACACAATAGGTATCTACCAAAACTCTTAAAAGAGGGAGGCCCTCTTTATCCCCGAGCTCATCGGGAACTTCTCCTCGAAGTAGTGCTTCAAACAGTTTTGTTGCGAGGTCTCTATCTCCTTCTACAGTTCCCATTACAGCATTTTGCATTTCGCGAAATGTGGTGCGCCCTATTTTCAATGAAAAGAGGCGTTGTAAATGAAAACGAAAGCGCTCTACTTGATGTTTTTGCAGCATAACTATACCTCGAGATGATTTGTTGTAGCCCCACTATAGTCATATCGTTATTTATTGACATCGTAGCAATCCAGCTCTTGTAACGAAAGCATAAAAGACTTAAGGCTTGGCGACGTCTTCACTGGGGTGGCGCGGTCTGTCCCCAGACCGCGAAATCTAAAAGTTTTTTTTACAATAGATTTACCCAATGGACTTCAAATTTCGGTGCCTGAGGACAGGCACCGCCCATAGCTACAGCGTCGCTAGGATTGTCCCCCGACTGGCAACTGCAGTAGAATGTAAAGCCGATTTACATACGAACAGAAGTGTCATCGATACGATTAGGAACAAGAGCTAGAAGAGGATTAACTTCGGTAACTAGAAAACGTGATATCTGTTGTGGCGCTAAGCCAATAAAATGACTTGGGTTGCAATACTCGGCCCACTCCTCCGATCGAATAGAAAAGGCATCGTCCAAACGTATGTGCTCTAAAACATCTCCAGACTTTAAACTGTGCATACGTAAACGCTCATGCAAAACTTGCCGATCTCCACCACGCTTTACCGCTTGCATTAGGATAGCTTCAGTGACAATTAGGGGTAGATGTTTGGTAACATTCGCTTTGATGGTAGTTTCATTGATCTGAAGCCCTTTGGAGACATGTAATAGTAGATTTAGTACTGCATCGGTGCACATAAACAGCTCTGGCATCGTTAGGCGTCGGTTCGCCGAATCATCTAACGAGCGTTCCACCCACTGCAGAGCGGCCGTCATTTCACTGTTATGTGACAATGTTATCCCATAACGTGCCAAACTGCAGATTCTCTCACACAATATAGGATTGCGCTTGTAAGGCATAGCCGAGGAGCCAACCTGAGCTTCCGCCATCGCCTCATAAAGTTCTTCGCGAGAGGCCAGCAAGCGCACATCCGTGGCGAATTTGTGAGCACTTATCGCGATGTTGGCCAAACAGTGACAAATAGCTACATCTTGTTTACGGGGATAGGTCTGACCAGAAATGGTGTAAACATGAGGGAAATGAAATTGATTACTGATATGAGTCTCAAGGGCACTCACTTTCATTTCATCTCCCTCAAACAGCGTCAAAAAGGAATCTTGTGTTCCTACAGCTCCTTTTACTCCCAATAGACGCAACTCAGCAATTACTCGCAGAAGATCTTTTAGATCAGTGATGAAATCCTGTAGCCATAGACACGCGCGTTTTCCCACAGTTGTCATTTGTGCTGGCTGTAGATGGGTGAGGCCTATACAAGGAGTTTCCGCAAATTTTTCAGCAAAGAAAGACAATTGGGCTACTATCGTTGCCAATTTATCGCGTAACAAATTAAGAGCTTCTCGATATTGTAGAATATCGCCATTATCCGTGACATAGCAAGAAGTCGCGCCTAAATGAACAATTCCCTTAGCTTTTGGGCACTGTTTTCCATAGGTATGAATGTGTGCCATCACATCATGTTTACAGCGCTCTTCTTGACGTAAAGCCTCTTCAAAATCAATCTGATCGACATAAGCCCGCATTTGATCAATTTGATCACGCGTAATTACCAGGCCAAGGTCCTTTTGCCCCTCTGCCAAAGCCACCCAAAGACGCCTCCAAAGACCATATTTATTCCGATCAGAAAAAATACGTAACATGCCTTCACTGGCATATCGTGTTTCCCAAGGGGAACTGTAGGTATCTTCTGACATTACTACGCCTTAGGGCAATCCTTCACGAGAACTTGTATAGAGCTTAGTACCGAAAGCAGTGTCTCTTTCTGTGACTTAGTCATTGCCACACGATTATTGCGCAAAGTTGCACACACGCGCTCGAGGCTAGTGATTGTCGCCTCAGCGATATTACCGCGCCGCCTATCAGTGCTACTTAGAGGAAAGCGTTCACGAATTAAAGTCAGCAATTCGTGCTTTGTTTCGCCGTCGTAATTTTCGATGATATCAACCTTCTGATCCATATCCCCATCACGGCTAGCAAGGGTATAGACGGCCTGGCGCGGCATCGCATCTATCTGCGTATGTAAGCGCTTAGGCACTGCTTGATAGAATTCATAATACTGCCATAAGTTATATGGAGTCTGACGATTTCCATACGTGGCTATAAGCCAAGCCGTAAAAGCTCCTTCCTGATACTTGGTGAGGATGGTATGGGCGCGTTTAATACGCTCACCGTGCAGGAGAGCAGCCTGATTATTAATGGCTTTAACTTCTGAAGTAATTGCCGCTAAAGCAGGAAGATCAAGCTGAACATTCGAGTCTTCGGTCAAATAATCATTCAGAATTGTGGATAGCACTTCCGTTTCGTGCGTACTCAGCTCGGTAACTGCAAATAAACCAGAAAACCCAGAAAGATCTCCTCTAGCGGTCTTGCGAGCTAAGTCAGCCACTTTGGTACTCTTTGACTTATTGCCCATGCGCTGGTTGAGGAGTGTATTGACGTTTGCCATGATATGTTCCTATTTAAATCGCTGCAAAAGTTCTTTGGTCAGCAGACGATAATCTTCAGCTGCTCGACTGGTGGGCGCCGTTTCAAAGAGCGGTTGTCCATGAATACAGGCCTCAGAGACCTTGATATCACGACGTACACGCGCTTCTAGCGCTTTTCCAGGAAATACCGTTTCTACAACGTCCAAAAATGCATTATTACTTTTACCACGATCGTTCCAGAAGGAAAGGACCACTCCTACAACTTCCATAGGATGCCGTTCGCCGATGCTCTCGATGAACTGCCCCAGACGCTCTAGTCCTTTTACGCTGTAGAATTCGGGTGTAGCACATACCAAAGAGTACTTCGACGCAATCATAGCTGATTCAGTAAGCCAACAGAGCGAAGGGGGCGTATCGATAATGGCAAAATCATACTTCAACGGTGAAATAATTTCGCGCAAGCGCTCATGTGAGTAGCGATCAGCAGCAAGCGACCCCGTCACCTCAACCCGCTCTAACCACGTATCCGCAGGGATTAAATCTAAATTCTTTACAGCAGTTTTGAGAATAACCTCCTCCACCGATTTAGACCCCTGCAAAACAGGTGCCAAGCTATCGGCAGAATCGGGATCAAATCCTAGACCAGAGGTCAGATTTGCTTGGGCATCAAAGTCAATAAGGAGAACTTTCTTCCGGTGAAATTTAGCCAATGCTGCACCCACGTGCAAAGCTGTCGATGTCTTGGCTGTACCACCTTTAAAACTACTAATGGCTATTACTTTCATCATTCACCTACTTTCACTGAGTAGGGTGAGGTTTGACTACGTTGTAATCTCTCCTCATCAAGCTTCTGTATAAAATCATCGACGTTAACTTCGCCATGAACAACGTTGTCGCGTGTGCGGAGAGCTGCGGTACGATTCTCTAATTCCCTATCGCCGATGGTCAGGATATAGTTAACCTGGTCCAGCTGAGCGTTGCGCACTTTTTTACTGATGGATTCGCTTGTGTCGTCTACTTTAGTGTAATACCCAGCTTTTTTGATCTTCGAATTGAGTTCTTCCGCGAATGGCTGATGTCTATCGGCAACTGTCAGAATGCGCACCTGGCGTGGGCTAAGCCACAAAGGGAAACGGCCTGCATAATGCTCGATAAGTATGCCAAAGAAACGTTCAATAGAACCAAAAAGCGCACGATGAATCATCACAGGACGCTGACGAGATCCGTCTTCTTCAGTATATTCAAGATCAAAAGACTCTGGCAAGGCCATGTCGAGCTGAATGGTACCACACTGCCATGTGCGGTTCAGTGCATCACGAATATGAAAGTCTATCTTTGGACCATAGAAGGCGCCATCACCTTCGTTAATACGAAAGGGACGTCCCGCACGTTCCAATGCTCTTTTAAGGCTATTCGTCGCGTGTTCCCAATTTTCATCTGACCCAATGGTGTTTTTCTCAGGCTTTGTAGAAAGCTCCAGATGATAAGTCAAACCAAACGTCGTGTAAATTTCGTCAGCTAACTTTAGAACACTTAGTATTTCATCTTCAATCTGCTGAGAACGCATAAAAATATGCGCATCGTCCTGATGGAAGCTGCGAACACGCATTAGGCCGGAAAGGGCTCCAGAAGGCTCATAGCGATGCACATTACCAATTTCACCTACTCGTAGAGGCATTTCTCGGTAGCTATGCACATTGCTACGATAAAACAACATTCCACCCGGACAGTTCATCGGCTTCACAGCAACATCACGATCTTCTATTAGAACTGTAAACATATTTTGGCGGTAGTTTTGCCAATGACCGGAGCGCTCCCATAGTTCTCGAGTCATCATACTTGGCGTCTTGATCTCGATATAATCATTATTGCGCCAAGTCTCGCGACAGTAGCTCATGAGGTGATTCCATACGATCATTCCATGAGGATGAATGAAAGGCATTCCAGGAGCTTCTTCTTTTAACGAAAATAGATCCAGTCTTGGTCCTATCACTTTGTGGTCACGCTTCTTCGCTTCTTCCATCCATGCGATGTAATCTACAAGCTGTTTGCGGTCGGGAAAGGAGGTCGCATAGATCCGTGTCAACATCTCATTGTCAGAATTTCCGCGCCAATAAGCCCCTGAAGTCTTCATAACCTTCAAAGCCTTGATTTTTCCCAAACTAGGAAGATGCGGCCCACGACATAGATCGTAAAATTCGCCCTGACGATATGCTGTTAGGGGCTGGGATGGATCAAAACTCTTAATGAGTTCCACTTTGTAAGGATTATCCTTAAAAGCTTCTAGGGCTTCATCACGCGACTGCAGAACCTCTCGTTCGCTCTTGTAGTTTTCAGCTACAATAGCCTTCATGGTTTCTTCGATTTTAGTAAAGTCTTCATCCGAAATTGTGAGATTGGCGAAGTCATAGTAGAAACCATTCTCAATAGGAGGTCCTATGGTCGGTTGTGCATCGGGATAAAGACGCAATATTGCCTGAGCCAATACGTGCGCAGAGGTATGCCAGAAAACTTCTTTCCCTTGTGGATCATCAAAGCTCCAAAGGATAACCGTATCCCCCTCTTGAAGAGTACTACTCAAATCGCAGGTTTTGCCGTTTATATTTGCGGCCAAACCTTGCGATGGACCAGTTTGATTGAGTTTCTTTGCAAGATCCAGAGCCGAACTTCCTTCTGGAAGCTCAACAGTCGAGCCGTCCTTAACTTTGATTAACATATCACTATTGGGGTTAAACTTTTTTATCTGAAGGTTGGATTGTATCAGGAATACCCTGTTTCCCCAAATAAAATCGTGCCCTTATCCTTCTCTACGCCTCTGCGTTGAAAAATCTAGACAGTGCTTTTGCATAATGCGGGAGGCGCAGAGGAGGACAAAGGTATAATTTTGGATGATGTAAGGGATAAAGGCACTTATTTTAAAACAAATAACTTTCATGTATAATATACTTGTATGTCTGTATTCGCTTAGTAAGGAAACATGTGGATCAAACGGAACTTAAGCAATTACTCAAAACAATCGATGTACCCTATACTAGCCCTGATTTCTACAATCGGGTGTTCTCCGAGATAGCCCAAGGTACATACGCACGTCTTCAATCTCTGGACCCTGTACTTGGAAACATCCTCGGTAGAGAGTATCTGAACCTGACCGACAGACTCAAAGTCGCCGGGTTACAAGAGGCTTGTTCTGTTCGAAATGTTCTAAAAACCCGAGCCTTAGCGCAATATATCATCAATGAAAACGGGGAATTTCTAGAGCCCAATCTCCTCAAAGCCGAAAAGTGGCTACAGCAGACTCTCTATTCCCTAGGTCCCGAACGCCAACATGATGCTCGACGCGAAGAGCATATTTTATCCGTCATTCAGCTACTCAAAAACGACCGTAATCTCCGCCAAATGCTGATGAAAATTTCACGTCCTGCCAACCACCGCGTTTCTGAGCAAGTGATTCGTGACACACTTCAAGTTCCGCACCAGGTAGCAATTACAGATGGCCACGCGCGACAAGCCGCTCTTTCGGCTTGGTTATGCTATTTACGGCAAAACGTTGGTTCCTGCTTTGCTACAGCTCCTGCGATTATCATTCACGATGAGCAGCCTCAGCAACTTTTACGAGATTTAGACGAACTATTAATGACTGGACGTCTAAAACGCACGTTCTCGGGAGTTGAATACAGTGCTCCAATTAGTTCAACCTGGGGTGCCGGAGATCTACGCCGTCGCTTTGGCCTTTGGAGAGACGTCAATGATTTGGGTAATACCATCATTCAATCTCCAGGAATCGTAGCTGGCCTAAAGGCTACAAGATTAATCCCCTTGGATATCCCTCAACAGAGTGAGGTCGAAAGCGTCAAGCAGTTCATAGGTAAAATTTTAGATCTATGGGAAGGTGAAAAGGCCTATGTCCTAACAAATGCCGAGGATCTATTTAAGCGCATTCTTATGACGCACTTTAATATCACAGCTCAGGACATCATCGATTACGAAAATCGTCCTAAGCCTATGATATCCGGCAACTTAATGATGCAAGCCACCAGCACTATTTCAAAGTCAGGTCTGAGCAAAAGCGAAAGGTGTGCACAGTGCATAGACTTACTAGAAACAGCTTGCAACGCCTTTAAATCCCTTACAGACAATGCATTACTACGTGTGTGGGAATTTACTGTAGCTTCTTTTGCCGAAACCAAAGCCAATTTCACAAAATGGAACCTTTACAGCAGTTTAGGCTTAGGCGCCGAGGAACCTGGTGGTATCGGTAACTGTCTCCAACAGATTATTCAGCATAAATTAGAGCAAGCCAATCGATTAGTACAAAGTCACCAAGAAGAGTATGAGGCCCAGTACACCAATCTAAAATACATGGAAGCACGAATTAAGCGCGCCACTACGGAACAGGAAGCTAAATGGCTGAACATTGAATATCAGACACATAGAAACGAATTCTATACAATTGAAACTCTACGTAATAAAGCGCATCGCAAAGCACAGGTCTATGCCAATCTCTTTAACTTTCTCATCAATCGCTATGTAGAGCTTTTTCCAAACTACTTTCAAGAAGTCTACGATGCGGATCTTCACGACGTCGATACGGGTCCCTATGATGATAGCCCCGCCGGATTTAGACTGCTCTTTAAACACGGTAGATCCAATACTGCCCTCTGGACGCGCATTTACAATCCCACTCAATATGTAGAATCTCTCTCATCCTTCTTTACCATGACCGAACCAATTATACAAAATAGCCCCGAACTAGAAGGATTTGAAGAGGATTTAACACAAATTGTAACAGCCATCGTTAGTCATGTTAAAACCCTACCATTCATAGAAAGTTCCCTTTATCGCATGGCAGCCTCCCAGGGCGGTCGTATGATTAAGGACCCACTAAACCATCTCGATAAACTGGAAAAAAAACCATGGGCATATACCAGCGGTGGCAACATGGAGACGTTAGTAAGTTGCTACTTTCGCAGCGACCAACACACCACCTCTGAGCGCTGGGTTGAAAATGAAATAGAACTCGCGGTCTTTCTGCTAGACCTGGTCAAGAAAATGCCCGCTAATGTTTCAGATAACTACCTAAGGCAAACCAAAAACTCCCTTCTCATTCACAGCCCTACCCACGCCTTTCTGTTTAAAGCAGGCTTCGATCTGTTCAAACGTGGTGTAAGTGATAAAACGTTTACATATACCTGGGTAAGAGACCAAGTATACCTTCCCGCAAAACGGTTCGCAGTGGAACAATATTTCGACCGCGACTTTATCCGACATCTCATCACCACTTTGGAATACGAGATAGTGCCCTTCGAGTATCGCGACGACTTTAAAAATCTCTTCTACAGCATTCCTGGAAAATTGTCCGCTACTGAATTTCGAGAACATGTAGTCAAAGAAATGACTCGCTCACCCAAATTACAACGCTATGGCTCACCTCTTATCAGCTATGATGAAATGGACAGCTTTCTATTTAAACACCTTCCGTTAACTCGAGGCTACGATATTGAAAACCGCATTACTGAAATTCTTGATAAATTGACAAGTCTAAACACACAAGAGCGTGCTAAAGCTAATGAACTCTTTACCCACATTTCAAGAGAAGTGCCTAACCCAGATGCCCTCACAGCACAACAATTACAAAACCTTGTAAAAGTACTAATCATCCTTGTTAAAGGCCCACGATCTTCTACAAACTATCACAAAGAAGTCGCGAAGGCAGCTCAAGAACTAGGCTACGCAATGCCACCGCCACTCATCTTCGCTGATACAAACTGGGTTACAGACTTCTTCGGTTTCGCCGTTAATCCCGGCACCGGAGAATTCGAACTCTGGCGTGTCGATGAAATAGGCACAACCGGAGCCCCCATGAGCTATTGGAAACAATGGTTAAATGGCTCGCGACGCGACCGAACTTGGGGTCTCTTCACAAATCCCACAGAATATCGTACATAATGCAGATCTGCCCCTGATTGCCATCCTAAGCCATTTATTTGGCTCGTCATTATCATCTCCATTTCGACAATTTCATTTTTTTTTCAATAGAACCTTGACTAAATAGGCTGGAAACATTAAATACTTGGGTCAACTTTGCGAAAGTTTCTTCGACTGATTGAATGCAACGTAACGAAAATGACTTCTGAGCACTAATATAGGTAAGGTTCTCTCAACATCAATGACATTACCGATAGCTAACGAGAGACCTTCCTCGATACAACAGAGTTCGTCAATCGAAGACTACAAAGCAAAAAATATTTACAAGAATAGTTACTATTCTTATATATGTGTTTTAGTACCTCTGACGAGGTACGAAAAAGAACTAGGATAGATGCCAAAAGATGGCTCAAGATAAGCCCTAGAACGCAGTCAGGTGGGACTAGCTGGGTTAGCTAAGACTTATCAAAACTTTGAACCATATAGCAAAAATGGAGAGTGCAATGAAGCTTTTCAGGTTTGTGTTGCCAACAGTACTGGCGGCGGTTAGCTTTACTGCTTCCGCGGCTTTCGCTGTATGCACAGTCACATGCGGAGAGATCCGTGATGACCTTGACGAGAATGACTTCGACGCAGTCGTAGAATTCATTCAGAGCAAGCGTACCATCAGCCTTCAAGAGAAGGCATGTAATTTGTCCATCAGCGGTGACGTACGCGTTGAGTGGGCACATTTTAAAGAAACAGTAGATGGGATTAAGCGTCGTGGTGGCGGAGCAAGAGGTTGCGAAGGTGTCGCAACTCCACCTAACTACGTAGCTGGTACTCCAGACGGTCAAAGAATCGGCAGTAGCGATTTTGACGTCGAATTGAACTTGCACTTTGACTACAAGTGTGACCGTACCTGGGCAGTTGCTCAGCTACAGTTTGACAACTCAATGGGTGTTCAGCAATCAATTAAAAACCCAATCATTTCTGAAGAAGAAATTGAACAGATTCTTCTCAATTCGTCAGCTTGTAATCCAAACGATCCAAACGGCGCATTCGGCAGCGGCTCATGTAATGATATCTGCTTAAGAAAAGCATATATCGGTTACAACATCTGTACAGATGGTTGCTCTCGATTTGACGTTGAGATGGGTCGTCGTCGTTTTTACGACGTGTTTGATAGCCGTGTAGAATTTAACGCACAGTTTGACGGTGTGTTGTTCCGCTATGCTACTCAAATGGACTGCTGCTCAGATGCTTATGTTAACTTGGCTGGCTTCGTCATTGACGAAAGATCCAACCACTTTGGCTGGGTAATTGAAGCTGGTTTGTTGAACATTGCTGACACTGGTATCGACTTCAAATACTCCTTCGTGGATTGGTTGAAGAAAGGTCAAAACCGTGGTAACACAACTAACCCAATCGGTTGGCAACATCAAGTACACCAATTCTTGGGTTACTACCACTTTGATCCAGAAATCCTCTGCATGCCAGCGAAACTGTACGGTGCGTACCTTTTCAACGGTCGCGCTGCAGGACATGACATCACTAACGGACACAAAGCTAACCAAGCTTGGTACATTGGTGCTCAAGTTGGTGAAGTTGCCCGTGAAGGTGATTGGTCATTAGACATCAACTATCAGTACGTACAAGCACAAGCAATTCCTGAACCAGATGTATCCGGTATTGGTCGTGGTAACGTATTGAAAGAAACAATCACACAGTGGGTTGGCGTTACTAGCTACGGCCTGTCACCTGGCGCGAAAGCAAAAGGCAACGGCAACTACAAAGGCTGGAAAATTGAAGGCTTGTACGCTTTGACAGATGACCTGTCAATCGACGCATCCTTCCAATACGCCCGTGCAGCAGACAAATCTATCGGTGGTAAGTTAAACTACAGCCGTTGGAAACTCGCTGCGATCTACGCGTTCTAGTCTGAAAAGACCAGAGCATGTGAGTTCAGAAGGAGTCCCTTTCGAGGGGCTCCTTTTTTTTGGTCATTTCTTGACGACAATGACTCCAAAACCCTATACTAGCCTCTTTACCTTGAGGCGCTTCATGAAAGATTTAGCAGAAAATAACGTCATCCGATTCATCAACATATCCCGTAAGAAAGACGGTATTTTCGCCAATTTTAAGGTGAAGGGCTTGCGTGGAGGGGTAACATTTGGCGCATCTATATCCGTTGATATTAGTGCAGCAGAGGTTGATCCGGCGGACCCGTTAGAGAAGATCATAGAAGAATGCGCTAAGATGGCAGTTAAAGAAGTTAAACGGGCTGAGTTCTGTTTCGAAGGGCTCGCCAATATCTAATTCATATCTGGGTGTAGCGCAGCTTGGCTAGCGCACTTGCATGGGGTGCAAGGGGTCGGAGGTTCAAATCCTCTCACCCAGATTCCTTTTTCTCATGAGCATATAATGAATCTCATTGGATGGCTTATGTGTATTTTTATGGAACAAGCGGCATTTGGGGAATCCTCGAACGTTGTTGTTTACAAAAAACACTATCTAAAGCCTGAGGGATTGAAATATTTCGAAGAATGCTGGTTCCCCTTGGTTCATGTAATAATCAGCCAACAGGAGGGGTTTCTCAGGTTAGAGCATGAGGCCACGAAAGACGATGGCGTATTTATAACCCTCAAATTTGAAGATGAGTAAACATTCCGGCGATGGGTAGCTTACCCAGGGCATGATGATTTATACCACGCGCGGCTTGAAATGGTTATTTGGTCCCATGGGAAAGTTCAAATCCTCCCTTTCGGGATTTTAGTCAAAAATGCCAAAGTTGCAAACTATCCATAATAAGATTAAAAAATTAAGGCAAACTCTATTATGACGAAAGAGAAATTAGTCGTTAATTGGGAACAAATTTTTACTGACTACTTTTTTACATCCGTGGTCAATCACTGCGATGCCTCCCACGATATGGATCACTTTCGACGTGTGGCTGATACCGCCAAAGAAATTGCTGCTCAAGAATCTGAGCCGACGGATCCTCTCATTCTATTAGCTGCTGCTTATTTTCACGATGTTGTAAGCCTTCCTAAAAACCATCCAGACAGCAAAAAGTCTTCTTACTACTCAGCCATTAAAGCGCAAGAGATTCTAGCCAACCTGGATTTTCCAGCAGAAAAAATTCCTGCAGTGTGCCACGCTATCGAAACGCATAGTTTCTCGGCTCAATTGCAGCCAGAAACGATTGAAGCCAAAATTATTCAAGATGCCGATCGCATGGAGTCCTTGGGTGCTTTGGGTATCATACGCACTTTTTATGTGTCAGGGCTTATGAGGGGCTCTCCATACGATGTTACCGATTTATTCGCCGAAAGACGACCTCTTAACGATAAAAGCTTTGCACTGGATCACTTCTACTGCAAGTTATTTAAGCTCCCAGGGCTTCTTCAAACCGCAGGCGGGCGACGCATTGCCGCTAAACGCACCGCTTTTTTGCAGATTTATATAGAGGCTCTTGTATCTGATTTAAAAAGAGGAGAGGGAGGCGCGCTAGTCTTAACATGGGCTTGTTACAATGCTGGACGTCATAGTTCGAAGTTGTTCGATGCAGCAGATCCGTTAGCACGCAATCGACTCCTGGCCCCCGATCAATACGCAATCGATCGACTGTTAGAAGAGCGTCATCAGTTCCCCGAATTTGTCCTTTTATTTTTCTCCCAGTTTTCTGAAGAAATAAGGGTAGATGGGTAAATCCGCTATCCGACCATTCGAGTTTTTTTGGGAACATTTGCCCTATATTTTCTCGTGGATTTATCATTCAAGCGCGATGTAGGTGGCAAGTCGAGTTTGAAGCATATTTTTTGACATACATAGCGCAAATCATATAGAAATATGCCTTGTGGTGTAGTAAAACCGAACTATTTAGCCTTAGGAAAATTCTATGTTCATAGACAAATCGAATTTACTCGCTTCAGCAAATAAAATAGGTATCTCCGAGCAAAAGGCAAATGAGCTTTGGAGTGCGCTGGGACAAAAAGAGACCGTCGAATCTAGGTTCGAGCTCGTTCACATACTCTACTACCTAGGCGCTATGATTGTTATTGTGGCCATGGGCTGGTTTGTAGGAGTCGCCTGGGATATTCTTGGAGGCATCGGTATTTTAGTAATTGCCAGCCTCTATATAGCAGCTTTTGTTCTCATGGGCTCAATCCTATGGCGTAAAGAAGGCCTTAAAGTTCCTGGCGGTCTGTTTATCACTATGGGTGTGTGCCTCATTCCCCTGGCTGTATATGGCTTTCAGCGCTGGACTGGCTGGTGGGGTACTGAGGATCCAGGCGCTTATAGGGACTTTGTCTCCTGGGTCAAAGGAGGGTGGTTTGCTATGGAAGTAGCAACTCTTATTGGGGGACTCGTAGCTTTGTATTTCTATCGGTTTCCATTTTTGACAGCCCCTATTTTCTTCACCTTGTGGTTCATGTCAATGGATATTGCTCCCCTCATTTTTGGATCAGCAACAAACATGGGGGACGCTAGAATATGGATAACTATCATATTCGGTGCCTTGATGTTGACGATCGCGTACATCGTGGATGAAAGAACTAAGCAAGACTTTTCCTTTTGGGGATATTGCTTTGGCACATTTGCCTTTTTAGGTGGATTGTCAATACTGGAAAAAGCATCGGAGTTTACCAATTTCATTTACCTCTTGATCAATCTTGCCTTTGTCTTACTCTCAGTGCTGTTTCAACGAACGGTATTTTTAGTGTTCGGCGCTCTCGGCATCCTTTGCTATTTCTCAACACTCTTCTATCGCTATTTTTCAGAATCCCTTTGGTTTCCGATCATACTTAGTGGCATCGGTGTTGCAGTCATTGGCATTGGCATTATTTTTCATAATAACCGCCAGAAAATCGATTCTGCGATCCACAAATCTCTTCCGTCATGGCTTCACAATCTTCTGCCGATGTCTAGAAAACCTTAATAATCATAACTGTCTGTTTTTGCCTATAAAGCGACAAAGCCGACCTCATTATCCCATTTTTTAGCCAAAACCGGTCAAAAGAACCCCTTATTTTAGCCAAAACTGGACAAAACAACCCCATAAAAAGGCCAATTTGGTAAACTAGCGATATGAAACGATCCATTGAAGACGATTTAAATCACTGGAAAACAGAACCCCTTCGCATGCCCCTCCTCATTCGGGGAGCCAGGCAAGTGGGTAAAAGTTTCACTATCGAAAAATTCGGTAAAGACAACTTCACTCAAACAGTTACCGTGAACTTCGAACTTAAACCAACCCTAAAAGATTGTTTTAGAGATTTAGACCCGAAGAACATCATCCGAGAAGTGGAGTTGGCACTAAATGTTAAAATTCAACCCGGCACGACCCTATTATTCCTAGATGAAGTTCAGTTTTGCCCTGAAGCTATTACATCGCTCAGGTATTTTAAGGAACTGATGGGTGATCTTCACGTGATAGCTGCCGGGTCACTGCTCGAGTTCGCATTAGTAGATAAGAATATTTCTTTCCCAGTAGGACGCGTCCAGTCCATTTACATGCGCCCCCTTTCTTTTTTAGAATTCCTTACAGTAATGGGTGAAGATCAGCTAATTCAGTTCATTCTTAATTTTGAATTAAGAACGAAAGTTGGGCAAGCGGTACATGAGAGGCTCATAGACTTGGTAAGACTTTACTTTTTTGTTGGAGGCATGCCCGGCGCCATTGCTCGATATCAAGCAACAAACTCCCTACAAGACTGTCAAAACTACTTAATGGCTCTCATCACTCTATATCGTGATGACATGGCAAAATACGCTACAAAAACACAATATAAACATTTGCAAAATCTGTTTGATCGAGCTCCCGAGTCCGTGGGACTTCGATTCAAGTACTCATATATTGATCCCGACGCCAAATCACGCGATCTGAAGACAGCCCTCGATTATTTAACCTGGGCGGGACTTCTCAATTCCGTTCTAGCTAGCTCTGCTGGGGGCATGCCACTGCAAGCTCAAGTTAAATCAAAGGTACAAAAACTACTCTATTTAGACATTGGGATGCTTCAGACGGCTTTGAGAGTAGATCCTTTACTATTCTTTCGAGAAGATTTAACGTTAATTCATACAGGCGCCTTAGCGGAGCAGTTTGTAGGACAAGAGCTAATAGCCTATGCAAATCCACACGACCGAACGCAGTTATATTTCTGGGAAAGAGAAAAAAAGAACAGCTCCGCAGAAGTTGACTATGTATTGCCTTTAGGTTCTCACATTGTCCCAATTGAAGTAAAAGCTGGTCCAACAGGTAAACTTCGTTCCATTAACATTTTTCTAGAAGAAAAAAACTCTCCGTTCGGCATCCGAATCTGTAGCTCTACGCCCATAAAAGCCACCCCAATCGTCACCCTGCCATTCTATTTAATCAGTCAATTGCAAAGGCTGTGCGGTAGTTTAGAGCCTTTATAGAGCATAGAATTTTCGAACTAGAATTGATAGGTCACTTTTTGCAGATTCACCCTGGTCAATTCTCGTAATCAATTCTTCAGGTGTAAACCAAAAGCTCTCAGTAAAGTCATTGCGGTTGTATTGAGGAGTTATATCGGTAGCTATTTCATAAACATTCATAAAGACTGATACGCCATCCTGTGGAGTTAAATATCCAAGCAATTTCCACGAGATCTCATCTGCTTTAATATTCAGTTCTTCCACTAGTTCTCGTTTGAATGCTTGTTCATAGGTTTCACCACTTTCAACGTGGCCTCCCATGCTCATATCAAATGCTCCAGGGAATAGTTGCTTGCTAAGAGATCGTCTTGGGATCCAGAGCTGCTCTTGAGAATTGACTAAAAAAGTATTAACAACACGAAAGTTAAAAAATCCTTCCAAGTATACTTCTGAGCGTAATTTTTGGCCGATTATTTCATCCTGAGGATTAACTAAGTCGAGCAACTCATCCATAAGATCCTCTTAATTCCTTTGCTAAGGATACTAATTCTTCATGTGGCGAATCGGCTCGGCTTCCTGGACGATAGAGGAAAACTCGTGGTTCATATTCTATAATGCCGTTGTCATCCTTTTTTCTTGGAACTATATGTAGATGGAAATGTGGGACTGTTTGTCCCGCAACAGCACCTTCATTCCAAGCAAAATTAAACCCTTCAACATTTAGGACTTCTTGCAAAATCTTACACACAGTCGTTTTCAATAAAAAAACATCCCTTAACTCGTCATCGATAAGGTCATGACTAAAGACAACTGAACGTTTTGGGCAGATTAATATATGCCCGGGAACAATAGGCATTTTATTGAGAAAAGCAAACGCATATTCATTTTCAGCAACCATTCTATCATTAATATTGGCATCGCTAAAATCGAAAAAATTCATTACAATAAACCCTAGTTGATTACTTTTAATCTACTTTTTGATGGATGAGGTATGTCGATCAAGCGTTCCATTGTAGCCTAAAGTGATCGTTTTCCTGAAGAAGCAAACAGTCTTGTTTTTGTATGGTTTGATTTTAGCATTTTTACCACCGAGATCACAGAGAACCCAGAGGCCTGCGGATTCAAACCGCTTTTATTGCCGCAGGTCTCTGGGTTCTCTGTGATCTCGGTGGTAAAAATCCTAAAAAAGGTAAAAATGCTTCTGTAAAAATTGTTTCCGAATGCGGGGAAGACCTAGACTCGGGTTTTAATATTTTAGGGGAGAATTGAGCAGGTTCCAATGGTAGATAAACCAGAAGAAACCTACACAAGCAAAAGCTAGGCATATATTCCAGAGTTTGCTCCCAAACCATCGTTGCTTATCACACCAGCAGGTGATGCTATTATAAACCACAGCCAAAGAGCCAAACCCAATCACAAAACCCGTTAGTTGCAACGTACGCAACCAAAGGTCACTCCGCTGAGATAGCATTGAAAAATCGCTGAGTGTACTGGCAAAGGCCAACACTCCTACAATGTAAGCGATTATAATAAGACAAACCAAGTACACCAATATACGTAATCGTTTAGCACTTGGTTCCAGCTCGAAAGGTTTGGCATAACGTTTGCGCGTCATCGCACCCACAGGCCATGCTAGCAGGTTCAACACGATCACTGACAAGCTCAACCCCATGACCATGTAATTAAAACTCTGTTTATCAAGAGTATTAGTCACCTGTAGATATACCTGATTCGGATACTTAGTATCATAATTGGTATAGGCAACAAGGCGTCCAGCGGCATCATTGACAAATGCAATTTTGGACTTCCCATCCACTTCACAAAATACCATGGGGGCGATTTCTCGAAAATGCAGGGGTTGCTGATTCAATCCATTGAAACCCGCCATCGAAATGGTATTGTCTTCCAAATTGGCTGTTACTTTTGCTTCTTCCATAAGCCTTGACACACCCAGGAAAGTTATTTTACAGCGGCGACTGGGCTCATAAGTCCCGATAACGTTTTGTACGTTTTTAACCGCTAACGACTCTGGTTGCTGCGATGCTGTTTCTGGAAAGTACCGATCCATAAACTTATCAAATAAAACGCCACGGGGGTCTAACGTGAACTTTCCTGCACTATTGTACGAGACATACAGGCCTGTATTGGCCTCTAAGATCAAAAAGATATTGCTGTGAAATAAAATCGTATTTCCTTCGTGCCCAATGATGCGATGATCATTTTGCGATTGTTCATAAAATCCTAAACACATCGCATTCATCTCTTGCGGCCACCCTTCTTGTCTGGCGTGCATTTGCGTGGCAGTTTCGGGCTTTAGGACTTGCACATCTCCGTAACGTCCATTTTGTAAATGCATCATCATAAAGTGCGTCATATCCAATGCAGATGATGAAAGAGCGCCAGCTGGAACTACCTGAATTAACTCAAATGGTCTTGGATCGCTCGAACCATAGATGTATCCACTAGACATAGCAGGTTTAAGAGCGTCCGGCAAAGGTTGCTTTAAGGTAGAATTGTTCATCTCCAGGGGTTTTAAAATGTGTTCTTCTACATAATCCATGTAGTTCTGCCCTGAAACACGCTCCACAAGATATCCCGCCAAGACTGATGCATAATTAGAATAGGCTGGCGTCGTTCCTGGGGGATAAATCCTGGAGGGCATGTGAGACTGCAAATAGTGAGAGAGGGGATGTATCTCTTCGGTGGAACTTACAAACGAATCTTTAACAGCCTCTTCGAAACCTGTTCTATGCGTCATGATATCACGCAAAGTAATCGGTTTGTCAAAAGCGTAAGGAATCTTAAAATCAAGGTAGTCGTTTACATCGCGATCTAAATCCAACTTACCTTGCTCCACCTGCTGCATGACAGCTGTCCAAGTGAACAATTTTGAAATAGATGCAAGTCTGAACAGAGTTGTTTCAGGTAATATCTGCGTTTTCTTTGCTGTGTCAGCGTACCCATAGCCTTTGGCAAAAATCACAGAGCCATCCTTCACAACAGCAACCACCGCACCAGCGATATCAGCCTGTCCAATTTGCAGAGGTATGAGTCCATCGAAGAACGCTTCTACATCCTCAGTAGTCAACTCATGTCCGTGTGCAAACGAGCAACCGAAAAGACACACACAACACAACCAAAACAATAGAGGCTCTATTGTCTTTTTCATTGCGCGCGTCTCCTTGCGTCAACGATCATGCGTGCGGCACGCTCTCCTGACTCGCAAGCAGCCTCCATAGTACCAGGAGCATTGTGTAGAATTGTTGCGTGCTCTCCGGCAAAATAAAGAGAGTTTTCTATGGGTTCAAAGAGCTTTTTTACGGTCTCTCCGTCAACTTCGGTCAATGCAGTAAAAAGAGTTTCCTGTCCAGGAGCTATATAGGAATAAGACCCCTTGACATAAGGATCATTTGGCCAACTGTATCCTACAGAGCCTTGATAATGAACAAAGGACTCGTCACGCGCTAGTATGGGTGTAGGAATAGCTGTTAAGGAATAGCCCATTTCAAGCATGGGTCTACCTTGCTCGAACAAATCAGTAATCGAATCTGCTGAAAATCGACCGTATTTTCCAGTGTAATAACAAGTTAGGATATTGCTGTTTTCCTTGAAATACGCTCCCATTCGATCATTGATAATATTTATCTTTTGTGTCGGCACTTCTGCAACTGAAATGAGAATTTTTGCATTTGTTCCATAGTTGATACTTCGAATTGCGGTCAGTGTATCTTGAGGGATAAGACCTTCTTGAAAATGGATGTCACCATAAACAGAACAGGGTATGGCAAGTACAAGAATGTCAGCCTTTACTACGTTACCATCGTGAAAAACAAGAGTGTAACCATCATCAGTTGTCCGTGAAAGGGACATAAGAGACTTATTTAAATAAACACGACTTCCCAATGCTGTGGCCAATCTTTCTGGAAGGAGGCTATTTCCACCTTTTATAGTTGCGAACCTAACAGTTTTCTCTTGGTGTACAACGCATATACCACCAAGAAGCATGTATTGAAGGGTTTCCGTATAGTGTGATGATAGTTGTTCAATTGTGGCCCCTTCGTAACCCGCTAATCGCACCGACAAGCACTTAAAAACTGGGTCATTGGGTTCGAAAAGTGAACTTAATACCTCAAGCATTGTGGTAGATTCCTTTCTAATAACAGAAAGCTGCTCTTGAAGGGCATCAGGATCAAACAAAGGGTATAGGTCTGTACTGGGAATTACTTTTTCTCCATCAAAATAAGCGTGATCAAGTAAAACGGCGTCCTTTTGGACCTCAAGACGTGTTTCGTCAATCAAGCTACTTAAATTTTTCGGCTCTCCTCCGTCATAGAGATTCTGCCCCCCCAACTCGCCCAACTCGCCATCAACTTGAATAGTAAAGACACGACCACCAACACGTCCTCGAGCCTCATAAACCTCAACATCAAGTCCCTGTTGCTGCAGGCGATAAGCCGTCGTAAGTCCAGCGATGCCCGCTCCTACAACAACAACTTTAGCTGGGTTTTGTTTTGGAGTGGAAAAAGCCATAAATGGCACAGAAAGTAGAATTAATGTTTTGATCAAAAGCATAGAAAATATTCTATGCGTTTTACTAGTTTCCATGCACGCGCTTATTGAAATTACGATGCTACCACCTACTACCTTTTGAAGACGCTTGATATTTGCGGGTGTGAAAATCAACCAATCCGTACTATTAAGGTCATATTCATATAAGATTAGCGGGTGGGGGCGTGGAGCATGATTAAAGCTATTTTGATTCATGGTAACGGCGGAAGTAAGCCAACTGACGGCTGGTTGCCCTACCTCAAAGCGGAATTAGAAAAACTCGGAATAGCAACTCAAGCTCCTCAGTTCCCCGATGCTGATTTAGCACGCTCTTCGTATTGGTTGCCATTCCTCAAGGATAATCTCAAGGCTGATGCCAATACAATTTTAATCGGCCACTCATCCGGCGCTATCGCTGCTATGCGCTTCGCAGAAACAAACCAAATTTTGGGTTCGGTTTTAGTGGGCTCGTATCATTCCGATTTAGGAATAGAAAAGGAAAAATGGAGCGGCTACTTCGATACACCCTGGGACTGGGATGCTATTAGAAAAAACCAACAATGGATCATTCAATTTGCGTCTGCCAGCGATCCGTGGATTCCCGTAACAGAGGCGCGCTTTGTTCGAGATAAACTACACACAGATTATCACGAACCTTCCGATCAGGGGCATTTTGCCGGCCAGTATTTACCAGAAGCACTCGAAGCTATCAGGGGCAAACTTACAAATCAAAGAATGGAAAAGACCTAGATACGTATTTACATCCCTTTTTCAGCTTCGCACAGCCAAATAAAAGAAAATTATCACCTTTTAAAACACAGAGAATCTCGTGCTAGGCACAGACCAATTCTGATGTTACATCTCCTTTAGAGGCAATTGCCTCTTTACGTCCTTTTTTCACTACGGTTAAAACGCGGCCCTCGAGAGATGGTCGATAATATAATGTCTGCTACTTTACTCGATCGAAAACAGTGACTAGTTCCACGTAGTTAGCGCCCGGAAAAAGCACATATGCGGAGGCGGAAATAAGGGTCCAACCAGCATGGATGAGAGCTTCGCAATGCCTAGGAAATGACTTCCAACTACAGCTGACATAAATCAAGCGCTTAGCATGTACCGTGTCGGCTGTTAAAGCTTTTAGAAGCGGCTCGTCTAAGCCTTTGCGTGGAGGGTCAACGACTACAACATCAGCCTCAGACACCCAATTACTAAACGATCCTGCCGAACCATAATGAAAATCCTGCTTTTGGCGAATTTCTGGGCTCAGCTTCTCTACAGACGCTTCAAAACAAGGCCGGCTATATGGATTCACTTCACAGCTGCGCAACCATAGACACTGTTGCACAAGATTCAGCCCAATAACGCCCCCCCCAGCATAGTACTCTGCAACCTTCGAATTGGGTGGTACTAGTGCGCGTATTTCCTCTAGAATTTTTTCAAATAAGCCTAGATTCGCTTGCCCAAATGAACCGGGCACAAAAGCAACTTCAGCTTTTCCTAGCGTCTCCCACAGAAATTCTTGTCCCCATCCTCTCCACCATGTGTCTCCCAGGATCACATTGTCACGGCGATTATTGCCATTAAGCCACAGGGAATGCCAAAGATCCGGTGCTGCGCCGGCTAGCTTTTCAAACCGCATGGTCCATAACTCACACGTCTCGGCATCCAAAGTAGCACTATTGATAACAAAAGCGAGTTGAATCCGACCGGTGGAGCGCTCCACAACAAGCTGAAGATAGCGCAAAATTCCTTGATCATTGCTTTCTTGATAAGACTGAATGCTCTCTGACCGAATCAAGTCTCTTACATATTCTAAGGCTTTATTAATATTTGGATGATGTACACGGCAATCAGGAATATCAACAACCTCGTGACTTCCCTCCTTAAACAAACCGATTTGTATGTGTTCTGGGATTCCACGTACGGCTAACTTCGCCCGACATCGCCAGCCTCGGGCCGGGCCGGATATGACTTTTACGCTGCGGATGCCTTGCAATTCAAAGAAATCACGGACTTCTTTTAAAATGACTGGTTTGTCAACACCTTCGTTGAAAACACACCCAGAGCAGACTTCAAATCGTGGACAGTGTATCTTACTTTTATTAATTGAATCAGACATTCGAATCTCTTGAATCGTGACGGTTTATAGCGATTATAAAGACAGAGAGGATGACTGTCGACAAGTAACGTTGATAGTGGTTCACGAACTTTTTTTTCGGCCCTCAATTGTCGATAAGTACCGAGTTCGCGTGGGTATATTGACATGTTATTGACAGTTTGCGCTCAAGGGCGTTCGCCAAGACTGCGAACATTCCCACTGCCTTATAGTACTAAGAATATCTCATATAAATACCCCTTTTCTTAAGAAGAAAGGTGTTGAAACAATTGGATTGACCGGGGTAAAACGTTGCCGAAAGTTAGAATCTCGGAGGTCTCATGGATGTTTCACCTAACGCTTATTTCGACCTCAGCAAATTCTCCAATGCAGACCTGTTTGATGATTGTGAAGGCGTTTGGGAGGCATTAGCACGCTTGTCAGACTACCTTAAACAGCAAACTCTAGGCAACATTGAAGTAGAAGTCCCAGATGGTGTTGTGATTGTGAAGCCTGAACTGGTGTCTATTGGCAAGGGATGCAAGCTTGAATCCGGCGCTTACATTCAAGGTCCTTGCATCCTTGGCGAGAATTGCGAGGTACGCCAAGGTGCTTACATCCGAGGTCATTTCATCGCAGGCCGAGCCTGTGTCATTGGCCACACAACCGAAGTCAAACAAGCTGTTTTTTTAGATGGCGTTCATGCGGCCCACTTTGCGTATGTTGGCGATTCCATTTTGGGTAACGATGTAAATCTTGGAGCTGGCGTTAAGTGCGCTAACGTGAGATTGGACCGCAAAGAGGTGATCGTTCGCGATGGCAATACAAAAATGCCCACAGGTTTGAAAAAATTTGGAGCGATCATCGGTGATTTTTGTCAGCTCGGATGCAATGTTGTTTTGAATCCTGGAACTTTACTGGGAAAGGAAGTGTGTTGTGCACCATGCGTCGCGATTAGCGGTATTGTGCCAGCCAAACATCGTGTATTACAAACCACCAGTCTGACGGTCGAACCGTTTGATGGTGTCGAAGCTTTTTTGCCAAAAAAACGTTAGAGGAACAATGACAATCGAGACTCAAGAAATCGGCTTTTCAGCATTGCTAGGAAGCTTTCAACATATGATGAATCTTGCCATAGAGGATCATCTTGCAAAACGTGCGGATGCTACGGCCCTTACAGCGGCCTGTGCCCATGCTCTGCAGGGGGGCAAGCGGTTTCGTCCAGCGTTGGTTTTTTTAGTAGCTGAAGCTTTGGGACATGACTTGAATGTAACCTCTGCTGCTTTGGCGATCGAATTTTTCCACACAGCTTCTTTGGTTGCCGATGATCTTCCTTGTATGGATAATGACGATGAACGGCGTGGTCAGCCATCTGTTCATAAAACCTATAGCGAAGCCGAAGCATTGTTGGTGACCTATGCGTTGATTGCTGAGGGCTACCATTGTTTAACACAATCTGACGGTCCGGTTGCGCCAGAAGCGCGATTGCTAGCGATTGAGAATGTTGCGTGGAACACGAGTTTCCACGGAGCCTCTGGCGGTCAGTTTCTGGATCTCTTTCCACCAGATGTTAGTATTGAAACGTTGCATAGCGTGATTTGCAAGAAAACAGTCTCTCTTTTTGAGATCGCCTTTGTGTTAGGATGGATCTATGGTGGTGGGACGATAACGCAACTGGAAGCCGTTAAAGGTGTTGCAAGGCATTATGGCATGGCATTTCAGATTGCTGATGATTTTGATGATGTCCAGCAAGATGTGGAGCATGAGTGTCAGGTGAATCTTGTTATTGCTCTAGGAAAAGAGGCTGCTCTCACGCAGTTTGAGCAAGAAATTAATGGCTATAGAAATCTATTGAAGCAGCTAGGAATAGCGACAGCGTCGCTTCTTGCGCTTGCGGATGCTTTAGAACACAAAGTTGGATAAGACTTGTCTGCCTCGGCGAGGCAGACATAAAGGCAACTAAACGGTTGCTAGCTGTGCTTCTGGCTCTACGACTGGAGGGCGCTTGCGACTCTGATCTATAACCTTCGCTTCAATTTCTTCGAAGAGCTTGGTGTTTTTCTTGAATTCTTCACGAACAGCTTCACGGCCTTGTCCTAAGCGTTGCCCACCATAACTGAACCAAGCGCCCTTCTTATCAATGATTCCCAGTGTTGTTCCCATGTCGATGACGGATCCTGTACGAGAGATGCCTTCATCAAAAAGGATGTCAAATTCTGCAACTTGGAAAGGTGCTGCCATTTTGTTTTTGACGACTTTAACTTTAACGCGGTTGCCAATTTCGACATTGTCGTTAAGTTTGATTCCACCAATACGGCGAATGTCCAAGCGAATCGATGCATAGAACTTCAGTGCACGACCACCCGTTGTGGTTTCTGGGTTGCCGTACATCACACCAATTTTTTCACGAATCTGGTTGATAAACACCGCACAGGTGTTACTGCGTGACAGGGAGGCCGTTAGTTTTCGTAACGCCTGAGACATCATACGGGCTTGCAATCCAACAAATGTGTCACCAATTTCGCCTTCTAGCTCAGACTTTGGCACCAAGGCGGCAACGGAGTCGATAACGATGACGTCGACAGCATTGGATCTTGCCAACATCTCGGCAATGTTAAGGGCTTCCTCACCGCAGTCTGGTTGGGAAATAAGGAGGTCGTCAAGGTTAACTCCTATTTTAGAGGCATAGGCAGGATCCAGGGCGTGTTCCGCGTCGATATAAGCTGCGACACCACCATTTTTTTGCGCATTAGCAACGATGTGAAGAGCAAGGGTTGATTTACCAGAGGATTCTGGGCCGTAGATTTCTACGACTCGTCCGCGAGGTACGCCGCCGATACCAAGGGCGATGTCGAGAGAGGGGGCTCCCGTTTTGATAACATCAACAATTCGATTTGCAGATTTAGCCCCTAGCGACATGATAGCGCCTTCGCCAAATTGCTTCTTAATGTGGCTAACAGCCAAGTCTAATGCTTTTTTGCGTTCTGAATCGGCCATAGCCTTTACTCCCTATTTGGTGGTGTGCGGCAAGAATAACCTTCGGCCAATTTTGATTCTAGGAAATAGGTAATAAACACCGGTTGTAACTGTTTCCTTTACATGATATGGTCTAGAATTCTGAGTAGGTGAAAAAATGATGTTACGGATTTGCTTGCATGCTTTAACAGTAGCCCTCGTCTGCTGCGTCAATCTGTTCGGCGCTGTTACTTTTGATGTGATAGATTTAGGGGCAGTGCTTCCTGACTCCATTTCGTTCGGAAAAGCAATTAATGAAAGTTCACAGATTGTGGGAGCTTCCGTTAATGCGGATGATCACACAAGTCGTGCGATGATCTGGTCGCGGGAAGGTGGCATGAGCTTACTACGAACTACTGAAGCCTGTTTCAGCACAGCAAAAGGAATAAATAATAAGGGTGCAATGGTTGGCCGCTTTCGTAAGGCGGGTGGGCCTATTCAAGCGGTTGTCTGGACGCCAGATGGTGAGGCTCGGGCTTTACCTCCGCTAAGCACTGCGTTTTGTAGCGCATCGGCCATTAATGATAATGACATCATTGTGGGTGCTTCAGCCACTGAGAAGGAGGATAATCATGCTGTTATTTGGATTCCTAAGGAGGCTGTGCGTGATTTAGGCACTTTAGGTGGTAAAATGAGCGTGGCTAACGCGGTAAACGCAAAAGGCCAAGTTGTTGGACGCGCAGCCAAGAGCAGCGGAGACGTTCATGCTTTTCTTTGGGATGCAAATCAGGGAATGCGCAGTTTGGGAACATTAGGTGGTAAGTTTTCCGGCGCTCGAGGCATCAATGATCAAGGTTGGATTGTAGGCTATGCCAAGACAGGCAAGGGCCAAGTACATGCGTTTTTATGGAAAGAAGATGGCAATATGCAAGACATCGGAACTTTGGCTGATGGAGATGTGAGCATTGCTAATGACATCAACGGCGTTGGCCAGGTGGTTGGGGTTTCACAGTCGAAGAATTATCCCAGGGCTTTTATTTGGGAGGATCGTAATGGTATGTGGGATCTAAATAAGTTAATTGATCCGTGTGACGCCTGGCATTTGTTTATTGCAACCGGTATCAATGATAAGGGGCATATTACTGGTGTAGGGCAGCACAAGGGCCATTTCCGCGCTTTTATGCTAACACCAAAAGAATCAAAAGAGGGCATAGCTCCCAAAGAAAAGGAAGTGGCTTTTGACCTCTTAGATCCTCGCGTAAAATCAAAAATAGAATCAAAGACCAATTCTAAAGTGAATTTTAAATCTGAATCCAAGGTTGGTGCAGATCGCCAGCTCTATGACGGTTGTGGGCATATTCGCTCACGTAAGTAACACTTGATCTAAGGCTACATCCCCGTCGTGAATGGGCAATCGCGTGGGTGAATGTTGTTCACGGAAGCCTATTCCAATTTTTCTTATTTTTGCGGGGAGCATACTTAGGAACTGATCATAGAGGCCACGCCCGTAACCCAGTCGATGTAAAGCCTCATCAAAAGCTAATCCAGGAACGAGTATGATTGCCATTTTTGTTGGCGTAACAACCCTATAATAAGAGGGATCTGGTTCAGGAATCCCCCATAAGGAAAGGTGTATATGTGAAAATTGTTCCACGTGGAAAAAGACTAAGGTGTTGTTTACGACTTTGGGTAGCGCAAGCTTGCCCAATTTGGCGAGTCGCTTGTTGATTTTGTTTGTATCAATTTCATGTCCAAAACTGGAAAACGACGCGACAATAGGAAATGGTTGCACGAGATCAATAATTTGCTTTGTGATGTTTGTAGAGGCTTCTTGTCGACGTTGATCGCTAAGTTTTTCCCTTATTTGGCGAAAGTGTTGACGAAGTTCGATTTTCATTAGAGTTTTTTGTTTTTTTTACTACAGAGATCCCAGATTTGACTTTAGGTTTTTTTTTGAGCCTAAGTCTAAGATAGAGCTGACTGTGGTAGAAAATATTATCTTAGTCTAGGACAAAGCCATGATAATAGGTAACTTTTTGAAGTGGCACGCCATCGTTGTCAAAGAGTGTGGCTGTGCCGTCCCCATCAGTAACACGTGATTCAGGTTTATAATTTCCTTTGCGATAGTATTCGCCGCGCTGGAGTTTATCGTTATAATATTCTTCCATTAACATTAGGGATCCGTCGCGATACCATGCTGATCCAATGCCGTTTCGCCGGTTATTAGACATTTCACGCTGACTTTCTAGCGTGCCATCCAAGTACCAAGTTTTGGTGATGCCGTGGACTTTGCCGTCATTCCACGAAATGAGAAGTTGTGCCTGAAGTTTTGAGGGGTCATTGAAAGGTGTTCCCATTTTGGGTGGGTAGAAGACCATTTCTTGGCCGTGCTTAACGCCATTTCGAATATCGTAGAGTTTTATAAGATGTCCTTTCTTATTAAACATGCGCACTTCACCGGACGGGATGCCTTCTTCAAATTGTTGTACTTCACTAAGATGTTCACCGTCAAAGAGCGCCTTATGTCCTCTACCCTCTTTGATACTTGCTAGGAGTTTTCCTGATTTGTCGTAGTAGTTTCCTTCTACAACACGGTTATCCTCCAAGAGTTCTTCCGATGCGATCTTTCCTGCTGACCAATAGCGCTTTGCTTCCCCGTCTAATGCTCCGTTTTTCCACTCGGCTGCTGCCATCAATTCGCCATCTGGGAAAAACATTTTTTCTGTTCCTTGCAGCTGTCCTCGTAGATAGGGTGATTGTACTTTGATGGATCCGTCGGGATAGTACTGAAATGAATCACCCTCTAGAGATCCCTTGCAATAGTTATAGACTGTTGTCTGGTTTCCCTTATCGTCCCAGGCTTGCGCAATACCGTCAAACTGCCAGTCTTTCTGGGCGTCGTGAGTGAGTTCCGGTGTTCCCCCAATAACTGTGCATTCCAGTTTCATTTGGCCGTTTTCATGCCATTCGCGATAGATTCCAAAAACGCCTGCGTTGCGAACTTCTAGATATTGTTTTAGTATTCCATTTTGATGGTAGGCTGTCACGTAGGAATAGGAATCCCCTTGCTCATCCCGTTTGTAAACCCTGAGGATTTTTTCGTAGGGCTGCGGACTAAGGAAGTCGACGTTGTTATACATCTTTAACCGCTCATCCGAACGAATGGTTGTCTGACTACCCTCCCAATCGATGAGGTTTACACAGGCTAGCGGGGAATCGACACAGAACTCTTGATAGTAACGTTGGCAGCCTTGAAACAGGAGATTAGTAAGTACTATGAGAAAATATGATGTAATGCGCATAGGAACCTATCTTAGAAAAATTCACGTTTGATGAGTTTTATCGTGAGAGTATACAGCTGTGCTTGGCGTGGTGTCACCTTTCTTTCGAGCTTATAGTCTGTGATAATCATTTGCGGGCGATTGGGCCCGGGTTCATCGGTACCTATTTGTTGTCCTTCGATTTCACTTAAGATGCGTCGGATGTCCTCCACATCAACTTCAACAGGTCTTGCAAGGGACTGTGGTATTTCTTTGAAAAAGGGATAGGACTCCACTGTTCCCTCGGAAAATTGAATGGTGTTTTTTTTCAACTGCTCAATGCGAGCTACTGTTAAAGGGTCGGGAGCTACAACAGGATTGATTAGGGCTTTTTGTAACAAAGCCGTTTCAGCCTGCAATAGGTTTAGACTTTCCACATACTTATCTAGGTAAGAACGATCCGCATCTTTATATGCTGCTTGTATCGCGCGGTTAGGGCCAAGCTTCTGTTCATGCGTAAATGCGACTTGTTGAACAGTATCGATGCGACTGATAAGTCGCTCTACTTGGGCGTTGCTAGAACTTGTGCTCCACCAGACATAAAAGATGGGTAATAGCCCTGCAATCATGACGTACATGATAAGTCGTGTTGGTGTAATTCCTTCTGACATGAATACCCTTTATGGATAGTAGGTGCGATCTTTTAAAAAGAAGGATACGCGGTAACGTCCTTGTGCGGCACTCCACTTTACTTCGCCTTTGGGGTCTATAAAATCGTTTGGAGCCATTAGCATATCGTAAAATTCACGTGCCCAATTAGGTTCCTTACTCGCAAAATCCAGGTCTATTTTTACTTGATAGCGTTCGCGTTGCTTTGCTTTTTCCGGGCGCTTAACCATTGTGTATGTAAAGTTTTCGATTTGAATCAACGCAATGTGTTCGTTTGTCTTGGGGTCGATGGTAGATGCCTTCGGATTGCTCGAAATCCACGCCAAAAAATCACTCACGCGAGGAGTGTTCGGTTTTAAAGGGAAAAGATAAGGGGTGTTTTGAATATCTGTTTCGATCCAATCCAGTCTGGTGCCAATGTCGTCTAAAGATAGCAAATCGAGAGGGATAATATTTTCCTCGGTGGTTCCAAAAGCCTTCTTTTCAAATGCAGAATGATCCACACCCAACGTTGCTAAAACAGTTTTATAGCGAGCTCTGGCATCATTCAGCGCATAGGATCGCGATTCTTTACCAAGCAAAAAAATCATAAAAGTAATCAGGACGCTGCACAGAATATAGGCTGCTAGCGGACGTTTTAATCGCTTCCATGGATGGGGGTAGGCAAATTCGGCTTGAAGGAAGTTAATGGCAGACCGGGTGCCGTCTAGGCCTCCTAGGGCTAAGCCTATGGGTACGGCAAACTTTTGTAAATCCGAAGTGGAAATATCTGGATCTGATGGAGCAATGGGAATAATCAGAGTTTTCTGCAGGGTATCACAAAGATATTGTGCAAGATTACCCACCGCAGCGCCATCGCCTGTCATGAGAGCGATGGTGATTTCCTGTCTACGAGCCTGCTTGGTTAAAGCAAATATGGTTCGTTGCAGTTCTATCTTTAGTCTCTCAATATACGGGCGCAGAGGTGATTGAGGGCCAGTTGCTATCGCGTTAAAATCAAGAGAGTCCGCTTGTAATTCATGAGTTGTAATAGCAGTAACAAGTTCATTGACTCCATAATTAACAGCGTGTCCAGCGAGCACTTTGCCATCATCAACCAGCAGTACTCCAATCTCCTTTGGGGATAAATGGACGATAAACAGGGGTTCTTGTACGTCCGTATATTCCTTGGAGAATATTGCAAGGGCAGATGGGTAGCATTGAACGGATTCCGGCTCGATATTTAAATAGTTATAGAAATCCAGATGCTGCTGAAGGTGATCCTTTCGTACGGCAAAAACGGACAGTTGGGATCCATTCTCGTCAGTGTTTAATATGGCCTTATCTAACACCGCCTGATCGATGGGATAGGGGATGAGCGGTTCGGATTGAAACGCTAGCACGGCATCGATGTCTTTTTCTTTAGTCAGCTTAATATCTAGTGTACGAATAAGTGTTTGCAGGGTTGATGTTCCAGTGACTATCAAGGCGCGACGTAGTGGATCGCGAGGTAATGGTGGATCGACCGTATGCAGAAAACTTAAATGATTAGGCGTGGCATCTTTTTCCTCTAAGGAGAGAGTAAAAAGACGCAGAATTTTTGGCTTATTTCCACGGCGAGTCAGTAGAGCACCCTTTAAGTGACCGTCGTCTTGTTCGATTCCTAATGGATATTGTGCAGTAGGTATTTCAGTCATCTATTATAGAGTCTCACCATAAGATTAATCTGTCGTTGTACACCATTAGGGTTGGACTATTCAAGAGTATCTTCATGCACTCTCGACTAAAATGATAAAATTCTATATGCTAAACGCATGATTATTGAGATAATAGACAAGATATTTTTGGTTTACCTGGTGATGCTATTTGTACGCATTATGATGTCCTGGCTCCCTGAGCTACAAGGATATCGTGTGATGGAGTTCATAGCATTCTATACAGATCCTTATTTGAATCTATTTCGTCGCATTATTCCCCCTTTAGGAATGATCGACATAAGTCCTATCTTCGCTTTCATGTCTTTGGGTATCATCGAATATGCCGTGAAGTGGATAGCATCGAGGCTATTCCTGTGAGCTGCTGTCCACAAGACCCTTTGCAGTTAGGGAGCCTAAAGCTACCAAACCGTGTGATCTATTCTCCATTGGCAGGATGTTCCGACCTTCCCTTTCGTCGGATGGCTGCTAAGTATCGGCCTGGCCTTGTCTACTGTGAAATGGTCAAGCTGGAAGCTATCATTCGTGGTGATCCGAATACTTTTCATTTGTTGGACTATGAAAGTGATATGCACCCTATTGGGGCGCAGATTTGTGGTAGCAAACCGGGTTTGGCTGGCGAAGCTGCTCGCATTATTGAGGATTTAGGGTTTGATGTTGTCGATCTCAACTGTGGCTGTCCCGTTGATAAAGTCACCAAGGACGGTAGTGGTTCTGGGATGCTCAAGCGTCCAGAATTAATTGGAGAGGTAATCGCCAATATGGTCGCAGCCGTACAGATTCCGGTGACTGTTAAAATTCGTGCTGGTTGGGATGATAACAATATAACTGCCGTAGAGATTACACAAATCGCTGAGAAAGCTGGGGCAAAGGCAATTGCCATTCACGGTCGTACTCGCGAGCAAGCCTATAAGGGCCCAGCTAACTGGGACCACATTAAGGCCTGCAAAGAAGCGGCTAAAGAAATTTATGTGTTTGGTAATGGGGATGTCTTTGACGCCCAGGCAGGGCTCGACATGTTTGCTCAAACCGGATGTGACGCTATTCTAGCTTCCAGAGGTACTATGGGAGCGCCTTGGATTGCTGAGGATATTATTAGAGCTGGTCTGGGAGAAACCCCTATACTTCGTACGGTTGCTGACTATCGTCAGGCACTATTAGAACATTTTTACCACCAGATAGCCTATGAACCACCTGAGCGCGCTTTAATTAGTATGCGTCGTGTTGGCTGTTGGTATATTAAAAGTTCTAGAGGCACCCGCGAATTTAGACATCGCATGAGCCGCGCGCAAACTGTAGCGGAAGCTCGCAGTCTCATCATGGAATTCCCTTTGGATATGGATGAAGGAAATGTCACCCCTGAATCCTGAGCTATTAGAATTACATGCCGTTGTTCATGGTAGTGTGCAAGGCGTTGGATTTCGGGCCACAGTCCAAGCGCATGCTAGAAGTATGCGTCTAACAGGGAAGGTACGCAATTGTGTCGATGGCACGGTTGAACTCATCGCTCAAGGCTCTGTCGAGCAACTTGAAGGCTTCATAGCCAAACTTAACCAACAACCCGGTTATGCAACCATCGATCGTATTGACACCAAGTACGAAAAGCCTAGTCACGCATTCGAAGGTTTTCACGTCGTTATTTAATCCGTTTTGCACTGACGCTGCTACCGCGTTCTGTTACACGTTGTAGCGCCGCTTCGCCGAAGCGGCAGCCCTAATGTTTTGCTTATTTTCATTACGTTCCTTTTCCACCATGAACCCAATGAGCATCTTTAGGATCTGTCATCCACCATTCATCTGAAGGGGTAACGCGGATCTCTTCCGCGAGCTTTTGCCCCACAGCAGTCTTTACGCGTTGAATCACCGACTCAAACCATAACATGGCCCTAGGATTACCCTTGTCGGACTCGCGTTTAAGCACCAACAGCATTTCCAATTGATCGGCATCGTTAGCCAATTTAGCCTCTAGCGTTTCTTCTGCATCAAACTCTCGCATATACGAAGCTATCTTTGTCGCTGTTTCAGAGCCCCGAGCTAAATCCTCATAAGCCTTCTCGTTATTAGCTTTCATGTAGCGCTTATACATATAGTTTAAATCCCCAGTACGTGCTTCAGCAACATCATGTGATAGCGCCAGCATAAGCAGTTTTTCAAGGTTTACCGGCTCTTCACAAAGGTCTGCCAACACAAAACAAATCATAGAGACACTAAAACAATGTTCCGCGACAGACTGTTGACCCGTGCCTAAAAAAGCCATTCCTGTGCGTGGAGTATGTGCAAGGTGTCCAATTTCATTCAGTAGATTGATCCTGTTTCGCATAAAAACCTCCGTGTTGTTGTGGTATGGTATCAGTGGTTGAATAAAACATCCATCTATGACCCTGATTGCTACCAAAACTTGCCGCATAAGTCTTGAATTTGATCAGCTGCT